>JAAYEI010000043.1 GCA_012728815.1 Clostridiales bacterium
ACCTTCACCGAAGGCCAGGAAGCCTACCTGCAGCAGGCGGTGGAGGCCTTCAACGCCCAGTCTGACAGCGCCCAGGTGGAGCTGCTCCAGCAGCCCTACGCCGACTTTCTGAACAACGTCTACAACGCGGTGGTGGGCGGCATTGGCCCAGACATCATCTTCAACTACGCCTCCGAGGCCGCCCAGTATGTCAAGGGCGGCCAGCTGGCCGACCTGGGCCAGTACATCTACGACGATGAGCTGGGCATCGAAGGCTTTGACGCCGCCCTGACCCAGGGCGTGCTGGAGGGCGAGGTGCTGGGCTTTGAGGATGGCCTCATCCACTATGTGCCCGCCTACACCACCGGCCCCATCCTCTTCTACAACAAGACCCTGTTTGACGAGCTGGGCCTGGATGTGCCCACCAACTGGGCCGAGATGGAAGCCGCCGCCCGCAAAATCCATGAGGAAAAGGGCATTGCCGGCCTGGGCACCGACTCGCTGACGGACACCCTGCAGATGCTCATCATGGAGACGGACGGCGCCGGCTACATCGACGTGGCCAACAAGCAGGTGCTGTTTGACACCCCCGAGGTGCGCACCAAGGTGCAGTGGCTGGTGGACCTGGCCCGCGAAGGCGTGTTCGCGGTCAAGTCCTCCGGTGACTACTTCTCCGTGGACTTCAACTCCGGCATCATCGGCAGCTACATCGGCTCCTCCGCCGGCTTCCCCTACATCACCCCGGACGGCTTTGAGTTTGCCATGGCGCCCATGCCGGCTGCCACCTGGTACCCCTCCTGGAACCGCGGCCCCATTGTGTTCTACTACAATGACGACGCCCGCGCCCAGGCTGCCTACGAGTTCATCAAGTACTTCATCTCCGCCGAGGTCAACGCCGGCTGGGCCGAGGCCGTGACTGCGCTGGCCCCCTACGGCTGGACGCGCGAGCTGCCCGCCTACCAGGAGTATGTGGGCCGTGACACCCTGGCCAACCAGGCCCTTGGCGGCGTGCTGGCCAACCTGGACAAGGCGGGCTCCCTGCCCGCGGTGACCGGCGCCAACGTGGTGCGCAACGCCATCCGCGACGCCATCATCAAGGCGGCCAGCGGCGAGATGACGGCTGACGAGGCCTGGACCGAGGCGGTCACCCGCTCCAACGCCGCCCTCAAGGGCGAGTAAGCGAAGCAAGCCTTCGCGCACAGGCTTCAACACCCAGCAGGGGGCTGCCATCCGGCGGCCCCCTGCTGTGTCCTGCCTGCGGATTGCAAAAAACTGGTCCGGGCAGGCGCATGGAAGGGCCGCCGCCGCGCGTTATCTGGGCAGGTACACCATGGAGGGCGAGGATGAAAAAGATCTTTTTGTTGCTGCTGTGCGGCCTCTGTCTGATGAGCACGGCTTTGGCTGAGCCGGGGAACGGCGCGGAAGCGCTGCCGCCTTTTGACGGCTGGGAACTGGCGGGAGACCTGCTGCCTGCCCTGCGCCAGGAGGAAGCCGTGTACAGCGCGCCGGACGGCAAAGCGGTGCCGCTGTCTGAAGTGACCAGCGAATACACCGGTGAGGCCATGCCCTTTGACCGGATCGCCCTCGCGGATGTGGACCTGGACGGCACCCTGGAGGCCGTGCTGGCCTTCCCCTTGTCGGAAGTTGACACCGGCTACCTGGTGCTGGACTGGCTGGAAGGCCGGGTGACAGCCTATGAGGTGGTCTCCCGCGCGATGATGGACCTGAAGGCGGACGGCACCTTCTCCTATTCCTCCGGCGCGATGGACAGCGGCTTTGGCTTCCTGGCCTTTGACGGGCAGGCGCAGAAGGTTGTCCCCGTTACCTGGTGTGAGACCGGCCCGGCGGGCGACGCGCAGTACTTCATGGACGGCAGCCCCGCTGATGAAGCGGACTTCCTCCATGCCCTGGATGTGCAGGCGGAGCGGCCGTCTGCACTGTGGCAAAGCTTCACCCTGGGGGCTGCCGCGCCATGAGGACAACCTGCAATGGGCAGACCCGGGCCCGCCAGCTGCGCGCCCTGGCCTGCCTGCTCATCCTCCTACTGGCGGGCCTGACGCCCCCCGCCCTGGCCTGGGCGCCGGAGCGCTTCTATGACAGCGTGGAGGAATTGCCCGGGAGCGCCCGGGAGCAACTTGCCCACCTGCTCCCCCAGGGGGAGGTCTTTTTGACCGCGCACAAGAATGACGCCTACATCCTGCTGCTCACCCAGACCGCGCAAGACGGCCGGCGGCTGACCATCCTTGAGGAGGGGGCAATGGGCTACGCCCCAATCTTCCAGGGGGTGCTGCCGGACATGGCCGGCGACAAGGCGGGCATTGCCAGCGGCCTGGACACCGTCCACCTGCGCTACGGGGAGGCCGGCTATTACGTCTTCAGGCGCTATGGCAGCCGGTGGCTGCTGCGCCATATTCTGGGCCGGGATGATATGACCCTGGGCCCCCTGGGCCTGGCCATCCAGACTGACCCGCAGCCGGGCGCGCCGCCACGGGCTTATGGGCGCTATGTGGGGGAGCGGGACCTGGAATGGGTGACTGCGGCGGACCTGCCCCTGTCCTATGAGGAGGCGGCCCGCGCGCTTGTCCGGGAGGGCATGGCCGTGGTCAGCAACCCCGACCCGGCGGACCGCCTGCACCTGCGCGTGGGGCCGGACCGCGGTGCTGATTCGCTGGGCAAGTTCTACAACGGCACCCTGGTGGAGGTGCTGGAACGCCAGGGCGCCTGGTACCGTGTGCGCGTGAGCGGGCTGGAGGGCTGGATGATGCGGCGGTACCTGACAGAAGGCGATGGGATGGACAGCGTGCCGCCCGCCTTTCCGCAGCTGAGCCTGCGGGAGGAGCACGTGGACGCGCCCCGCTTCACCCGGCCGGACCCAGGCAGCGACAGCATCCCGGCGGAGGACTGGGGCATAGAGGTTGGCCAGATCATCGGCCTCATCGGGGAGGAATGGTACATCCTGTTGAATGGTGCGGGCCAGCTTTGCTACATGCGGCAGGCATGGTTCTGGGCAGGAAACGGCTGAAGGCAGCCAATATCCGCCATCGCCCCTGGCCCCACTGTGGGGCCAGGGGGTTTTTTTGCCCGCGCCCGGCGGCAAGCGGGTAGAATCCCCCCAGACACTGTCGCGCCACGCGCGGAAGGGACGCACCATGGACAAGACCATCAGCATTGTGCAGATCAACGATACCCACGCCCAGCTGCTGGAGCATGGGGACGCGCGCTATGGGCCGGCGGGCTTCTATGTGGAGACCCTGGGCGGCTTCCCGCGCATCCTGAGCAAAATCAAGGAGTACCAGGCCCTGTACCCCGGTGAGCTGCTGGTGCTGGACAACGGGGACACCTTCCACGGCACCCATGAGGCGGTGCAGACCCGGGGCCAGGTGATGGTGCCCTACCTGCAGGCCCTGGGCGTTCACGCCATGACCTTCCACTGGGACGCGGCCTACACCCCCGCGCGCCTCAGGGAGCTGGAGCAGGCGCTGGGCTACCCGGTGCTGGCCTGCAATGTCTACCACCGGGGCACCAGGCGGCTGATGTTCAAGCCCCAGCACACCTTTGAGGTGAAGGGGCTCAAGGTGGCCGTCATCGGCCTGGCCTCCAACATCATCCAGAAGAACATGCCCGCGGTGTTTTCACAGGGCGCGGACTTCACCGACGGCATCCGCGAGGCCGCCGCCCAGGTCCGCAAGGCGCGCAAGGCGGGGGCCGACCTGGTCATCCTGCTGTCCCACCTGGGCTACCCGCAGGACATCGCGCTGCTGACCCAGGTGCCGGGCATCGACCTGTGCCTGTCCGGCCACACCCACAACCGGGTGAGGACGCCGCAGAAAATTGGCGGCGCCTACATCATCCAGTCCGGCGCCATGGCCTCCTCCCTGGGCTTTGTCCGCCTGACCCTGGGGGAGGGGGGCATCCGCCACATCGCGCATGAATACGTGGTGCTGGACAAGGCCGTGCCCCAGGACCGGGGCTTGCTGAAAAAGCTGCGGCATGACCCGCTGCTGTTGCAATTCCGGGACTACCTGGACACCCCGGTGGGCAGCAGCCGGGTGGACCTGCACCGGGCCAGCAGCTTTTATGGCACCATGGACTGCCTGCTGCTGGACGCGATGCGCCTGGCCACCGGGCTGCCCATCGCCTTCTCCAACGGCTGGCGCTATGGCGGCGCGGTGAAAAAGGGCCGCCTCACCCGGCGCCACCTCTACGCCATCGTGCCCATGGACCCGGAGATCCGCACGGCGCGGCTCACCGGGGCGCAGATCACGCGGATGCTGGAGGACAACCTGGAAAGCACCTTCTCCACCCGGCCCTTTGACCAGATGGGCGGCTACATCAAGCGGGTGGCGGGGCTCAAGGTGTATTTCAAGCTGGAGAACCCCTATGGCCAGCGGGTGCAGCGGGTGTTCACACCCGCGGGGGAAATCGGCCCGGACACCCTGTATGAGGTGGCCTATGTCACCCGCCAGGGGATGCCCGAGCGCTATGGCAGCCACCACCAGGGCACCGGCCGGCACGCGGTGGCCGCCATGGAGGTGCTGCTCAAGCGGGGCCCCTACCAGCCCGGGGATGTGGAGGCCTTTGTCCCGGTGTAGCGCCGGTGGATTGCCAGATGCCGCGCTGGTGGTTACAATGCGGCCCAGGATGGCGTGCTGCCTGAACAGCCGCCGGACGCCCGGACGAGGAGACAGACATGCAAGTACGAATGGAAGGCCTCACCAAGCACTTTGGCGCCACCCGCGCGGTGCAGGATTTTACCGTCACCCTGGCCAGCGGCGAGCTGGTCTGCCTGCTGGGGCCCTCGGGCTGCGGCAAAAGCACGGTGCTCAACATGCTCTCGGGCATTGTGCCGGTCACCGCGGGCAAGATTTACTTTGATGAGGAGGACGTCACCAACCTGCCGCCCGAGCAGCGCGGCATTGGCCTGGTGTTCCAGAACTACGCCCTCTACCCGCACATGACCGTGATGGGCAACATCACCTTCCCGCTGGAAATCCAGAAGGTGCCGCCCCGGGAGCGGGAGGCGCGCGCCCGGGAGATGGCCGACCTGGTGCACATGGGCGGCCTGCTGGCCCGCAAGCCCCGGCAGCTGTCCGGCGGCCAGCAGCAGCGCGTGGCCATCGCCCGCGCACTGGTGAAGAACCCCCGCCTGCTGCTGTTGGACGAGCCCCTGAGCAACCTGGATGCGCGGCTGCGCCTGGAGATGCGCGAGGAGATCCGCCGCATCCAGCAGGAGACCCGGGTGACCACCATCTTTGTGACCCACGACCAGGAGGAGGCCATGTCCATCTCCGACCACATCGTGCTGATGAAGGACGGCTTCCTGCAGCAGCACGCCGCCCCCCAGGAGCTGTACAACCAGCCGGCCAACCAGTTTGTGGCCGATTTTCTGGGCAACCCGCCCATCAACAACTTTGAGGGCAGCATCAGCGGTGGCTGCTTTGTGATGGCGGACGGCGCCAGGGTCTGCCTGCCCGGCTTCGCGGCGCTGAAGGAGGGCCAGGAAGTGCGCCTGGCTGTGCGGGCGGAGAGCTTTGTGCTGGCGGAGGGCCCGGCGGGGGACCGCCTGGCCTGCCGGGTGGACAGCGTGTACCAGATGGGCAAGGAGGAGATGGCGGTGCTGACCTTTGGCGGCACGCCCCTGCGCGCCTACATCCCCTCAGAGGAAGGCCTCAAGCCCGGCGACCAGGTGCACCTGGGGCTGAAGGACCGCGGCGTCTTCCTGTTTGACAGCCACACCGGGGAGCGTTACCTGTGAGCGGGCACCCGGCGCCCCGGGCGCCCTTCCGCCCCCGCCGCGCCGGCCCCCGCCGGGTGCTGGTGCACATCGCGCTGTTTTTCCTGCTGGGGGCCATCAGCCTGGGCCTGGGCCTGCAGGGTCGGGCGCTGCTGGTGGGCCACGCGGCCCAGCTGGAGGGCAGCCTGCTGGTGGACACGCTGCTGGAGGGCGCCGCCCAGCGCCTGCGCGGGGCGCTGGTGGGTGAGGACAGCCCCCAGGCGCTGGCCCGGGCGGTGGACACCGGCATCTCCAGCCGCAAGCGCCTGCTCAAGGTGGAGATTGCCCGCCAGGTTCAGGAGGACCAGCCCAACCAGGACATCGCCCGGATGGCGCTGGACACCCTGGCCCAGGGGGTGCTGGCCCGCGCGGGGGAGGAGGACCGCCCGGCGCTGCAGGCGCTGTATGAGGCCCAGGCCCCGGTGCTGGCCACGGGCCTGGGCGAGGCGGCCGACCAGCTGGAGCGCGGCTTTTCCCTGGCGCGGGTGCGGCTCAACCTGGCGGTGGGCGTACCCAACTACCCCCTGATGTACTACTACACCCCGTTGCTGGCCCTGGGCGCCTTTCTGCTGCTGTTTGCCGCCGCCCTGGCCTACACCTACTGGCGGGGGGATGAGGAGAAGCGCGCGGCCGTGGGCCAGCGGCTGGAGCCCATGGACTACCTGCTGCCCTTCTTCATGGGCGTCATCGCCTTCACCCTCTTCCCCATGGTGCGGGTGGTGATCATGAGCTTTCAGGAGCGCTACCGGCTGGACGGCAGCTTCGCCGGCTGGGGCCTGGGCAACTATGAGCATGTGCTGCAGGGGGTGCCCGGCACCACCAACTACTTCCTGCAGGGCCTGTCCAACACCCTGCTGTACGTGCTGTTCACCGTGCCCCTGGCCACCGCGCTGGCCATCGTCATCGCCTACCTGCTCAACCAGCGCCTGCGCTTCTCCGCCCTCTTCCAGACCGGCTACTTCCTGCCCATGGTCACCTCGGTCACCGCGGTGGGCCTGGTGTGGCGGTGGATCTTCAACCGCAACTTCGGCGTGCTCAACGCCATCCTGGGCTGGTTTGGCCTGGCCCCGGTCAACTGGCTGCACGCGGCCAGCAACTCCATGACGGTGCTGGTCATCTTCGGGGTGTGGTCCTCGCTGCCCTTCACCATCATCCTGCTGCTCTCGGGCCTGCAAAACATCGACGAGACCTACTACACCGTGGCCCGGGTGGACGGGGCGCGGGCCCCGCGCATCTTCCGGCGCATCACCGTGCCGCTGCTGGCGCCCACCATCTCCCTGGTGCTCATCATCAACAGCATTTCCGCCTTCAAGGTGTTCACCGAGGTCAAGGTGCTGTTTTCGGGCTATGCGGGCCCGGCGCTGAACATGTACACCATGGTGTACTACATCTACGACATGATGTATGAATACCGTGAGCTGGGCCGCGCCGCGGCCGCGGCCATCGTGCTGTTTGTGTTCATCCTGGCCTTCACCATGATGCAGCGCTGGATCCAGCGCAGGTGGCAGTATGAGTAGGACGCCGCGTGCCGTATGCCGCCTTGCGCGCAGCATGGAGGAGGTGCCCGCATGAGCCAGCAGGTAAAGAACAGGGCCGCCCTGCGCGCGGCCACCCGGGCCTACCGGCTGCGCCTGGTGCTGGCCCGCATTCTGCGCTACCTTTTGCTCAGCCTGGGCCTGGTCATCATGGTCTTCCCCTTTTACTGGATGATCAGCTCGGCCTTCAAGACCGCGGCCGAGATGAACCTCTTCCCGCCCAGCCTGGCGCCCCGGAACTGGTTCAACCTGGACAACTTCCGCATCGCCTTTGAAAAAGCGCCCTTCGCGCGCTATTTCCTCAATTCCGTGCTGGTGATGCTGGGCTCGGTCACCGCCACCGCCTTCACCACCATCCTGGCCGCCTTCGCCTTCTCCCGGCTGCGCTTCCGGGGGCGGGAGCTGCTCTTTTCCCTGCTGCTGTCCATGATGATGGTGCCCTTTGAGATGCTGATCATCACCAACTACCAGACCATCATCAACATCGGCCTGAACGACACCCTCTACGCCCTCATCCTGCCCTTCATCAGCAGCATTTTCTACACCTACATCCTGCGCAACTTCTTCCAGTCCCTGCCCGACGGCCTCTACTGGTCAGCGCGGGTGGACGGCTGCACCAACTGGAAGTACCTGTGGAAGGTCATGGTGCCCATCGCCCGGCCCAGCCTGGTCACCATCATCCTGCTCAACGCGCTGGCCTCCTGGAACAGCTTCATGTGGCCGCTGCTGGTCATCAAGAGTGACCTGATGCGCACGCTGCCCTTTGGCCTGTACACCTTCACCACCGAGGTGGGCGCCAACTATGAGCTGCTCATGGCCGCCTCCAGCGTCGTGGTGCTGCCCATGGTGCTGCTCTTCCTCTTCGCCCGCAAGCAGATCGTGCGGGGCGTGGCCCGGGGCGGCATCAAGGGGTAGCGGGCCAACCTCCCGCGCCAGCCAGTCACAGACGGAAACATCGTTTTCAGGAGCGTGGTTCCGTCTGTTTTGACGTGTTCGCGGGTTGTTTTGATCAAATTGATTCCGTGGATGGACATTTCCCCCCTCCGGCGCATCCAATAGACAGATGCATCTGATGGGCGCGGGGCACCGCGCAGGAGGAAGACCGATTGCTGGACAAGGCAGATTTTACCGGCAGGGCGCTGGCCCTGGAACAGGGATGTACCGTGTGGCCTGCGGCATGCTGCGCAACGAGGCAGACCGCCAGGACGCCATGCAGGCGGCCCTCCAGTCCGCCTGGGAAAAGCGCCATGCGCTGCGTGACACGGCCCTGTTTGACACCTGGCTCATCCGCATCCTGATCAATGCCTGCCATGCCATCCACCGGAAGCAGCGGCGGCTGATCCCCATGGAGCGCCTGCCAGAGCAAGGCCAGGAGGCCAAGGACCTCAGCGTCATCGACGCGGTGGAGCGCCTGCCCTACAAGCAGCGCATCTGCGTGATGCTGCACTACCTGGAAGGCCTGCCCACCGGTGACATCGCGCGGTTGCTGCGCATCCCGCCCAGCACGGTGCGTTCCCGCCTGTTAAGCGCACGGAAAACCCTCCAACTGGCACTGTCGGAAGAGGAGGAACAAGCATGAAACTGTCCGAGCTCACAAGGGCCTATCCTCCCCTTTCCGCGCAAGGGCACGCGCGGTTCGCGCGCACCCTGCACGAGTTGAACGAGGAGGAACCCATGAAAAGGAAACTGTCCCTGTCCCTGGCCCTGGCGCTGGCCCTGCTGCTGGCGCTGGCCGCAACCGGCATCGCGCTGGTGAGCCGCTACAGCGTGAAGGAATTCATCAGCCCCAGGTTCGCCGATCAGGTGACGGAGATTGACCAGCAACACGAAAACCAGTGGCTGGAACTGTCCATCAACGATGCCTTTAGCGACGGCCGCGGCCTGAGCCTGGCGCTGAACCTGGCGCACAAAAAGGGCGCGGACACCGTGTATGTCTTCCCGCTGCTGACCGCCCAAAGTGAGGGCGAGCAGCTGGATGTGGACATTGAGGGCGGCTTTGACTTCTTTGGCGGTGTCTGGCTGCCCGGGATGCGGGAGAACCTTGAGGGCGCCGGCCGCTATAGCGTGGACGCCGCCATCCTGGAGGACATCCTGCCCGGCGCCACAGGCGACATCGTCTGGACGCTCACCTTCCACGTGCTCCGGCCCAACTGGCCGCTGCAGCAGGACAAGCACACCCAGGAAGGCTACCTGGACAGAAGCGGCATCACCCATGAGGCGCATGCCCAGCTGTTCCGGGATGCCTACCGGGAGAAAACCATCCTGATTTCCAACATCGACACCACCCTGGAGTTTGACGCCTACCTGCCTGTTCCCGAGGGGGTTGGGGAAGAGGAATTCATGATGATGCGCCAATGGGAGCGCCTGGTGCGCAGCGGCGCCTTTGATGAGGTGGACCGCTTCAGCAGCAGCTTCACCACCGCCGCCGGGGAACGCCTGGACGCGGCGCCCGGTCTGGCCGCGCCCACACCCCCCAAGGCCGCCTATGCCATCAGCGTCACCCAGGCGACCGCCACCCGGCGCAGCCTGGAGGTGCGCTTTGACATCGCCTTCACGGAACCGGACCACATGCAGGGCTTTGACGACCTCACCTTCAAGGCGCTGGTCGGGGACGAGGAATTGGGCTTCAGCGCCGTTTCCACCTCCTGGCCGGAGGAGGGCGTGCGCAGGGGCCCGGTCAGCTTTGTGGGGCTGTACAACCTGGATACGCTGGAAGGCATCCCCGGGGAGGTCCGCTTCGTGCCTGTCAGGGTGCAGTACATCCCAACCCAGCCCGGTCAAAACCCCATCATCAACAGGCTGGAGGAACCGGAGCACGCGTTCAGCATCAAGCTGAAATAAAACTGATCCGGAGCCATGAACAGGCTGCCGCGGCATTTGCCGCGGCAGCCTGTCTGCAGTGCGTGAGGCCTATTTCTTTTCATCCGCCAGCGCGGCCATCAGCCCCCTCAGCTCCCGCTCGCCCAGCTGCCGCCACTCGCCCGGGCGCATGCGGCCCAGGTGGATGTTCAGCACCCGCACGCGCCTGAGGCTGAGCACCTCATAGCCCAGGGATTCGCACATCCGGCGGATCTGGCGGTTCAGGCCCTGTACCAGGATGATGGTGAAGCGGTCCGGCCCGGTCTGGCGCAGCCGGGCGGGCAGGGTGGTCTGCCCCAGCACGGGCACGCCTGTTGCCATCCTGTGCAGAAAGTCCATGGTGAGGGGCTTGTTGACCCGCACCTGGTATTCCTTCTCGTGCCGGCCCTCATGGCGCAGGATGCGGTTGACAATGTCCCCGTCGCTGGTCATGAGCAGCAGGCCCTCGCTGTCCTTGTCCAGCCGGCCAATGGGGTAGACCCGGGCGGGGTAGCCCACATAATCCACGATGTTGTGCTTTTCCCTGGGGTCAGCGGTGGACACGATGCCCACGGGCTTGTACACCGCCAGGTAGACCTTGTCCCCCGCCGGCTCAATCTCCTGCTTGCCCACCAGCACCGTCGCGCCGGCCGGCACCCGTTCCCCCAGGATGGCCACCCGGCCGTTGATGGTCACCTGCCCCGCCGCGATCAGCCGGTCGGCCTCCCGCCGGGAGCAAAAGCCGCTGTCGGCCAGGTATTTGTTCAGGCGCCTGTCGTCCACGCCGCCTCTCCCCCCGGGGCGGCGCCTGCATTGGCGCCGGCCTGCCCGGCCGGCTGCCCCGCGCTGCCCCGTGGCATGATACCACCCGCGGCCGGCCGGCTACAAGGCGCCGGGGCGGGTATATAAGCAAAACAGGCGCAAACACGCCTGATCAACCTGGAGGAAGACATGAAATCCAAGAAACTGTTGCGTATTGTGGTGCCCCTGCTCATCCTGGCGGTGATTGGCGGCATCTATTTGTTCAAGCAGGACCAGCAGGCGCGCAAGGCGGCTGCCCAGCTGCAGCTGGCCGGAGACGCCGCCTTCGTGCTGGAGGAAACCACCTTTGACCTGGCCGCCTACCAGGCCCACCAGCTGCCCCTCATCCTGGACTTCGGCGCGGAGGACTGCGTGCCCTGCCAGCAGATGCGCCCGGCGCTGGAAGCCGCCCACGAAGACACCCTGGGCCGCGCGGTGATCAAGTTTTTTGATGTGTGGAAGCGCCCGGAGCTGGGCGCGGGCTACCCCCTGCGGGTGGTGCCCACCCAGGTTTTCTTCCTGGGTGATGGCAGCCCCTGGGTGCCCGGGGAGCAGCTGGCGCAAAGCGGGCTGAATTTCAGCCTGTACGAGCACCGCGACAGCGGTGAGCACGCGCTCACGGTGCACGAGGGCATCCTGGATGAGGAGGACTTCCGCCTGATCCTGGCCGACATGGGCATGCGGCATGACTGAGTGGCTGGACATCATGGGCCGGGCCATCGGGCAGAGCCTGTGGCTGGGCCCGCTCATCGCCCTGGGGGCGGGCCTGCTCACCTCGCTGATGCCCTGCTCGCTCACCAGCATCCCACTGGTGATCGGCTATGTGGGCAGCGCCTCCGGCGAGCAGGCCGACCGGGGGCGGGCACTGAAGCTGTCCCTCACCTTCGCCCTGGGGCTGACCCTGGTCTTCACCGCCCTGGGCGTGGTGGCGGCCAGCGCCGGGCTGCTGCTGGGCAGCTTTTCCCGCTGGGGCTACCTGGCGCTGGGCATCCTGATGGTGCTCATGGCGCTGCAGACCTGGGAGCTGTTCACCTTCATCAAGCCCAGCCACCTGGTGGCCAAAACCAACAGGCAGGGCTATGCCGGCGCGCTGATGGCCGGCGGGCTGGCCGGGCTGTTTTCCAGCCCCTGCTCCACCCCGGTGCTCATCGCCCTGCTGGCCATGGTGGCCGGGCAAGGGCAGCTGGCCCGGGGCATCCTGCTGCTGCTGCTGTACGCGGCCGGGCACAGCCTGCTGTCCGTGCTGGCGGGCACCTCCACCGCCTTTGTGAAGCGGCTCACCCAACACCCGGGCTACGGCAGGCTGAGCCTGGTGCTGCGGGTGGTGCTGGGCAGCCTGATTTTGCTGATGGGCCTGTACCTGCTGTACCTGGCGATGTAGGCCCCGGCCATCCAGCAAAACACCCCCGCGGCCATCCGGCCGCGGGGGTGCTGTTTATCTTGTTGTTTACGCTCAGCGGTTCTTGCGGAAGCCCTTGAAGAGGGCCAGCAGCAGCACCGACCCGCCCACGGCCACCAGGAAGGAGCCCAGGTTGAAGCCGTCCACGCCGGACTTGCCGATCAGGCTCATGACCAGCCCGCCCAGCACCGCGCCGATGATGCCCACGAGGATGTTGGAGAAGATGCCCATGGAGGCGTCATGCCCGGTGATTTTGCTGGCAACCCAGCCCGCCAGCCCGCCAAAGATGATCCAGCTGATTAAACCCATGATGTTTCCTTTCCGCGGCACGCGGCTTCGCGGCCGTCTACCAGGAAGATACCCGCTTATTTATCCGGCGGCTTGCGCGACGCGGGTGCAAGCCCTATACTGGGGCGGACAACATGGCACATATGAAGACGAGGCCCGGGCAGCCGGGCAGGGAGGCTGATGATGAGCGAAATGGAAATCCGGTTGATGCGGCCCCACCAACTGAAGGCGCGCATGGCGGAATGCCCGGTGGCCTATATCCCCCTGGGCGTGCTGGAGTGGCATGGGGAGCACGCCCCCTTTGGCGCGGACACCCTGCAGGCCGAGGGCATCGCCCGCGCCTGCGCCGAGCACGGGGGCGTGGTCTACCCGCCGCTGTACTACGGCCTGTTCCAGGGCCGGATGGAAACCATCCCCAGCCTGCAAACGGACATCCTGGCCTACATGGGCTGGGACAAGGCGCGCTTTGACATCACCCGCATGCTGGATTCCCAGCATGGCGAGCGGGAAAACTATGTGCGCCTGCTGGTGCACATGCTGCAGGAGGCGGAGGCCTTCGGCTTCAAGGTGGCGGTGTTTGTGTGCGGCCACTACCCCCTGATCGACATGGCCCGCGCGGCCGTGCTGCTGTTCATGGACGCCCGCAAGTTCACAGGGCCTGACAGCATGGTTGCCTGGGCTTTCGCCGATTATATGCTGGTGCGGGACAGATACCCCAAGGCCGGCGACCACGCGGGCGTCTGGGAAACCTCCCACCTGATGCACCTGCACCCGGAGACGGTGGACCTGTCCCTGGTGAAGGAGAAGGAGGAGGACCTGATCGGCGTCATGGTGACTGACCGCTCCCCGGCCGCGTCCACGGCGCAGTTTGGGAAGGAGATCATCGATTACGCGGTGGAGAAGGCGCTGGTTGAGGTGAAAAACCGGCTGGCGCACCCGGGGCGCTACCGCTCCCACGGCGGCGCGCTGCGGGAGGGCTGAGGCAGCGACTCAGGCACCGGCGCAGGGCCTGAACGCTTTGTCTGTTCTGAAATTTCTATATGACTGAAGGTTTCGCGGGGGCGCGCGGAGGGGGAGCCTGTTGAAACAGGCTCCCCCTCCGCGTCTTCTCCCGTCCTGGGCCCCGCCTCAGCCCCCCAGCTTCATGCGCTTGAGCCGCAGGGCGTTGAGCAGCACCGAGATGGAGCTGAAGCTCATCGCGGCGGCCGCGATCATGGGGGAGAGCAGGGGCCCGCCAAAGAGGTGGAGCAGGCCGGCGGCGATGGGGATGCCCAGCACGTTGTAGCCGAAGGCCCAGAACAGGTTCTCGCGGATGGCGCGCAGGGTGCGGCGGCTGAGCTGGATGGCGGCGCCCACGTCGTTGAGGTCGGAGTGCATGAGCACGATGTCGGCGGATTCCATGGCCACATCGGTGCCGGAGCCAATGGCGATGCCGATGTCGGCCTGCACCAGGGCGGGGGCATCGTTGATGCCGTCCCCCACCATGGCCACCCGCAAGCCCTGGGCCTGCAGGCGCTTGATTTGCTCGGCCTTGTCCCCGGGCAGCACCTCGGCGATGACCTGGCGGATGCCGGCCTGCGCCGCGATGGCGCGGGCGGTCTTCTCGTTGTCCCCGGTGAGCATGTACACGGACAGCCCCAGATGCTCCATGGCCTGGACCGCCTTGCGGCTGCCGGGCTTGAGCACATCGGCCACCGCGATGAGGCCCTGCATCTGACCATTTGCGGCAAAGTACATGGGCGTCTTGCCCTGTTTGGCCAGGGCGTCTGCTGGCTGTTCCAGCTCGCCCAGGGGGATGCCCTGCTCCGCCATCAGCTGGCGGTTGCCGGCCAGCACGGCCTGCCCCATGACCTGGGCCCGCAGCCCGCGGCCGGACAGCGCGGTGAAGCCGCTCACGGGGGAGAGGGCCAGGCCCCGGGCCTTGGCCTCCTGGATGATGGCCTGGCCCAGGGGGTGCTCGCTGCCGCCCTCGGCGGAGGCGGCCAGGGCCAGCAGGCTGTTGTCTGTCTGGCCTGTCACGGGCAGGATGTCGGTGACCTCGGGCTGGCCCAGGGTGAGGGTGCCTGTCTTGTCCAGCACCACGGCGTTGAGGTGGTGGGCGGTCTCCAGCGCCTCGCCGGATTTGATCAGGATGCCCTGCTGGGCGCCCTTGCCGGTGCCCACCATGATGGCGGTGGGGGTGGCCAGGCCCAGCGCGCAGGGGCAGGCGATGACCAGGACAGAGATGAAGATGGTGAGCGCGAAGGACAGGTCGCGGGTGCCGATATACCAGGCGATGCCCGCCACCAGGGCGATGGCCACCACGGTGGGCACAAAGACCCCGGACACCTTGTCCGCCAGCTTGGCGATGGGCGCCTTGCTGCCCTGGGCTTCCTCCACCAGGCGGATGATCTGCGCGAGCGCGGTGTCATCGCCCACCTTCTGCGCGCGGAAGCGGAAGGCACCCGTGGTGTTGACGGTGGCGGCGTACACGCTGTCCCCCGGGCGCTTGTCCACCGGCAGGCTCTCACCGGTGAGCATGGCCTCGTCCACCGCGCTCTCGCCCTCCACCACCTGCCCGTCCACCGGGATGCTGTCCCCGGGGCGCACGATGAGCAGGTCGCCAATCTGCACCTCTTCGATGGGGATCTGCTTTTCCGAGCCGTCCAGCCAAATGAGCGCGGTTTTGGGCGCCAGGCCCATGAGCTTGCGCACCGCTTCCCCGGTGCGGCCCTTGGACACCGCCTCCAGGGTTTTGCCCAGCAGGATCAGGGCGATGATGACCCCGGCGGATTCGTAGTACAGCCGGTGCACGGCGTGGTGGTCGCCCTGGTACACCTGCCAGGTGCCCACCAGGCTGTAGAGGATGGCGGAGGCGGTACCAATGGCGATGAGGCTGTCCATGTTGGGCCCGCCAGACAGCAGCGCCCGGGTGCCGGAGGTGTAGAACCTGTGGCCGGCCGCCACGATGGGCAGGGTGAGGGCCAGCTGCGCCAGCGCGAAGCGCAGCGGGTGGGTGTCAGGGTGCAGGAAGGCCGGCACCGGCAGGCCCACCATGGGGCCCATGGCCAAATAGAGCAGGGGCAGGGCAAAGGCGGCCGCGATGATGAGCTTGCGCCACATGAGGCGGATTTCCTTCTCCTTGCGCTCGCGCTGCAGGGCCGCCTGGGAGGTCTGGCGCGCTTCCAGCGGCTCATAGCCCAGGGCGCGGACCCTGGCCCTGATGTCGCTCGCGCGCAGTTTGGCCGGGTCATAGACCAGGCTGGCTGTCTCATTGGCCAGGTTCACGCTGGCGCTTTCCATGCCCGGCAGGGCCCCCAGCACCTTCTCAATCCGGGCGGCACAGGCCGCGCAGGTCATGCCCCCAATGGGCAGGCTGAGCCGCGCGCTGGCGGTCTGTTCCCGGGCGGTATAGCCCGCGCGGGCCACCGCCGCGGCGATGTCCCCGCGGGTGAGCTCGCCTTCGTTGAAGGACACGCTCAGCTTCTCGTTGGCCAGGTTTACGCTGGCCTGGTCCATGCCCGGCAGGCGGGCGACAACTTTTTCCACCCGGGCGGCGCAGGCCGCGCAGGTCATGCCTTCAATGTCAAACACGGTGTGTGCCATGGTGTGCTCCTTGTGGTCCCCGGGCGGGGCATCTCCCCGTCCATCCCTATTTTACCCCGTACAACCCTTCTTGCAAGTATGCACTATAAAGTGATATACTACCCAAAAAGAAAGTAATGGGGGAGCAGCATGGACAGCAGAATCACCAAGGACCTGATCTGCCCGGTGGACGCCACCCTGCGGCTGATTGGCGGCAAGTACAAGGCGCTCATCCTGTGGCATTTGATTGCGGGCCCGCTGCGCTACGGGGAGCTGCAGCGCACGATTCCCCAGGCCACCGCCAAGATGCTGACCCAGCAGCTGCGCGAGCTGGAGCGGGACGGGCTGCTGCACCGCAAGGTCTACCCGGTGGTGCCCCCGCGGGTGGAGTATTCGCTGAGCGCCTTTGGCCGCAGCCTCAAACCCCTGCTGGACAGCATGTACGCCTGGGGGGCGGGCTACATGAACCAGCGGGGCATCCCCATCACCTGCTCCATGGCGCGGGCGGAGGCCTGATGGCGCAGGTGCCGCGGCTATGGGCAGTCTTTGGCCTTGACCAGCCTGATGCAGTTGTTTGACGTATAATACCAACATTCATGTCACCTAATGGCGACATGAATTTCGGCATTATTCTTGTTTTTCCCAGGCGACCAGCCTGTCAGGGAAGGCCGCCATCCTGCGTGGAAGCTTCACCGCGGCAGCCGTTTGCCCACCCCCTGACAGCCTTGCAATAACGAACTAAATCTGAGGGCCGGGCTGTGCCCGGGGCGGGCGGGGTGGACACGCGGCAACACCCCGGTTTCATTTGGGGGGCGCTTTAATGGCGCTCCCCTGGCCTTATTTGACCTGGGCTTCCGCCCGGTCCAGCAGCATCAGGCGCAGCATGTCCAGCGCCGACTGCACCGCCTGCACGCGGTAATACTCCGCGCCGCGCTCAGGCAGCGCCTGGGCGTACTGGCGGGTTTGCCCGTCCAGGGATACCGCGCAGGCGATGGCGCGCTCACGCACCTCAATCACCACGGCGCAGCCGGTGTTGAGCCGTTTGGCGGCCGCCCCGGCCAGCTGGGCGCAGGCGGCAGGGTCCTCGCAGCTGGCCGGGCCCATGTGCAGCAGGTTGGCCAGCGCCTGGATGGTGGGGGCGGACAGGCAGACGCCGCAGACCTGATGGGCCTGTTCGGTGCGCTGCAGGCGCTGGGCGGCCAGGCCGCCGCTGCCCGCCTCCAGGAAGCTGGCCGTGAACCCTTGCGCCAGCAGCAGCTCCGCGATGACGCTCTCCAGGTTGTCCACATCCACCCCATAGGCGTGGCGACCCAGGCGCTGCTTGATTTCCTCGATGACCGGCCCGGTCAGCTGGTCGGCCTCCTCCCGGTTGCGGGCGCGGGCGGTCACCCGCACCATGGCCTCGCCGTCCTTGGCGTAGGGGGCCAGGGTGGGGTTGGTGCCCTGGTCAATCAGGTCGCCCAGCATCTCGGCCATGCGCGACTCGCCCAGGGAGACCACCCGCACCGCGCGGGAGTAGAGCCCGCCGTCTGAAAACTGCCTGAGGAAGGGCAGCACCAGGTTGTCAAGCATCGGGCGCATCTCCCGGGGCGGGCCGGGCATCAGCGCAGCAATGTGGCCCTGCTTGCCAAAGATCAGGCAGCCCGGGGCGGTGCCCTGGGGGTTTTTCAGCAGCTGGCCATCCCGGGGCATCAGCGCCTGCTTCTCATTGCTGATGGGCATAGGGCGCTTGGTGAGGGCATAGAAGGCGCGGATGTCATCCAGCGCCTGCTCATCCAACACCAGCTCGGTGCCCAGGCAGCGGGCCACCACCTCCTTGGTGATGTCATCGCTGGTGGGGCCAAGGCCCCCGGTGAACAGCAGGATGTCCGCCCGCGACATGGCCGCGCGCACCGCCTGCTCCAGGCGGTTCTCGTTGTCGCCCACCACGGTCTGCACGTACAGGTCCAGCCCCAGGTCAGACAGGCCCCGGGCGATATATTGGGCGTTGGTGTTGGTGATGTCCCCCAGCAGCAGCTCGGTGCCCACACAGATGATTTCGCAGCGCTTCCTGGCCATACCCTGGCCCCCTTCCTTCATTGCACTCCTTTGATTATACCTGTTTCACGCGGCATGAGCGCTGGGCCGCCTGAACAGGGGTCATCCCCTCATGCCGGCGCTGCAAAACCGCGCCCCATGAAGCGGCGCGGCTTGCAGGATGGCGGGGCGCTAATCGCGCGGGATCCTGATCACGCGCTGGTCGCTGTCGGCCCGGTAGGCGTTCTCCAGCAGCTCGGTCAGGGCGATGGCGCGCTTCATGTCAAAGGGGATGGGGGCATCGTTCTGGATGCCGTCCAGGAAGAAACGCAGGGCGGAGGGCAGCGGGGCGGGCAGCTCGGGGGTGTACCAGCCGCCGCTTTGCTCGGTGCGCATTTTGATGTCATCGCCAATGCGCACGATGGCGCCCTTGGTACCCAGCAGCTCAAAGCAGCCCGCGTCATAGGGGGAGATGAAGCCGGTCTCCAGCACCGCGATGGCCTTGCTGTCAAACTCCACCACGCTCACCGCGTTGTCATCCACGCCATTGGGCGCGATGCTGTTGCTGAACATGGAGGTGATGCGGCTGGGGCGGCCCAGCAGGTAGGAGGCCATGTACATGGGGTGGCAGCCCAGGTCCATCATGGCGCCGCCGCCCGCGTCCTTGGGCTCGTACCAGTACGCGGGCAGCCAGCCGGCCAGCGCGCCGTCGTGGGCCATGCGGTAGCGCAGCAGGTGCACCTGGCCCAGCAGGCCCTCATCCATCGCGGACTTGCACAGCTGGGCCAGCGGGCTGGTCAGCTGGGGGAAGGAGATGCAGAACTTGACCTTGGACTGGGTGACCGCCCACTCAATGGCGCGGCAGTCGGCCAGGGTGGTGGCAAGGGCTTTCTCCGTGAAGATGTGCCTGCCGGCCTTGGCCGCCTGGATCATCACCTCCCGGTGCATGGTGGTGGGGGTGTCCACCACCACCGCGTCCACATCCTCCCGGCGCAGGGCCAGCTCCAGGTCCGGCTCAAAGGGGACGCCCAGTTCCTGGGCCCACTGGGCGCCGCGGGCGGGGTCCTCGTCCCACACGCAGGTGATGCGCGCGTCGGGCTGTTCGCTGATGGCCTTGGCATAGTCCTTGGCGTGCACATGCCACTTGGACAGCATCAGAATATTGACCATGGGAAACCTCCTCTGGGTTTATTCATCCTGGCTCACAGTGTAGCGCTTCAGCCTGGCCCCCGCAAGCTTGCCCGGTGGCGGCAAACCCCAGGCCTACCGCTTGTTCTTGAGCTTGGCGCTGACCATTTCGGCGGCGCCGTCATACTCGTGGCGGGGCAGGTGGAGCACCATGAACACAAAGGCATAGGGGCGGTAGAGGGTGATGCGGCCGGCACGGGGGGAGAGGCGGTAGCGCGCGGCGTCCTGCCAGACCAGGTATTCCTCATGGGCCAGCAGGAAGGGACGGCCCTCGTTGTTGGGCTGGAAGGCGGCCTTGTCATAGCGGATCATCCGGGCGAGGCATTTGAGGCGGGTGGGCTCAATCCAGGTGCGCTTGAGGACGCCCTTGGGGTCCAGCATGTACTGGACGGTTTCCCTGCCCTGCAGGGCCAGTACCAGCAGGCCCAGCATGAACAGGCTGATCCCCAGCCCCACGGCGGCGGCCGGGATGCCGGTGGACCGGAAGAAGTGGGTGAAGGCGGCGCTGCCAGTGAGGATGAATTCGATGATGAACATGGTGAGCACGGTGAGGGCGACGGCCCCGGCGGACACGCGCAGCAGCAGGCCCAGGCGGTAGGGGTCAGACAGCGCGGGGCGGCTGTCCTCCCAGACATAGCGGATGGAGGGGTTGCCCAAAGTGCGCCGGCAGCCCTCACAGAAGGGCTGCGGGTTCTGGCGGACGCATTTGGAGCAGAAATAGACCAGCATGGTATCTCCTTGGGGTGATTGCCCTGGCCAGGGGTGGCAGGCCGGCCGAAACGACAGGCTCAGTATACCTTGTTTGGCCGGGCGCCGCAATTGAGGGGCCGGGGGGATGGGTGGGCAGGGCAGGGGCTGGTGTGGTAGCATGGGCGGCAAGGGAGGTGCGGGGCATGGGGGTGGCGCGGGTGAGCCTGGTGAGCGTGGCGTCGCAGTATGTGCATTCGGCGCTGGCGCCCTGGTGCCTGGTGGCGGGGCTCAAGGCCTATGCCAGGGGGGCCTTTGAGGCGGTGGTGCTGGAGGGCACGGTGAACGAGGCGCCCCGGCGGCTGCTTGAGGAGATTGTGGCCAGCCGGCCGGATGTGCTGGGCTTTTCCTGCTACATCTGGAACGTGGGGTGGGTCGCGCGGCTGCTGCCGCTGGTGCGCGCGGCGCTGCCCGGGGCCTGGCTGGTGCTGGGCGGGCCGGAGGTGGGCCACCGCGCGGCGGACGCGCTCAACCGCATGCCGGAGGCTGACTTTGTGCTGTGCGGGGAGGGTGAATTGCCCTTTGCCCGGCTGGTGGACGCCTGGCAGGGGCTGGCGGGGCTGGAGGAGGTGCCCGGGCTGGTGGCCCGGGGGCAAATGGGGGCGGGGGTCATCCACCAGCACCATGAGATGCAGCCCTCGCCCTACAGCGCGGACTATTTCCGGGCGCTGGGCGGGCGCATCGCCTACCTGGAAACCAGCCGGGGCTGCCCCTACGCCTGCGCCTTCTGCCTGTCCGGGCGGGGGGAGCGGCTGCGCCAGGCGCCGCTTGAAACGCGGGTCTTCCCGGAGGTGCTGGCGCTGGCCCGGTCAGGGGCGCGCACCATCAAGCTGGTGGACCGCACCTTCAACGCCGACCGGGCGCGGGCGCGCAGGATCATGGCGTTTATGGCGGCAGAACACGGCCGGGGCATCCCCCGGGGGATAACCTTCCATTTTGAGGTGGCGGGGGACCTGCTGGATGAGGAAACGATCGCCCTGGTGGCGGCATCGCCGAAGGGCCTGTTCCAGTTTGAGATCGGGCTGCAGTCCATGGACGAGCGCACCCTGCGCCTGTCGCGGCGGCAGACTGACCTGGGGCACCTGACCCAACAGGTACGGCGGCTGATCGCCACGGGAAAAGCGCACGTGCACCTGGACCTGATTGCCGGGCTGCCCGGGGAGGGGCTGGACCAGTTTATCCGGGGCTTCAATCAGGCCTTTGCCCTGCGCCCCCAGGCGCTGCAGCTGGGCTTTCTGAAGCTGCTGCATGGCAGCGCCATGCGGGAGCAGCCGGAAACCTATCCCTGCGCGTTTGACCCGGAGCCGCCCTACCAGGTGCGGTCCACGCCCTGCATGGGCGCGGATGACTTCGCGGTGCTGGCGCGGGCGGAGCGGGCGCTGGACAAGCTGCACAATTCCGGGCGCTTTCAGGGCAGCCTGGCCTGGCTGACCGATGACCAGCTGGGGCCGGGCATCCCGGCCTTCCAACTGTTTGAGCGCCTGGGCGGCGCCATCCAGCGCCAGGAGGCCCAGGGAGGCAGCCTGTCCCTGGACGGGCTGACGGAGACCGTGCACCAGGCGCTCACCGCCTGGCTGCCGGGGGAGGCAGCGCTGATCCGGGATATGCTGCTCAGGGACCGCCTGGCCTCCACCCCTACCACGGTGCTGCCGGCCTGCCTGAAGCGGCCGGATGCGCGCTACCACGCGGCCAAGCGGGCGCTGGCCAGGCGCCATCCCCGCCCAACGGGCACCCAGCGGGCGATCGGCTTCCTGTACGCCGGGACGGCGGACCAGGTGATCTGGTGCGATTACACAGAAAAAGACCCGGTGACGGGCCTGTATGAGGTGTCCACGCTGACGGCGGAGGAGCTGCTCAGCCAAGGGCCGGCTTCCCCTCCTCCCGGGCCGGCCCGTCCTCGCGGGGCAGGCTGCGCTGGTGGAAGGTGAACCAGATGAACATCATCGACCCGCGCAGCGCGGCGGACAGGGAGATGCCCAGCCAGATGCCGTTGAGGCCCATGTGCTGGGACAGCGTCCAGCACAGGAAGGGCCGGATCAAATGGGAGGAGATGCTGGACACGCTGGGTGGCAGCGTCTTGCCCATGCCCCGGAAGGTGCCCCCGCAGACGCCCTCCAGCGCCATGAAGGGCTGGCTGAAGGCCAGGATGAGCAGGTAGTCCCGCCCCATGTCCACCAGGTGGGCGGGCTCATGAATAAACAGGGAGAAGAGCCCGCGCCCGGCCAGGGCCAGCAGCAGCATCACCAGCACCTCCCAGCCCATCAGCGCGCCCAGGGAGATGCGGTAGCCCCGGCGGATGCGTGCCCATTTGCGCGCGCCGAAGTTCTGCCCCACAAAGGCGGAAACAGCGGTGGCAAAGCCCCCGCCAATCAGCCAGGAGAGGGATTCCAACTGCGTGCCCACCCGCTGGGCGGCCACCGCGTCCGGGCCGTAGTTGGAGGCCACCATGCCGGTGACCACCATGGCCAGCATGGTGAAGGCGCCGCTCTCCAGGGACACCGGCAGGCTCCAGCGGGCAATCTGCCCGGCCTTGTCCAGCGCCAGGCGGCCCAGCACCCGGAAGCTGTCAAAGGGGCGCTTGCGGTGCCGCTTGGCCATGAGCACCAGCAAACAGCAGACGATGCCCTGGGCGATGACGGTGGCGATGGCGGCGCCCCGCACGCCCCACCCCAGGCCCAGGATCATCAGGGGGTCCAGCGCCATGTTGACGATGAGCCCGGCGGCGTTGGCCACAAAGGCCAGGCGCGAGTCGCCCGCGCCGTTGAAGCCGCCGGTGATGGCGGCGGACAGGTAGGTGAGCGGCACGCCCAGGCCCACGATGCGCAGGTAGGCGCTGGCGGCTTCGTGCACCGGGCCTTCCTCCACCTGCAGCAGGGACACCAGGGAGCCGGGCAGGCTGATGAGCACCAGGGCGTAGAGGGCGCCCAGGATGAGGGCGATGCGCGCGGCGTTCTGGGCAAAGCCCAGCGCGGCCTCCCTGTCGCCCGCGCCCAGGTTCTGCGCCACGCCGATTTCCGCCCCCACGCGGCCTACCAGCAGCAGCGCCATGCCCAGCCACAGGAACATGCCGGCCAGGCCGCTGGCCGCCACCGCGGTGACGGCATCCTGCATGCGCCCCAGCCAGAACATGTCCGTGAGGTTATAGGTCATCTGCAGCAGCTGCGTGCCCATGATGGGCAGCGCCACCATCAGGATCTTGTGAAGGATGCCGCCCCGGGTGAGGTCGGTGCTGTGCTGTTTCATCGGTGCCTGAACGCTCCTGCCGTGCTTGTGCCAGTATGCTGGGGCAGGCGGGGGATGTCAACTGCCAGCGCGGCACCCCTTCACGCGCGGGGCTAAGCTTGCGCCTGCTGCCGCCGCGTCATGCCTTGGGGCCGGGCGGCCACAAAAAGGCAGGCGCCTGGAAACCGCGTTTCCAGGCGCCGGGGGCGTGGGGCAAGCTTGATTGTTCGCGGGGGGGGGATCGACGCGGGCGCGCTGAACAAGCCGTGCCCAGGGGCAGGGGCAGGCGGTGTCCGGCCTACTCCACCACCAGGTTGAGCTTGCCGCCCAGCCAGCCGTTCAGGTAGACCTCCATCAGGTAGCGGCCGCTGTCCATGCTGCCGTTTTGCCCGATGTAGGAGGTAATGAGCGGGGTGACGTGGTAGGCGTACTGCACGCTGGTCCAGCTGCCGGGGATGCTGAAGACGCCGCTCAACAGGTACCTGTCCTGTGAGGCGGGCGGGTAGAGCACCACCAGGTAGTGCAGCTCCTTGTCATACTTGGCGCTGGCCATGGTGAAGCGGGAGAGGGCGAAGAACTCGCGCAGCACCCCGGCCCCAGCCAATGTGGAGGCGGATACCCGGTCCAGCTTGGTGCGGGAGCTGTCCTCAAAGAAGTCGGCCTGGGTGCTGGCGTTGGTGTAGAAGAACTCAAAGGACTGGTACTTGTAGTTGTACTCGCGCGTGGTGCTCGGCCTGGGCATCTTGGCGTAGACCGGGGCGGATTCCACCCCGTCGGCCACCACGATGATCTCATAGGTGGTGTCCGGCGCCAGGCTGAGGATGGTGCTGGTGTCATACACCGTGTCAAAGTAGTGGAAGGAGCCGTTGACGGGCTTGTAGTACACCTCGTATACGCTGGCCTCACCGGTCCAGGACACCTGGGCCTGGGTGGCGCTGATGGGGTTGGCCCTGAGCTTGTCAATGGCGGCGGGCGTCTGGGACTGGGCACCCTGTGCCAGCGGGGCGCTGAGCAGCAGGGCCAGCACGGCCAGCAGTGCGAGCATGGAACGGAAACTTGGCATGATCATCCTCCCGTGTTCGTTCGTCCGCCTGATGGGGCGGCATGTTCGGGAAATGATACCCGCCTGGGGGTCGTTTAGCGCTCCGGTTTATCCATTTTTTGTAAAATTTGTGATATTTTTTCACTTGGCCGGGATAATCCGCCAAAGAGTAAGGGGCTGTCTTGTCTTGACAGCCCCTTGCCCGCTGAGGAAGGGGTCAGGCTTCCTCCGCCCAGCGCCTGGCGTTGGCGATGCTGATCGCGCTGGCCTGGCGGGCTTCCTCCATGCCCTCAAACTCGATGGCGACATCGCCCTTGTAGCCGGCCTGCTTGAGCGCCCGGATGGTGCCGGGGATGTCCAGGTCGCCCTGGCCCAGGATGGCGCCGCGCAGCCAGCGGCCGCCGCGGGTCAAAAAGCCGTTGTCGTCGGGGTATTGGGGCGCCGTGCCGCCAGGGTTGCCGGGGCGCACATAGAAATCCTTCAGGTGCACCATGTCCGCGCGGGGCGCCAGCAGGCGCGTGAAGGCCAGCGGGTCCTCATCCACGCAGGCAATGTTGCCGGTGTCCAGCAGCAGGCCGTAGTTGTCCGCCCCCACGCCGTCCAGCACCCGCTGCACCCGGTCTGACCCGTTGACGAAGAGCCCGTGGTTCTCCAGCAGCGTCTTGACCCCGCGGGTTTTGGCGTAGGCGCTGACCCGGGCGGTGGCCTCCACCATCCGGGGCAGCAGGCGCTCAAACAGGGCCGTGGTGCTCTTAAGGGGCCCGCCCAGCCAGCCGATGTCGTGGCGCATGCGGGTGAGGCCCAGCTCCGCGGCGATGTCCACCTGATGGCAGAGGCGCTGGACCTCGGCCTCCTGCGCGGCGCCCTCCTGGGTCAAATTGCCGCCCACGGAGTAGTTGCACAGGCGGATGCCCGCGTCTTTGGCGGCCTGTCGGGCCGCCTTGATGGCCGGCAGGTTGATCTGGCCGGTGTCCTTGTCGTCAAAGCGGAAGGCAAAGGGCACCAGCTCAAACACCTCCGCCCCGTTGCGGGCGGCCCAGTCGATGGCGCCCTCCAGGGTGAAGGCGCCCTGCTGGATGAGGCCGTTGACGGAATAGGAACTAAGCCCGATGCGCATGGGGCACCTCCTTGGTTGATGGGTTGGCGGGGCCTGTCAGCCGGCCGGTTCCTCCACCAGCGGGCGCACCTTGCGGTTGGTGTAGGCGCAAAAGCGGAAGCGCAGGCCGTTTTCCTCCTGGGTGGGGGCGCAGATGGTCATCTCCCAGCCGGGGGTGTGGTCCAGGTCCGGGAAGAAGGTGTCCGCGGGGTGCTCGGTGTCCACCTTGGTGACCAGCGCCGTGTCGCAGCAGGGCAACAGCTGCTCAAACAGCTGCTGTCCGCCCAGCAGCATCACCTCATCGCCCGGGCGGTTGCCCACCAGCGCGGCCAGCTCGGGGATGGAGTGCACCACCTCGGCGCCTTCCACCGCGTAGCCTGGCTGGCGGGTGAGCACGATGTTGCGCCGGTAGGGCAGCGGCCGGCCCCCTGGCAGGGATTCCAGCGTCGCGCGGCCCATCACCAGGATCTTGTCCCGGGTCTGCTGCTTGAAGTATTTCAAATCCTTGGGCAGGTTAAACTGCAGCCCGCCGTCCAGGCCCATGCCCAGCTTGCGGTCCACGATCACGATGGCTTTCATGGGCGGCCTCCTTTGCCTGTTGGCTGTCAAATGGGTGGGTGGCTCAGACCGCCACCTCAAAGGGCTGGTCCAGCCGGGGGGCCTGGTAGCCCGCCAGGCGGATGTCCTCCACACGGAAGGCGTAAAAATCGGTGATGTCCGGGGTGATGTGCAGCGCGGGCGCCGGCTGCGGATCATTTTGCAGGATGCGCTCCACAATGGGCACATGGCGGTCATAGATGTGGGCGTCGGCGATCACGTGGATCAGCTCCCCGGCCACCAGGCCGCTCACCTGGGCCAGCAGGTGCACCAGCACGCTGTACTGCACCACGTTCCAGTTGTTGGCGGCCAGCATGTCCTGGGAGCGCTGGTTGAGGATGGCGTTGAGGCGCTGGCCCGTCACGTTGAAGGTGACCGACCAGGCGCAGGGGTACAGCCCCATCTGGTGCAGGTCCTGGTGGTTGTAGAGGCTGGTGAGGATGCGCCGGGAGGCGGGGTTGTGCTTCAGGTCATGCAGCACGCGGTCCACCTGGTCAAACTGGCCCTCGGGGTAGCTGTGCTTCACGCCCAGCTGGTACCCGTAGGCCTTGCCGATGCTACCCGTCTCGTCCGCCCAGGCGTCCCAGACATGGCTGCCCAGGTCCTTGACGTTGCTGGATTTCTTCTGCCAGATCCACAGCAGCTCGTCCACCGCGTTGTTCAGCGGCGTGCGGCGCAGGGTGAGGATGGGAAACTCCCGGGACAGGTCATACCGGTTGACCAGGCCAAAGGCCTTCACGGTGTGGGCGGGAACGCCGTCCGCCCAGCGTGGGCGCACCTGCTGCCCGGTGTCCCACAGGCCCTGGTCCAGAATCTGCCGGCAGTTGTTGATGAAGACGGTGTCAGCGTAGGCCATGCGCGCTCCTTTGCGGGATTTGATCTGCCGCCTATCTTGCCACAGCCCGCGCCGGGTGACAAGCGCGCGGCGCTCAGAAAACCGTCGTGGGCGCGGCGCTGAGCAGCTCCCGCGCCTCTGTCACCATCCGCAAAATGATGTCCCGGGCGGGCAGGGTGTCCTTCACCATGGAGGCGGCCTGGCCGGCCATGATGCAGCCGGACACCATGTCCCCCTGGCGCACCGCACGCCACAGGGCACCGGAGCCGTAGTTCTCCAGCTCCGCGTTGGTGATCATGGGGTCCATCTCCCGCTGGGCGAACTCCATCATGTAGCTGTTCTTCAGCGCCCGCACCGGCTGGCCCAGCCGGCGGCCCACCACCATGGTGTCCGAATCCCGCGCGCGCAGGATTTCATCCACAAAGCACTGGGGCACCTCGCACTCGTTGGCCGCCAGGAAGCGGGTACCGCATTGCACGCCGGAGGCGCCCAGCAGCAGGGCGGCGGCCATGCCCCGGCCATTGGCGATGCCCCCCGCGGCGATGACGGGCACCCCCACCGCCTCCCTGATCTGGGGCACCAGGGTGAAGGTGGTCAGCTCCCCGATGTGGCCGCCGGCTTCGCAGCCCTCGGCAATGACGGCGGCCGCGCCGTCCTTGACCACGCGCCTGGCCATGGCCACGTTGGGCACCACCGGCACCACCTTGACCCCGGCGCTGAGCCAGAGGGGCATGAAGCGGCTGGGCATGCCCGCGCTGGTGGTGACCACCGGCACCTTTTCCTGGGCAACCACCTGGGCGGTCTGCTCCACCTTGGCGTTGCGCAGGAAGAGGTTCACGCCAAAGGGCTTGCTGGTCAGCCCGCGTGCCTTTCTGATTTCCTCCCGCAGTTCCTCCGCGCTCAGCTCCATCGCGGAGATGACGCCCAGGCCACCTGCCTGGGACACGGCGGCGGCCAATTTGGCGGTGGACACATAGGCCATCCCGCCCTGCAAGATGGGGTACTGTATCCCAAACAGCTCGCTCACCCTTGTATTCATTGCCATCCTCCGCCTTGGATCAGGGATCAACAGGTACTCCGATATATGTTTATCATACCCGTTTGGCGGGCGCGGAAGGGCGCGGGCAGGCAAAAAAACCTCCCATGGGGGAGGGTGTGGGGCGGTTCAGAGGCCGCGCCAGGTGGCCACGTCCGGCGTCAGGTTTGGCGCGTCGACCTGACCCCCCGGGTCAGGGACCGGGGGCAAAGGGCGCGCGGGCGCGACAAAAAAAGCTGTCAATTCAAGGCAACGGCCGGCGGACTGACCCTCAGGCGCGCCTGGGCTGGCTGGCCAACCCGAAGGCCAGCCCGCACAGCCCGCCGATGAGGTGGGCCAGCTGGGAGACCTGGTCGGCGCGGAAGAGGCTGGCCAGTTCCTGGCCCAGGTAAATCAGGGCCACCAGCAGCAGGGTGAGCGGGATTTTACCCCGCTGACGCCCGGCGGCGGCCGAGAGCAGGATGAGCATGAACACGATGCCGCTGGCCCCCAGCACGGCGGCGCCGGGGGAGAGCAGCAGGTGCACCAGCCCGGTCACCAGCGCGGTGACCAGCATCATGATGGCCAGCCGCAACCCGCCAAACTGCTGTTCTACCAGCGGGCCCAGCACCAGCAGCAGGGCCATGTTGGCCGCGTAATGGGCAAAGCTGGCGTGGCCCAGCACATGCAGGAAGAGCCGCAGGTAAAACAGCGCGGAGGCGGGGGAGGAGCGGTACACCATGAACAGCGCCCGGTTGGACGCGCCGCTTGTGAACCAGGCCAGGAGCAGGGCCAGCAGGGACAGCCCGGCAAAGCCCAGCGTGACCGGGGAGGACAGCTCCAGCCAGTTGCGGGGGTGCAGCGCGCGCAGCCTGCGGTTCATGTCTTGTCCTCCTTCACGCCTGTGTGAAAGGGGATAATGCCCCCTTCAGAAACACCGGGGCCTGGGGGATGGCCCCCCAGGGTCCCCTGTCATCATCCCTGTCTCTTACTTTCCGGAGATGGTGATGCCGTCCACGGCCAGCCAGGGCAGGGAGGAGCTGCCGTCCTCCATGGTTTCCCTGGAGATGCCGCGGATGCTGTTGAGCATGCCGGCCAGGTTGCCGGAAATCATGGTCTCGCTGACCGCGGGGCCCAGCTGCCCGTTTTCAATCAGGAAGGAGTTCTTGGCCACGCCTGAAAACTCGCCGCCAGCACCTGAGGCGCCGCCGGAGTAGCGGGACACCAGCAGGCCCTTGTCAATGGTGCTGAGGATGTCCTTGAGGGCGGTCTGGCCCGGGGCCACGATGATGGCGTGGCTGGTGTTGGGCGCGCGGCTGTGGCCGGTTTTGTTGGCCGCGTAGGCGGAGAGCATGAACTGCTTGAGCACGCCGCGCTCAATGAGGTCATAGTCCCTGGAGAGGAAGCCCTCCTGGGTGTAGCGCTCCGCGCTGACCATGCGCGGGTCCAGGGGTTTGAAGGAGAGGGTGAGGCGCGGGTCGGCCACCTGGGTGCCCAGGGCGTCCTTCCACAGGCTGGTGCCGTCCAGCAGCACGCTGTCAGCGGCGTAGTTGGACACCAGCTCATAGAGCATGCTGCCCAGGCAGTCCGGGGTGAAGACCACGGTGCCCTCAAACTTGCCCTTTGTGGGCTGGGTGTGGATCTGCTTCTGGGCGTCGGCCAGGTTCTGGCGCAGGCTGCCCTGGTCCAGGAAGGGGCGGGACAGGTCCGCGCACTCAAAGGAGGAGTGGTTGAAGGAGGAGGACTTGCCCCCCTCATGGCCGGAAAACATGAGGAACACGCCGTAACTGCCCGCGCGGCTGTCATAGGCCACGCCGTGGCTGTTCAAATAGCTGCCCTCCCGGGCGACGTGCTGGGCGCTCACGCTTTCCAGCACCACCTTGGGGTACTCGGCCTTGATGGCGTCCAGCATCTCCTGGGTGCGGTTGAAGAGCAGCTCGCGGTCCAGGGTGAACGCGCCCGTGTCAAAGCTGCCCCCGCCTTCCCGGGCCAATTCCCAGGCCGGGTCGCTCTGGCCATCCCGGGCGGCCGCGAAACAGTCCCTGGCGGCGGCCGCGATGGCCTCAGGCTCAAAGCTGTTGCCGCTGACGGTGCCGCGGCGCTGGTCCACAAAGGCCTGCAGGGCCAGGGAGTGGTCCAGGGTGGTTCGCAGCAGGGTGAACTGGCCGTTTTCCAGGTTGAACTCGGTCTTGCGGCTGGTGTGTGCCTGCGCGCTGGCCTGCTGCGCGCCCAGGCGCTCAAGCGCCTGCAGCGCGGCGGTGGTGGTTTGCTGTTCTCTTGTCATCCTTACCTGCCTCCTATCATGACCTGGCAGCGCAGTTCGGGGCCGCCCACGCCCACGGGCATGGGCTGCTTCTTGCCGCAAAAGCCGCTGGACGCCCAGGTGACCTGGTCGGACACCATATCGACGGTTTTGAGCATGTCAAAGGCCACGCCGGAGATGGTGGTGTCAAAGATGGCCTGGCCCAGCTTGCCGTTCTTGATTTCATAGCCCAGGGTGACGCCAAACATGAACTCGCCTGTGGTGTCGGCCTGGCCGTTGTTGGTGTACATGAGGTAGTAGCCCTCCTCGGTGCCGGCAATCATGTCCTGCAGCTTGTTGGGGCCGGGGTGGATGGCGGTGTTGCGCATGCGGATGAGGGGCTCATCGTTGAAGGCGAACGCGCGGGCGTTGCCCTGGGGGCGCATGTTGTAATGGCGGCCCAGCTCGCGGTTGAGCATGAAGCCTACCAGCTTGCCGTTGCGGATGAGCTCGGCGTCCTCGGCCAGCACGCCTTCGTCGTCCACATACACGGGCAGGGGGGCGGTCTGGTCAAAGGCGGTGTGGGCAAAGTCGGTCATGGACACCAGGGGGCTGGCCACCATCTGGCCCAGCATGGGGCCGGCGACCGAGCCCCCCAGCACCAGGTCGGCCTCCACGGTGTGGCCCACCGCTTCATGGGCCAGGATGCCGGAAAGCTCCCCGGAAAGGATGCAGGTGGCCACGCCGGCCTTGGCGAAGGTGCCCTCGCGCTTGTTCATCAGGTGCTCATACAGGCGGTCCACCTCGCCATAGAGGGCGGCGGGGTCGGTGAAGACAGTGTCAAAGCTGCCCCGCCCGCCAAAGGAGCGGAACACCTCCACCGGCATGCCCTTGTCAGTGACGGCGTTGAGGATGACATAGACATAGCTGCGCGGGGCCAGGGTGTGGGCGGCGTAGCCGTCGCTGGTGAGCAGCTGCTTTTCCATGGAATCGGCCGTGGCCACCACGGTGCGGCTGGCCAGGCCGGGGTATTTGCCGCTGATGTAGCTGTCCAGCGCCTGGGTGAAATCCAGGTAGCGCTTTTGCTCCACATCGTTGAAGTCGGCCTGGCGGGGCAGGGAACCGTGGGCAATCTGGGGCAGGGCGCCCTTGCCGGGCCTGACCTTGTCATCCAGGAAGAGGGCGTTTTGGGAAGCGGTGTCCAGGGCCTTGCGCGCGGCGTCCTGGCTGAGGTCGGCGGCTGAGGCGAAGCCGTACACGCCGTTGCTGTATACGCGCGCTGACACGCCCTGGCTGTCCTGGCGGGTGTTGCCCACCAGGTTGCCGCCCAGGAGCACCACGCGCCGGGCCAGGCTGCGCTGGGCGCGCAGTTCGGAGTGCGCGCCCGGCTTGAAGCTGCCGTGCAGGGAGGAGATGATGTCTGGTATCACAGGATATCCTCCTCCAAATGTAGAATCCTGTGCTTATTCTACCACGCAAAGGGCCGGATTGCGAAATCGGTGCAACCCAAGCCGGGCTGGCCTGTGCAGGGGGGGCGGTCACCCCAGGGCCGCGCCAAACAGAAGCAGGGGGCAGGGTCATGACCCTGCCCCCTGGCCTGGCGGGATGAAAGCCGTGAACCCGCGGTTTGCACGGCCGCGCCCGTGCCGGGCGCCGGGTGATCAGGCCAGCAGCCCCGCCATGAAGGAGAAGATGAGGTCATCCCCGCCGGGCAGGCCTTCGTGGCCAAAGTCGGGCCAGAACTCATAGCGCTTGTCCGCGGTGATTTTGTTGTAGGCGGCAAACTGGGTGGAGGGCGGGCAGATGGTGTCCATCAGCCCCACCAGCATCAGGGTCTGCCCCTTGATGCGGTGCGCCAGATGCTGCAGGTCGATGTAGCCCAGCTTGGTGAAGGTGGCTTCCGCCCGGTGGTGCTGGGGGTCAAACTTGCGGAAATAATCGCGCAGCTCACGGTAGGCGTCCACCGCCAGGTCCATGTCCCACACGCGGCGGTAGTCGCACATGAAGGGGTAGACCGGGGCCAGCCGGGCAATGCCAGGCTCCAGCGCCGCGCAGGCCAGGGTCAGGGCGCCCCCCTGGCTGCCGCCGGTGGCGCCGACCCGATGGGGGTCCACCTGGGGCAGGGCCATCACGATGCGGGCCAGCTGCGCGGCGTCCAGGAACAGGGCGCGGGTGAGCAGCTTGTCCGGGTCCGGGTCATCCAGCCCGCGGATGATCTGGCCGTAGAGGGTGTTGCCTTGCACGCCGCCCACGTCCTGGCTCTTGCCGCCCTGGCCGCGGCAGTCCAGCGCCGCCACCACAAAGCCGGCCTGGGCATAGGCCAGGTGGTGGGCCCAGTCACCCGAATCGCCGGAATAGCCATGAAAGCGCACCAGGGCCGGGCAGTTGTCACGGCCCTTGGGTGAAAGCAGCTTGGCGTACACGCGCGCGCCGCCCACGCCGGTGAAATACAGGTCAAAGCAGTCCACCCCGGGGGCGGTGAAGGCGGCGGGCCTGAGATCGCAGCCGGTGCCCAGGGCGTGCATCTCCTTGAGCGCCCGGGCCCAGTAGTGCTCATGGTCCTTGGGCCTGGGGTTGGTTCCCTGGTAGACCAGCAGCTGCTCCAATGGCATTTCAAAGATGGGCATGGTGTCCTCCTGATGAAGTAGTGGATATGTTTTCCAAATGATAGGACAGCACAGGGCACTTGTAAAGCACCGGGTGCAATCAGGCTTATTGGGCGGTCAGATTCCCACTGGCAACTGCATGGATGCCGGAAAAAAGACGCAATTCCCACGACCTGGGAATTGCGTCTGGGGCACATGAGGGTGACGGCGGGCGCCCTGGGCCTTACACCCCCACCACCGCGCGGATGCGCCGCACGCCGGCGGAGGAGCTTTCCTCCTTCTGGATCTTGAAGCTGCCCAGCTCGCCTGTGCTGGCCACATGGGGGCCGCCGCAGATTTCCTTGCTGAACTCGCCCATGGTGTACACGCGCACCTTGTCGCCGTAGCGCTCCTCAAACAGGCCCATGGCGCCGGAGGCCAGCGCCTGCTCGGCGTCCATCTCCTCGTAGCTGATGGGCGCGTCGGCCTTGATGGCCTGGTTGACCAGGTCCTCGACCTGCTGGATTTCCTCGCGGGTCATCTTGCGGCCGAAGGTGAAGTCAAAGCGCAGGCGCTCCGGGGTGATGTTGGAGCCCTTCTGGTGCACCTCATCGCCCAGCACCTGGCGCAGGGCCGCCTGCAGCAGGTGGGTGGCGGTGTGCAGCTTGGTGGTCTGCTCGCTGTGGTCGGCCAGCCCGCCCTTGAAGCGCTGCTGTGCGCCCGCCTGGCTGGCCTTCTGGTGCTCGCGGAAGCGCTGCTCAAAGGCGCCCTGGTCCACCTGCAGCCCGTGCTCCTTTGCCAGCTCCATGGTGATTTCCACCGGGAAGCCGTAGGTGTCATACAGCTTGAAGGCGTCCCGGCCCGGGATGGTCTTCATGCCCTTGAGCTGTTTTTCCAGCACCCCGCGGAAGTTCTCAATGGTCTGGAAAGCTTCGTCCAGCTTTTGCACCTCCTTGGCGAACTGGCTCAGCTCCGGCAGCGGGCGCAGGGTGGAGCCCACGTTTTGCATGACCTCCTTGGCCGACAGGAAGCGCTGCTGCATCTCCTTGGAGAACAGGGTCTCCTGCAGGGTCTGGCGCAGCTGGGTGAAGCCGCTCATGGCCTCCTGCATGCGGCGCATCATCTTGTCAAACTCCCGCATGCCCTGGCTGATGGTGCGCGCGAAGCGCTTCTCCTCCAGCAGCAGCTGCTCCAGCACGAAGGAGCGGTGGGCCCGCAGCTCCGGGTAGACCTCCTGGTACTGGTCGATGATCACCATGGCGATTTCCGCGGTGAAGTCGTCCTTCAGCCCCAGCTGCATGCCGTGGCGCACCGCGCGGCGGATGAGCCGGCGCAGCACATAGCCCTGGTCAACGTTGGAGGGGGACACGCCCCGGGGGTCGCCCAGGATGAAGGTGGCGGTGCGCATGTGGTCGGCCACCACCCGGAAGGAGCGCAGGGTCTCCTCGTCCGCGCCCTCATACTTTTTGCCGGAGAGCTGCTCAATTTTCTGGATGATGCCGGAGAACAGGTCGGTCTCATACACCGAGTCCTTGCCGGTCAGCACCAGCACGGTGCGCTCCAGCCCCATGCCGGTGTCCACGTTTTTCTGGGCCATCGGCTCATAGCTGCCGTCGGGCAGCTTGTTGTATTCCAGGAAGACATCGTTCCAGATCTCCAGGTAGCGCCCGCAGTCGCAGGCCGGGCTGCAGTCCGGCCCGCAGGGCTCCTGGTCGCGCACGATGAACATCTCGGTGTCCGGGCCGCAGGGGCCGGTCAGCCCGGCCGGGCCCCACCAGTTGTATTCCTTGGGCAGGAAGAAAATCTGCTCGGGCCTGGCGCCGGCCTGCACCCACAGGTCATGGCTTTCCATGTCCCGGGGGGCGTCCTCATCCCCCTCAAAGACCGTGAAGGCCAGCTTGTCCGGGTCCAGCCCCAGCCACTCCTTGCTGGTCAAAAACTCCCAGCTCCAGGGGATCATCTCCTTCTTGAAGTAGTCGCCCAGGCTCCAGTTGCCCAGCATCTCAAAGAAGGTGAGGTGGCTCTTGTCGCCCACGTCGTCGATGTCGCCGGTGCGCACGCATTTTTGCACGTTGCACAGGCGCTGACCGGCCGGGTGGGTCTGGCCCATCAGGTAGGGCACCAGCGGGTGCATGCCCGCGGTGGTGAACAGCACGGTGGGGTCGTTCTCCGGGATGAGGGAGGCCGAGGGGATGACGGTATGCCCCTTGCGCACAAAAAATTCGATGAACAGGCTGCGCAGGTGCCGGGCGGTGATTTCTTTCATGTGTTTCTACGTTCCTTTATGCGAGTTCGATGAATTGCAGCAGCACCTTCAGGGCGCCTTCCATGTCGCGCAGGTCGATGACCTCGTTGGCGGAGTGCACATAGCGGCAGGGGATGGACAGGGTGCCGGTGGGCACCCCGCCGCGGCTGAGCTGGATGGCGCCGCCGTCGGTGCCGCCAAAGGCCAGCACCTCCCGCTGCACGGCCACGCCCGCGGCCTGCGCCGCCTCAAAGAGCTTGTCGCGCACATAGGGGCTGGCGATCATGCTGCGGTCCATGATCTTGACCGCGGGGCCGGCGCCCAGCTTCACGGCGGGCAGCTTGGTCTGGGGCGTGTCGCCCCAGGCGGTCACATCCAGCGCCAGGCCGATGTCCGGCTCCACCGCGTAGGCGGCCACCCGCGCGCCGCGCAGTCCCACCTCCTCCTGGGTGGAGAACACGCCCACGATGGTGTTCTTCTGCCCCTCCGCGTACATGAGCAGCTCCACCAGCAGCGCGCAGGCGCAGCGGTTGTCCATGGCGGGGCTGGCCACCTTGTGGCGGCCCAGCGCCGTGAAGTCCGGCGCGTAGACGGCCACGTCGCCGATGCTGACCAGCTTCTCGGCCTCCTCGCGGCTGTCCGCGCCGATGTCCACGAACAGGTCGCTCATCTCCGGTTCCTTCTTGCCCTTGGTGTTGGGCTCCAGCGCCACGATGCCCGGGGTGCCGTCAGCAAACACCACCTTGCGCGCGGCCACCAGCCGGGGGCTGATCCCGCCCACCGCGTGCACGCGCAGGAAGCCTTCCTTTTCGATGTCGGTCACCACCAGGCCGATGTGGTCCATGTGGGCGGAGATCATGATGGTCTTGGCGTTTTCCTCCGCGCCAAACTTCTCCACAATCAGGTTGCCCAGGGCGTCGGTGCGCATGCTGTCCACATGGCCTGACAGCAGTTCACGCACCTTGTCGGCCACCAGGTGCTCCTGCCCGGTGGGGCCGTAGGCGCCCAAGAGGGTTTGCAGTGTGTCCCGCAGCATGTCGATGTCCTCCCGCTTATAAGCTGTGTAAGAAGGCGATGGCCAGGTCGGCCTGGGCCTTGATGTCGGAAAGCTTGGCCACGTTGTTGCCCGAGTGGATGTAGCGGCAGGGGACGCTGAGCACGCAGGTGCGAGCGCCCTTGCCCGCTTGCTGGAAGCTGGCCGCGTCGTTGCCGCCGGTCACCGCGCGTTTGACCTGGTGGGGGATGCCGTGTTCCTGCGCCACCTGCAGCAGCTGCTGGTAGAGCTGCTGGTTGGCGATGCTGGCCCGGTCCATGAAGCTGACGGCCACGCCCTGCCCGGGCACGCACACCTGGAAGCGCTCCGGGGTGTCCCCCAGGTCGTTGGCGGCGGTGCCCTCCAGGATGATGGCGATGTCCGGCTGCAGGTGGAAGGCCGCGCCCCTGGAGCCGCGCAGGCCCACCTCCTCCTGGGTGACAAAGACGCAGCACAGGTCGCCCGCGTAGTCGCTCTTGAGGATGTCCAGCAGGTTCAGGCAGCCCACCCGGTCATCCAGCGCGCGCGCGGCCACAAAGCCCTCGCCAAACTCGGTATAAGGGGTGTCAAACACGGCGTAGGCGCCCAGGGGGCACAGCCTCTCGGCCTCCTTGGCGTCCCTGGCGCCGATGTCGATGAACAGGTTGTCATAGTCCAGCACGCGCTCGCGGTCAGCCGGGGTCTGCAGGTGGATGGCCATGGCGCCGATCACGCCGCGCAGGCGCTCTTTGCCCACCAGCACCCACTTGGACACCACCACCCGCGGGTCCACCCCGCCCACAGGGCGGAAGCGCAGCAGGCCGTCCTCGGTGTGCCCGGTGATGATGAAGCCGATCTCGTCCATGTGCGCGGCGAAGGTGACGCTGGGCTTCATGGGGTCACTGCCCTTCCTGCGGCAGACCAGGTTGCCCGCGCGGTCAATGGACACATCATCGCACAGCGCCTGGGCCGCTTCCTTCAGCAGCGCGCGCACCTCCTGCTCGCAGCCGGAGGGGCCAAAGGCTTCCGTCAGCGTTTTCAGGTCCATAGCTCGTCCTCCCAGCCCTCGTTCACGGCGACGGCGAACTGCGCCAGCAGCCGCCCCCCTTCCCTGAGGTTTTTGCTGTCCAGGGTTTCCACCGTGGTGTGCATGTTCTTGAGCGGCAGCTCCAGCAGCACGGTGGGCACGCCGGCGCGCGCCTCGCCGATGCCATCGGCATCGGTGAAGGTGCTGCGCGGCACCACCGCGGTCTGCAGGCTGATGTTCTGCTCTTTGGCCACCTCCACCAGCTTGCCCCGCAGGACGGGGTGGATGAAGGGGCCCATGGAGGCCACCAGGCTGTCCAGCTTGTGGGTGCGCCAGGCGGGCGCGCCCGGGGTGTCCGCGTGGCAGACATCCAGGGCCACGGCAAAATCCGGGTCCAGCGCGAAGGCGCTGGTGATGGCCCCGCGGGTGCCAACCTCCTCCTGCGCGGTGGCCACGAAATACAGATCGGCCTCATGGCGCAGGTTCTGCAGCTGCTTGAGCGCCTCAAACATCATCGCCACGCAGGCGCGGTCGTCGCTGGTCTTGACGGCCACCCGGCCGTTCTGCAGCGCCGTGTAGCGGTGCTCCAGCTGCACCTGGTCGCCAATCTGCACCTGCTCGCGCACGCGCTGCGGCGGCAGCCCCAGGTCCACATAGAGGTCCTCGCGCTGGTAGTTCTTGCTGCGCTCCTCGGCGCTGAGCAGATGGGGCGCCTTGGCGCCGATGATGCCCAGCAGCCTGTCCTTGCCGTACACCCACACCCGCTGGCCGGGCAGGATGCGCGGGTCCACCCCGCCCACCTGGCCCAGGCGCAGGCTGCCGTCCTCCTCTATGTTGACCACCATCAGGCCAATCTCGTCCAGGTGGGCCGCAAACATCACCTTGGGGCCCCCGCCCTTTTTCCTGGCGATGACGTTGTGCATCTGGTCCACCCACACCTCATCGCAGTAGGGGCGGAAGGCGTCGGCCACAAAATCGGCCACCGGCCCCTCATCCCCGGACAGGCCCCGGATGGCGGTGATGTCCCGCAGAAAATCTTCTGTGCGCATGCGCCTTCCTTTCCATCCAACTGCCCGGGCCTCAGGCCATCCTGCGCTGGGCAGCGTGCTGTGTAAAAGCGCTTGCGCGCCTGTAAGGTTCAGTATAGCACCGGGCATGGCAGGTGACAAGGACAGGCCGCGCCACGTCAAAGGGCGGGCAACTTCTGCCCGCCCTGACCGTGGTTGCGTTCCTCATCCCTCCGCCTGCGACGCGGCTTGCGGCTCCGCCGCCTCCGTCTCCGCCCCGGCGGGGGGCAGGCTCAGGGTGAAGCGGGTGCCCAGGCCCTCCACCGAGGTGACCTCCACATGCCCCTGGTGGCGCTGGGTGATGTACTGGGCGATGGACAGCCCCAGGCCCGTGCCCCCCCGGCCGCGGGAGGGGTCCTCCCGGTAGAAGCGCTCAAAGATGTGGGGCAAATGCTCCGGGCTGATGCCGCTGCCGTTGTCCTGCACGCTCAGGCAGGCCTGGCCCTGCGCGTTCTGGAAGGCGCGCAGGGTGATGGGCGCGCCCTGCGGGGAGAACTTGATGGCGTTGTCCGCCAGGATCCGCAGCGCCTGCTTGAGCATGGCCTCGTCCCCCCGGGCCCACACCGGCTCATCCGCGCGCAGGCGCCAGGCGTGCTGCTTGTCAATCAGCGTGTATTCCTCATGCACCTCCCGTGCCAGCAGGGCCAGGTCCACCCGGGTGGGGGTGAAGGGCACGCGCCCGGCGTCCCCCCGCGCCAGGAAGAGCAACTGCTCCACCAGGCGCTGCATGTTGTCCGCCTCGCCCTGGATGGCCTCCACCGCCTCCTCCATTACCTTGCGGTCGTCCTTGCCCCAGCGGGCCAGCAAATCGGCATAGCCCCGGATGACCGCGATGGGCGTGCGCAGCTCGTGGGAGGCGTCGGACACAAAGCGGTTTTGCTGGCGGTAGCTCTCGTGCATGCGCTCAATCAGGCTGTTGATGGCAGCCTCCAGGCCCGACAGCTCGCTGTGCCCGGTGGCCAGGCGCGCGCCCGGGCTTTGCACGGACAGGCTGGCAATGGCGTCCTCCAGGCTGTGGAAGGTCTGCTCGTCCAGGCGCAGGCTGCTCAGCTCCTGGGCGGTGCGTGCCATCTGCTGCAGGGGGTCCAGCAGGTAAAGGGCGCGGCGGCGGAAGCTCCGGTACTGCAGCCAGGCCAGCACGGCCTCCCCGGCGATCAGGGTGTTCATGGACAGGGCCAGGATGGACAGCTGCGGCCCCAGGGGCACCGTGTGCGCCGGCTGCCCGGGCAGGGCAAAGTGGTAGCGCAGGCCATCCACCCAGGCGCGGCCGCGCAGGTTGGCGTCCGCTGTGATGTCCCGGTTGAGGTTGGCCTGCCACTGGCTGCCCAGGGCGGCCTTTTCCAGGCTGTAGGCGGCGAAGCCCAGGGCGCTGGTCACCAGCAGCAGGTTGACCAGCAGCAGGGTGAACACCAGCCGCAGCAGGAAGCCCCGCGCCAGCCGCCGGGCGATGGAGCGGACCCGCCGGCCCTCGCTCACGGGGCTTCTTCCTCCCGCAGCACATAGCCCACCCCGCGCACGGTCTGGATCAGGCGGCGGTCGGTCCGCTCGGCGATCTTGGCGCGCAGGTAGCGGATGTACACATCCACCAGGTTGGTCTCGCCCACGTAGTCATAGCCCCAGACCCGGTCCATCAGGGTCTCCCGGGAGAGCACGATGCCCTCGTTTTCCATCAGCGCCTGCAGCAGGGAGAACTCCCGCCCGGTCAGCTCCAGCCCCTCGCCGGAGACGGTGACCGTGTGGCGGGGAATGTCCATCACCAGCGGGCCAAAGCGCAGCTGCTGCTCCTCCTGGCGTTTCTGCTTGCGCAGCGCGCTGCGGATGCGCGCCAGCAATTCCTCAATGGAAAAGGGCTTGGTGATGTAGTCATCCGCGCCCATGTCCAGCCCGCTCACCTTGTCCATCACCGCGTCCCGGGCGGTGAGCATGATGACGGGCACGGCGCTGTCCCGGCGCAGGCGGCGCAGCACCTCCAGCCCGTTGAGGCCGGGCAGCATGATGTCTAGCAGCACCAGGTCAAAGCTGCCTTCCTCCGCCAGGCGCAGGCCCTCCCGGCCATCGGCCGCCTTGACCACCTCATAGCCCTCATGGCCCAGCTCCAGTTCCACGAAGCGGGCGATGTTGGGCTCGTCCTCCACCAGCAAGATCCTGTGCACGCCGTCCCGTCCCCCTGCCTGTTGTTGTGATGCTTGCATTGTACATGAAAAAGGGCGGGGCTGTCATGGTGCTGACAGGCCTGCCGCATGGGTTACTCCGACTGTTTGTCCTGGTTCTTCTGGTCCGCATCCCGGGAGATGCCCGTGACGATGCTCTGGGCGGTGCGGGCCGCCTTGTCCATGGCGCGGTTCATGCCCTCGGTCACCTGGTGGCCGCGGAAGCGGTAGCGCAGGCCAAAGAACAGGCTGGCCACCGTCAGGCTGACCACCCACCAGAACAGGAAAACCAGCAGCAGCGCCACCACCAGCAGCGGCAGGGAGAACAGCACCTTGCCGTCGCGGCTGACATCCAGATGAATCTCCCCGGCCTTGTTGATCAGCTGGCCCAGGAAGGCAAACAGCCGCGCGAAGCCGCCGCGCAGGTCCCGCGCCTGTTCCTGTTTGGGTTCTTCCTTGCGGGTGGTGTAGCTTTGCGCCTCCTCCCGGCGGGTCTTGCCCTGGGCCTCCAGGTCCACCAGCGCGTCCAGCAGGTCCCAGCCGTTGCGCTCCAGCGCAGTCCTGGCCTCCTCATAGCTGACATTGGCCTTTTGCCGCAGTTTCTCAACCATCTCAAACTGATCCATGATGTTCCTCCCTGGCCTGCTTTTGCCGGACACCGCCCGGTACGGGGCTTCCCCCTGGCCTGATTGTATGCTACACAGGCCAGATGAGGAAAGGCCGGGCAAGCGCATTAAAAATGCATGAGAAAAGGGGCCGCCCCGCGGGCGGCCCCGGGAAACCGGGCCAGTCTTATTCCAGTTCGCTGCGCAGGATGAACCCGCGGGCGGGCTGGTTGCCCTGGGCGTTGGCCACCTCCACGTAGAGGTAGCGCGGGTCATCGGGGATGGCGGCCAGCAGGGTCAGGGGGGTGCCTTCGGGCAGGTTCAGCAGGGGCGGGCCATCCATGACCGGGTCATCCCGCAGGCTGGCGGGGCCGGGCAGTGTCCAGGCCTGGCTGCCCAGGCTCAGCGGCTGGGCGGTGATGCCCTCGGGCAGGGCCTCCTGGGTGATGTAGCCGATGCGGTAGCCGCCCTGGGGCGTGCCGTAGCCGATGAGCAGCCAGCCGTTCTCGCTGCCGTAGAGGCGGCAGTCCCCGCCGGTCAGCAGGGCGTCTGGCGCCTGGTACCAGGTGTCACCCGGCCCTGTATAGACCTGGTAGGCGCCGTCCATGAAGCGAACGGTCTGGTAGGCGGGCAGGTCAGGCACCTGGATTTCAGGCGCGGGGGTGGGCTCTTCAGTGGGCTCCTCAGTGGGCTCCTCAGTGGGCTCCTCAGTGGGCTCCTCAGTGGGTTCCTCAGTGGGCGCTTCGGTGGGTGCCTCGGTGGGTGCCTCGGTAGGAGCCTCGGTGGGTGCTTCGGTAGGAGTCTCGGTGGGGGGCACCTCGGTGGGGGCCTCAGTGGGCGCCTCGGTGGGTGCCTCGGTGGGTGCCTCAGTGGGCGCTTCGGTGGGCGCCTGGGTGGGTGCCTCAGTCGGCGCTTCAGTGGGCGCTTCAGTGGGCGCCTGGGTGGCCACGGGCGGGGCCTTGTACACAAAGGTCACCGAGGGCGGGGTGGCCACGCCGTCGCTGTTGACGGAGACCGCCACCTCTTCCGGGCTTTGCAGCACATGGCCTTCCGGCACCAGGGCCTGCACGGCCCTGATGGTGGTGGTGCCCTCGCTCAGGCGCTGGACCTCCTGGTGCAGCAGCACGCCTTCCTCATTCTGGTAGAAGACGGGCACATCGGCGAAGGCCGGGGCCCGGTAGGTGAAGGTGATGGCGGGCGGGGTGGCGTTGCCCTGGGCGTCCACGTTGACCGTCTGGGTGTTGGCGCCGACCAGGGTGTAGCCGGCGGGCACATAGCCGTCATTGGCGATGACCGGATGGGAGCCGGTGGTGAGGTTCATCTGGTCGGTGTACAGCACCTTGCCCTGGGTGTCCAGGTAGTTGATGGGCACCATCACGCTGACGGCCGCCTTCTTGTACACAAAGCTCAGGCTGGCGGGCGTGGCGACGCCGTTCGCGCTCACCGTGACCTGGATGTTGCGCACGCTGGTCAGGGTGTAGCCGCTGGGCACCAGGGCGTCATTGGCGGTCACGGTGCTGCGGCCCTGGGGCAGGGTCAGGGTGGCGCGGTGCAGCAGCTTGTTGTTCTCGTCCAGGTAGTTGACCGTCACCTGCGCGGTGACCGGCGGCGTGGTGGCCTGCCGGGCATAGGTGAAGGTGACGGAGCCCGGGTTGGGGACGCCGCTTTCAGACACGGTCACCGTGACCTGGCTGGCGGAAACCAGCGCGTAGCCGGTGGGCACCCGCGCCTGGTTGGCGCGCAGGGTGGTGCTGCCCTGGGACAGGGTGAGCACCTCGGTGAACAGGCGCTCCCCGGTGGTGGACAGGTAATACACCGGCACGCTGGCGGTCACGGGGGCGCGGGTGGGGGACGGGGTGGGCGCCAGGGTGGGCGGCGGGGTGACGTCCACCGGGGCAAAGACCACGTCGCGGTCAAAGTACAGTTTGTTCAGGGTCTGCTGGCCGGCGATGCCGTCCACCTTCAGGTCGTTGTAGGCCTGGAAGCGCTCCACCGCGCGCAGGGTCTGCTGGCCGAAGATGCCGTCCACCTTGCCGGTGAGGTAGCCCAGCTCCCGCAGCCTTGTCTGCATGGTGCGCACGTTCTGCCCCCGGTCACCCACGTACAGGGTGGTGATGGCCGGGCTGGCGGTGGCCGGCGCCGGGCTCATGGTGGGGGAGATGGTGAGGGTTGGGGTGGCTGTCACCACCGCGGTGGGCGCGGCCGTGACCTGGGGCATGGGGGTCAGCGCCGGGCTCATGGCGGTGGAGGAGGTGAGCAGCACGGCCATATATACCAAGAGGGTTTTGACCAGGTCCATGTGTCTATCACTCCTTCTGGGGTCGTCGTGTCAATGTATCAAACGCGGCGCGGGCCCGCTTTCATGCACGCGCCGCCACAGGAGGGGACAGGCGGATTGTACCCAGGGCGTCAGATGGCCGTAAACCGGCGGAAGTCAGGCAGGATGCCGATGCCGTCCGGGTAGTGGGCGGCAAACTGCGGCACCGCGTGGCTGGGGAAGGAGTTGCCCTCAATCAGCCGCGGGCCTTCCGGCGTCAGCGCCACATCCCAGGCCACATAGCGCACCTGGGGCACCACGCGCATGGCCTGCAGGCACAGCTGCTTGGCCTCCTCAAAGCAGGGCAGCTGAAAGCCCGTGATGGGCGCGTCGGTCAGCGGGTGGCGGCTGAACTCCTGCCCCTGCTTGTCCGCGGCCACCGTGTTGATGCGCCCGCTGTCCAGGTCCACCCGGGCGGCCATGCCCCCGGCGTCGATGTTGTCCATCACCCGGCCGTTGCCGATGCGCACAAAGGCGTAGACAATGCCCTCATCCTTTTCCCCCAGGATGGTGGCGATGCGCACCGTGTTCACGCTGCCGGGGTAGAGGGCGGCCATGTCCTGGTGCTGGATGACGGTTTCCTCCAGGATGCACTCGCCCTTGTCCTTCAGGCGCTGGTAAAAGGCGGGGATGTCCTGGAAGGCCTCCGGCTCCACCCGTTCAATCCCCACCCCCGAGGAGCCGGTGAGCGGCTTGATGAACAGCGGCCCCTTGCCCGCGCAAAAGGCGGCCAGCTCCGCCTGGTCCAGCCCCGCGTCACAGCGCAGCCAGGCGCGCTGCACCCAGCGGGCAAAGCGCTCGTTGAACAGGCATTTGTCATCAAAATACAGCCAGTGCTGCCGGTTATTGAGCCGGCGCACCAGCTCGTTGCTGATGCCCCGGGTGATGACCGTGCGGCGCTGGGCATGGTTGAGCCGGTCCATGCGGGCAATCTTGTAGTCCATGTAGCCGGCGTTGTAGCGCAGGGCGCAGACCAGCAGGTCCAGCGTCAGCCCGGGCGCGCTCTTGCCGGTGAGCTGCCGGAGCTGGTCAAAGGTGCGCCGGAAGCGCTCCCGGTCGATGCGCACCAGGCGGTTGAAAAAATAGCCCAGCTTGCCCATGGCTACACGTTGAAGCGAAACAGGGTCACATCGCCGTCCTGCATCACATATTCCTTTCCTTCGCTGCGCACCAGGCCTTTCTCCCGGCAGGCGGCCATGGTGCCGTGGTGCTTCAGGGTGTCAAAGGGCACCACCTCCGCGCGGATGAAGCCGCGCTCAAAGTCGGTATGGATCTTGCCCGCCGCCTGCGGCGCCCGGGTGCCCTGTGTGATGGTCCAGGCGCGGCACTCGTCCTCGCCCACCGTGAGGAAGGAAATCAGCCCCAGGGTGCGGTAGCTGGCCTGCACCATCAGGTCCAGTCCGCTGGTGTGGATGCCCAGCTCATCCAGGTAGAGCTGCTTGTCCTCCTGGGGCAGGCTGGCAATTTCCTGCTCGATCTGCGCGCTCACCACCACCACCTCGGCCCGCTCCTTCCGGGCCAGTGCCATCACGCTTTGCACCATGGGCAGGCTCCTGTGGTCCCGGCCCACGTCGCGCTCTGCGATGTTGGCGGCGTAGATGAGCGGCTTGTCCGTCAGCAAAAACCAGTCCGCGGCCACCGCGCGCTCCTCCGCGCTCAGGGGGCAGAGGCGGGCGGGCTGCTCGGCCTCCAGGGTGGCCAGCAGCTTGTCGGCCACCGCGGCCTCAAACTCATATTTCTTGTCCCCTGTCTTGAACAGCTTGCGCGCCTTCTCGCCGCGCTTTTGCACCGCCTCCATGTCGGCCAGGATCAGCTCCAGCGTGATGGTCTCCATGTCCCGCAGCGGGTCCACCCGGCCGTCCACATGGACGATGTTGTCATCCTCAAAGCAGCGCACCACGTGCACGATGGCGTCCACCTCGCGGATGTGGGAGAGGAAGCGGTTGCCCAGGCCCTCCCCGCGGCTGGCGCCGCGCACCAGGCCCGCGATGTCCACAAACTCCACGGTGGCCAGGGTGGCCTTTCTGGGGTGGTAGAGCTCCGCCAGCCAGTGCACCCGCTCATCGGGCACGCTCACCACGCCGGTGTTGGGCGTGATGGTGCAAAACGGGTAGTTGGCGGCCAGCGCCCCTGCCCGGGTGATGGCGTTGAACAGGGTGCTCTTGCCCACGTTGGGCAGGCCGACAATGCCTAATTTCATGGTACATCCCCTCTCATTGGCAAGCAGGATTATACCTGTTTCACCATGCGCGCGCAACAGCGCGGCCTGCAGGACCTTGGGCGGGCGCGGATTGACAAACAGGCGGCAAACCCTACAATGAAGGGCGGAAACCCGCTGAAAACCACCATCCATCCACGCTTTGGCCGCCCAGGCCCTGGGGATGATGCTGAAGAAACAAGGTGCAACCGCATGAAACGCTTCTGCCTGCTGGTGTTGGTGATCTGCCTGTGTGCGCCTGCCCTGGCGCAGGAGGCGCCCTCACCGCGCCAGCCGGGGGACGCGGACCTGGCCTCAGGCAGGTACGATGCCTATTTTGATGACGCCGTCTTTGTGGGCGACTCCCTCACCAACCAGATTCACAGCCAGGCGCTGGCAAGCCGCCGGGATGGGGGCGGGCTGCTGGGGCAGGCCCGCTTCCTGCACGCCCACAGCTACACCCTGGCGCAGGCGGCCGGGGTCTCCGCCAACACCAGGGTCCAGCTGAAGTACCGCGGGCAGGCGGTGGGGCTGGCCACAGGCGTGGCCCGCATGGGCGCGGGCAAGGTGTTTGTGCTGCTGGGGCACAACGACCGCGCGGGCACCTTCCTGCAGCGGGACCTGCGCAACTTTGGGCGCGTCATGGACCAGGTGCTGGCGGCGTTGCCCGGGGTCACCTTCGTGGCCCTGTCCCTTACCCCCATCACCCGCGCCTTTGAGGAGGCAGGGGCCAACAGCCAGGCGCATGTGGACGCCTTCAACGAGGGCCTGCGGGCGCTGGCGGAGGAAAAAGGCCTGTACTATGTGGACGTGGCCACCCCCCTGAAGGACCAGGACGGCTACCTCAACCCCGCCCTCACCCGGGACCGGGAGGTGCACCTGACGGAGGAAGGCGTGGGCCTGGTGGTGGAGGCGCTGCGGCGCTTTGCCTGGGCGCAGCATGAGCAGGGCGTCTGGCAGATGGAGGAGCACCATGCGCAACCCTAAGGCCGGGCTGTTGGTCAGCCTGCTGGCCATCGCCCTGTTGCTGGGCGGCTGCGGGGGCCGGCCCGCCCCCGGGCAGCCCGTGTCGCTGACGGATGTCTACCGGCAGATGGAGGAGCAGGTGGGCCTGCCCCTGATGCTTGAGGTGACGCCGGAATTGGCGCTGGATTTCTATGGCATTGACACGGCCCGCTGCGCGCAGTGGGTGCTGCGCCTGGCGCAGGACAGCCTGACGGCCGATGAGGTGCTGCTGATTGAGGCCAGGGACGCGGCCGCGGCGGAGGAAATCCACGGCTACCTGCAGGGCCGCATGGAGGCCAAGGCGGCGGAGGCCATCACCTACTCGCCGGAGCAATACGCCATCATCAGGCGGGGCCATCTGCTGCGGGACGGCCTCTACCTGGCGCTGATCGTGTCCCCGGACGCGGAGGCGCTGCTGAAGGTGTACCGCGGGCAGGTGCCCGGCTAAGCGCGGATGCTGTTCTCCTCCCTCAGCTTTCTGTATTTCTATCTGCCAGCCGTGTTGCTGGGCCAGCTGTTGCTGCCACAGGCCGCGCGGCTGCCTTTTTTGTTTGCGGCCAGCCTGCTGTTTTATGGCTGGGGGGAACCCGGGGCCGTCCTGGTCATGCTGCTGTGCATCCTGCTGGCCTATCTGGCGGCGCGCGCGATCAAAGGGGACCCGCCGCGGCGCCGGCTCTACCTCTGGCTGTCCATCAGCCTGCTGCTGGCCATCCTGGCCTATCACAAGTACGCCGGCATGGTGGTGCCCGGCTTTGTGGTGGCGCTGCCCGCGGGCATCTCCTTCTTTACCTTCCAGGCCATCGCCTACGTGGTGGATGTGTACCGCGGCCAGATCCAGGCCGAGACCCGCCTGGTGCCCTTTGGCACCTTCATCAGCTTCTTTCCCCAGCTCATCGCCGGCCCCATCGAGCGCTACGGCGACATCCGCCCGCAGCTGGGCGGGCTGCGCCTGAGCCTGCCGGGCCTCGCCCAGGGCGCGCGGCTGTTCACCATCGGGCTGTCCAAGAAGCTGCTGCTGGCCAACCCCATGGGCCAGCTTTGGGAGATTTTGCGCCAAAGCCCCGCCACCAACGGCATCCCGGGCAACTGGCTGGGCATCCTGGCCTTCGCCTTCCAGATCTATTTTGATTTCTCTGGCTATTCAGACATGGCCCGGGGCCTGGGGCGGATGCTGGGGGTGACCTTGCGCGTGAACTTCAACTACCCCTACACCGCCGCCAGCGTGACCGATTTCTGGCGCCGCTGGCACATCACCCTGTCCGCCTGGTTCCGGGAATATGTGTACATCCCCCTGGGCGGCAACCGCAGGGGCCTGCCGCGCCAACTGTTCAACATCCTGGCGGTCTGGGCGCTGACCGGGCTGTGGCATGGCGCCAGCTGGAACTTCGTGCTCTGGGGCTTGTACTACGCCCTGCTGCTGACCCTGGAGAAGCTGTTCCTGCTGCGGGCCTGGCAAGCCCTGCCCGGGTGGCTTTGCTGGCTGCCCCGCCTGGCCACGATGCTGTTTGTGCTGCTGGGCTGGGCCATCTTCGCCCACAGCGACCCCCACCAGCTGGGCGCGGCCCTCCGGGGGCTGCTGCGGGGCGGCTGGGCGCTGCCCGGGCAGGTGCAGGCCCAGGCGCTCAGCTACCTGCCGCTGTTCCTGGCCTGCGCGCTGGCCTGCGTGCCCTGGCCGCTCAGGCTGCCCGCCTGGGCACAGAACATCGCGCTGGCCGGGCTGCTCGCCCTGTGCACGGCCGCCCTGGTCACCCAGGGCTACAACCCCTTCCTGTACTTCAGGTTTTAGGAGGCGCGCGGCATGGACTACAGGCGGTTTCTCCCCTATGGCTGCGTCTTCCTGGCGGCGCTGGTCCTCCTGCCGCTGCTTTTTCTGCTGACCCCACAGCTGGAGTACTCCCAGCCCGAGCGGCGCTACCTGTCGCCCCCGCCCGCCTTCCGCTGGGGCAGCGGCGCCTTCAGCCAGGCGGTGGAGGACCATGTAAACGACCACTTCCCTGGCCGCCTGGCGCTGCTGCGCCTGGACGCCTGGCGCAGGCAGCTGGTGGGCCAGCGGGTGCTGGACCCGGTCTGGCGCCTTGGGGACGGCAGCCTGGTGGAGGCGCCGGTTGACCTGGCGGGCACCCGGCTGCGGGACAACCTGGCCCGGCTGGACGCCTTCGCGACCCAGGCCGGCCTGCCCGCCTGCCTGATGATGCCGCCCGCGGCCGGCGCGGTCAGCCATCAGGCTGTTTTCTATGCCTATCCTGACGCCGAAGTGGAGGAGGCCCTGCCCCGCCTGGTTCCCAACCTGCGGGTTGTCCCGCTGCTGGCGGCCTTCCGCGGGGCGGAGCCGCCGCTGTACTACCGCACGGACCCCCACTGGAACGCGCGGGGCGCCTACCTGGCCTACACCCGCCTGGCGGACGCCCTGGGCTTTGCCCCGCTGCCCGCCAGCGCCTTTGAGGCGCGGGAAAGCGCGGGCTTTTACGGCACCACCTATGGCCGCAGCGCCCTGTGGGAGACGCCGCCGGATTATCTGCAGATGTGGGACCCCGGGCTGCCCCTGCGGCTGCGCTTTGGGGGGGAGGACAGGCAGCATGCCTCCCTGTTTTTCACGTCGCACCTGCAGGGCGCTGACCAGTACCCGGCCTTTCTGGACGGCAACCACGGGCTGAGCGTGGTGGACAACCTGAGCCCCGGCGCCAATGGCCACCTGCTGGTGCTGAAGGACTCCTTCGCCAACAGCCTCATCCCCCTGCTGGCACCGCATTACGCCCGCATCAGCGTGGTGGACCTGCGCGCCTGGCGCGGCGCCCCGGGGGACATCCTGGCGCTGGGGCCGTTTGACGCCCTGCTGGCCGTTTATTCCCTGAGCATGCTGGCGGGGGACAGCAACTTCCCCTGGCTGCGCTGAGGGCGGTGCTGGGGATTTGGAGGTTGGCCGATTAAAAAAGTGCCCGCGGAACACCTTCCCGGCACAACAAAAAAGCCGCTTGGCTCAGCGGCTTTTGGCGAAAAGGCTGTCGCTCAGGCCTGCGCGTCCTGGTGGGGCAGGCTGGGGAGCGCGCGCAGCACCTTGCCGCTGCGCAGGCAGCGGGTGCACACGTTCATGCGGCGGGCGCCGCCGTTTTTCATCACGCGCACCTTCTGGATGTTGGGTGCCCAGGTGCGGTTGCTCTTGCGGTTGGAATGGCTGACCTTGTGGCCGCTCATCATGCCTTTTTCGCATACTTGACAGATCTTGCCCATGTGAATCCCTCCGTTTGGCTCCTGCGCGGGCTGGTCCCGCGCTGACAGCCCAACTACCATATCACAGGACGCCGCGGGGCGCAAGCACTATTTTTTCGCTGGCCGCCGCCAAAAGGCAGCCCACCGCCTGCGCGCGGCCCCACCCAGCCGCCCGGCCAGCGCCTTCAGGCGCGTCCAGGCTGCCCGGGGCAACAAGCGCAAGGCCCGGCCCAGCGGCGCCACGGCCCGGGCCAGCGCCAGGCCAGGCTTCCTGTAGGCTGGCAGCGCCGCCCACAGGGCCTGGTACACCGCCGCCGCCTGCGCCGCCTGCTGCGCATCCGGCCGCGCGCGCCCGTAGACCTGGGCGCTGCGGGCGCGCGCCAACTGGCGGAGGCCCCCCTCACCCGCGTCCACGCGCCGCGCGTAGGCCAGCGGCGTCTCACCGGGATGGATGCCCCGGCCATCCGCGCGCAGCGTGCGCAGCGTCTCCTGCCAGTACATCGCCAGCACCAGGCCCGGCTCCTTCAGCCGCCTGGCGCGGGCCTGGGGCCGCTGGCGCTGCACCTGCCAGGCAAACAGCGCCAGGGCAAGCAGCAGCAGCCACCAGAAGGGGAAGGGCGCGTCCGGCCGGCCCGGGCTGTCCGGCTGGCTGTCCGGCGCGGGGCTGGGCTGCTCGCTGCGCCCCGGCTCTGGCGGCGGGCTGGGGGTGCCGGCGGGCGTTTCGCTTGGCTGCGGGCTTTGTTCGGGGCTGGGCTCAGGGCTGGGGGAAGGGCTTGTGGTGGGGCTGGGGGAGGGGCTGGGCGGCGGGGGCGGCTGGTCGCCGCCCTGGGGCTCCTGCTCCTCCCGGGGGGCGGTGGCGTCAAACACCACCCAGCCCAGGCCCGCGATGTAGATCTCCGTCCAGGCGTGGGCTTCCCGCCCGCTCAATGTCACGCTGGGCCCCTCACCGGGCCGGGCCAGAAAGCCCTCCACATAGCGGGCGGGCAGGCTGATGGAGCGGGCCAGCACCGTCATGGCGGTGGCGAAATAGGTGCAGTAGCCCGCCTTGAGGTCAAAGAGGAAGTGGGCGGCGAAATCCTGGCTTTCAGGCGCCCAGGGAACCTCCAGCGTGTAGGCGTAGTTGGTCCGCAAGTGGCGCATCAGCAGCAGCGCCTGGGCGTAGGGGCTGTCCGCCTGCCCGGTGATGTTCCGGGCCAGCTGGGCCACGATGCCGTCCGGCTCAAGGTGGGGCGGCAGCTGGAAGTATTCCCGCGGCAGCTCGGGCAGCCGCTGGGCGCTGTCCTGGGCCAGGCGCCGGGCCAGGGCATCGGTGCTGGCTTCACCCGCCACATAGGGCTCGTAGGTGAAGCTGTAGCTGTCCCTGGCCTGCAGGTCGCGGGTGACAAACACCTCGCTGGAGGCATTGAAATAGGGCACCAGGTCCGGCCCCGGGCTCAGCTTGCGCAGCCGCTGGGGTACAAAAAGGGTGGAGGGCAGCTGCGACAGCAGCGTCACCTGGGCCTGCTGGCTCAGGGCGCGCTCATCCCGGGGCAGCGCCTCGTTGAACAGCTCGGCGCGGAGCCCCTGCCAGCGTAGGCTGTTCCAGCCGTGGCGCTGGCTGCTCAGCGTGTCCGCCCACTGCCGCCCGCTGTAGTGGTCCAGCGCTGTGCCCCGCAGGTAGAGCAGCTGGTCAGTGCGCACGTTCATCACGCTGTGGTTGGAGATCTCCGGCGGGCCGCCCAGCCCGCTCTCGCCCATGGGCTGCCAGCCCTGGGAGCGCAGGGTGAACATGTTGCGCGTGGCGTTGAAGAAGAACAGGTCCTCCACCCGGCGGCGGATGTCCTCGGCCAGGCGGGCCATGGCCGGCTGGACGCGCCGCTCCTGTGGGGCGAGGAGGGAGGCCGCGAGCGCCAGGGCCAGGGCCAGGGCCAGGGCGCGGGGCAGCAAACTGCCAGGCCGCGCCAGGCGCTGCTCCTCCGCCCGCCCCAAATTCAGGTACACATAGGCCAGGGGCAGGCTGAGCGCCAGGGGGAAATACAGCGGCAGCTCCGCCCTGGCGCCCAACAGCCACAGCAGCACCGGCGGGGTGACCAGCAGCGTCAGGGTGAAGGCCGGGTCGCCCTCCAGCAGCAGGCGGGCAAAGAGGGCCAGCAGCAGCAGGAGGAGGGGCAGCAGCGCGTCCAGGTAGATCAGCGTCAGCGCCTCCCCCGGGGCGCCGGAGAGCAGCCCGCGGACGAAATAGCCCAGCCGCGCGGGCCAGGAGCCAGGCCGCAGGGCCAGCCCCAGCGCGAAGAACAGGATCAGCGCCAGCGGCGCCAGAAAGCGCAGCCGGTGGGGCAGCAGGCCATGCAGGCTGATGAGCAGGCTGGCAAGCAGCGCGTACAGCAGCGCCATCCCCCAGGCCTGGGGCAGCCCCAGGGCGCCCAGGGCGGGCAGCACAAGCGCCCAGGCGACCAGGGCACTCAGCAAAAAAGCGAACAGCCCGGTCCTGACGCGCTCAAGCAGGCGTAACATAGCTCACCTCTACCATGTGCTGCTGCATCTGGGCGATGTAGGGGGCGTAGCGCTGGTGGCCGGCCTCAAAGGTGATGAGGTAAAAGCGCACGTTTGGCCCGCTGGCGCGGATCTGGTTCACGGCGTTGGCCACCAGCGCGTCCAGCCGCGTGGTGATCACCACCGTGGCCCCGGTGCGGCGCATGCGCCGCAGCTCCAGGTTGAGCACGCGCTCAAAGGCCTCCCCGCCGCGGAAAACCTGGTAGGCCAACTGCTCCTTGAGCAGGTGCAGGCTGCCCTGGCGGTCGGCATGGAACTCCGTCTGCACCGTGCCATACAGCGGCAGGCGCACCGCGTGCTCGCCCATGAGCTGCATGGCGGCCACCGCCAGGGCGGTCTCCGTCAGGGTGTCCCGCAGGCGCAGGGCGCCCTGGGGCTGGCCCTCCCCGCCCAGGGGCGGTGTGCAGTCCATCAGGATCAGGGTGTCCGGCGGCGCGGGCACCTCAAAGCGGCGCACCACCAGCTCCTGGTGGCGGCTGGACAGCTTCCAGTGGATGCGCTTGAAGGGGTCGCCCAGGCGGTAGGCGCGGGTGTCCTCGGGGGAGGTCACGTCCTCCCCGGCGCGGTTGGGCAGTGCCCGCCCGTCATCCAGGTGGGCCATGGGCAGCGCGCTCACCTCAAAGCCCCGCGGCAGCACCAGCATCTCCGGCAGGGGGTCCTTCACCTTTTTCTTCAACACAAACAGCCCGAAGATGTCGCTGAAGTCCAGCCGCGTGGCGCCGCAGCGCCACAGGCCCACATGCTGGAAGCGTAGGTCAAAATGTGCCTGGCGGGGGGCGAGAAAGCCCGGGTGCAGCGCGAACTGGCTGCGCCCCTCGGGCAGCGCCAGCAGCAGGGTGACCGGCCCCACCGGCAGGGGGCTGCGGGTGCGCAGGCCGACCTGCATGCGGGCGCTGCCGCCCCGCTCCACCTGCAGGCTGTCCAGGCCCTGGTGGATGTCGCTCAGGCCCCGGGCCAGCAGGACGCTGAGCAGCCCATAGGCCAGCATCAGCAAAATCATATAGGAAATCAAATAAAACAGCGGCCCGCCCAGGGAGAGGGCGGACAGCCCCGTCATCGCCAGCACGCCCAGGGCGGCCAGAAGGCGGCCGGTCATCCCCGGGCGCCCGGCACGGGCAGGCTGCTGAGGATGCCCTCCAGGATGTCCGCCGCCGACACGCCCTTCATGCGCGCCTCGGGGCTCAGGATCAGCCGGTGGCCCAGCACGCTGTGGGCCATGCGGCGCACATCGTCGGGCAGGATGTAGTTGCGCCCGGCCAGGATGGCGCAGGCCTGGGCGGCGCGCACCAGCGCGATGGCGCCCCGGGGGGAGGCGCCCAGCTGCACCGAGGGGTGCTCGCGGGTGGCCGCCACGATGGTGGCCACATAGCTGCGCACCTCGCGGCTGCAGTAGACGGTGCCCACCATCTCCTGCATGGCGATCACCTCCTGCGCGCCGCAGACCGGTTGCAGGCTTTTCAGCGGGGACTGCGCGCCGGAATAGCGGTCCAGCACGTCCATCTCCTCCTCAATGGAGGGGTAGCCAATCATGATGCGCAGGAAGAAGCGGTCCATCTGCGCCTCGGGCAGGGGGTAGGTGCCCACAAAATCGATGGGGTTCTGCGTGGCCAGCACCATGAAGGGCCGGGGCAGCGCCCGGGTCACGCCGTCCACCGTGACCTGGCCCTCCTCCATCACCTCCAGCAGGCTGGACTGGGTCTTGGGCGAGGTGCGGTTGATCTCGTCCGCCAGCAAAATCTGCGTCATCACCACCCCCGCGCGGTACTCCATGTCGCCGGTCTTGGCGTTGTACATGGTGAAGCCGGTCACGTCAGAGGGCGTCACGTCCGGGGTGAACTGGATGCGGCTGAAGCTGCAGTCAAGGGAGCGCGACAGCGCGGCCGCCAGCGTGGTTTTGCCCACGCCGGGCACGTCCTCGATGAGCACATGGCCCTTGCACAGCAGGGCGATCAGGGCCAGCTCGATGGCTTCGTCCTTGCCCACAATTACCTTGCGGACGTTTTCCTTCAGCGCGTAAACCAGGCTGCGTGGGTCAAAGCTCATACATTTCCTTTCCTTGGCGCGGCGGCTGCGCGAAACATGCTGTCTACACAACGTGAAATTCCCGGGTTTTCATCCCGGCACGGCCTTCATTATACGGGGGAAGGCCCAATTGCGCAACAAAGCCGTAAGACTTGCGTAACAATCAGTCGGCCAGCGCGCAGGAAAAACCCGGCGCGCGCGCCGGGTGAATGTCCCAATCAGGTGGCGGCGGACACCTTGCCGCGTTGGAAAACCGGGCGGGTTCGCCGGGGGCCAGCCTGCCCGCCAGGGCAACCGCGCCACATGCCGTGTTCGCGGCCGGAAGGGGACGCAACCGGCGGGAAGCGCGTGCCGCCTCAACCGCCCACAGGCCCGGGTTTTTGCGAGCTCAGTCCGGCACGTGGGTCACCTTGACCAGGTTGGTGCTGCCCGCCTGGGAGAGCGGGATGCCGGTGGTCAGCACCACCAGGTCCCCGGCCTCCACCAGCCCGGAGTGCTTGGCGGTGTTGATGGCGCGGTCAAACAGCACCTCCATCACCCGCTCCTCGCCCACCATCAGCCCGGTCACGCCCCAGGACAGGCTCATCTGCCGCCAGACGCTGGCGTCCGGGGTGCAGGCGATGATGGGGATGTCGCTGCGGAAGCGGCTGATCATGTAGGCGGTGGTGCCGGATTTGGTCACCGTGATGATGGCCTTGGCGTTGAGGTTGTAGGCAATCAGGCAGGTGGCGTGGGAGATGGCGTCGGTGATGTCGTGGGCGTCCTGGTACATGTTGTCCACAAAGAAGCGCTTCTTGTAGTTGATGTCGTTCTCGGTGCGTTCGGTGATGCGGGCCATGGTGCGCACCGCCTCCACCGGGTATTTGCCGTTGGCGGTCTCGCCCGAGAGCATGATGACGCTGGTGCCGTCATAGATGGCGTTGGCCACGTCCGTGATCTCCGCCCGGGTGGGGCGGGGGTTGTGCACCATGCTCTCCAGCATCTGGGTGGCGGTCACCACCTGTTTGCCGGCCATGGAGGCCACCTTGATGATGTTCTTCTGGATGATGGGGATTTCCTCAAAGGGGATTTCCACCCCCATGTCGCCCCGGGCAATCATCACCGAGTCGCAGACCTGGATGATGTCCTGCAGGTTGGCCACGCCCTCGGCGTTCTCTATCTTGGCCATGATGCGGATGTGGCTGCCGCCGTTGTCATCCAGGAAGTCGCGCATCAGCTGCACGTCCTCCCGCCGGCGCACAAAGGAGGCGGCCACGATGTCAAACCCGGTGCGGATGCCAAAGAGCAGGTCCTCCTTGTCCACCTCGCTCAGGTAGGGCATGGACAGGCGCGTGCCCGGGATGTTGATGCCCTTGCGGTTGGACAGCTCCCCGCCGGCCACCACCAGGGTGCGGATGCGGCCGGGCAGGATTTCCAGCACCTCCAGCTCAATCAGCCCGTCATCCAGCATGATGCGGCGGTTGTCCCCCAGGTCCTGGGGAAGCTCCTTGTAGGTGATGGACACCTGGCGCTCATCGCCCTCAATGTCCGCGGTCACCAGGTCAAACTCGCTGCCCTCCACCAGGGTGACCGGGCTGTTTTTCAGGATGCCGGTGCGGATCTCCGGGCCCTTGGTGTCCAGCAGCGCGCCCACGGCCACGCCCATCTGGTTGCGCACCCAGTTGAGCTCGTTGTAGGTGGCCAGGTGTGTTTCCTGCGTGCCATGGGAAAAATTGAAGCGCGCCACGTTCATGCCCGCCTTCACCATGGCCATGATCGTATCCCGCTTGTTGGAGGAGGGCCCCAGCGTGCAGATGATCTTGGTTTTTCGCATATTGTCTCCTTTTGGGCATCAGAAGCACCTGAGAACAGTATAGCGCACAGGCAGCCCCTGTTCAAGGCGGCGCGCCGCGGGTGTTCAGGCGCTGGCGGCCGTGGTAGGATGAGGGCATCACACCCCAAGGGAGGCGCCATGGACATCCTCCGTTCCCTGGCCACCAAGCTGCTGCCGGTGCTCATCGCGCTGGGGCTGGGCGTGGCCATCCGGCGCGGGCGGCTGCTGGATGAGGCCGGGGTGGCGGCGCTCAAGCGGGTGGTCACCCGGGTGACGCTGCCCTTTGTCATTTTCCAGGCTTTCTACTCCGCGGATTACAGCGCGCACGCCCTGGTGAGCGCCCTGATGGTGCTGCTGATCTGCCTGGCGCTGTTTGGCCTGGGCTTCCTGCTGCAAAGGCCGCTGCGACGCCTGACCGGGCTGCTGCCCTTCACCCTGGCTGGCTTTGAGATGGGCATGCTGGGCTTTCCGCTGTTCCTGCTGCTGGCCGGGCAGGAACACATGGGCGCCATGGCGGTGGCGGACCTGGGGCAGGAGGTCTTCGTCTTCACCATCTACCTGTTCCTGCTGGGCCGGCACACCGGCGCCAGGCGGCCGCTGGGGGAGGAGCTGGGCGACATCATCAAAAACCCGGTCATCATCGCCCTGCTGCTGGGGCTGCTGGCCGGTGCCAGCGGGCTGACGGGCGCCCTTGCGGGCAGCCTGGCGGAGGAGACGCTGCACGCGGTGTCCGGCTTTGTCAGCGCGCCGACCGCGGTGCTGATTTTGCTGAGCATCGGGTATGACCTGCGCCTGGAGCGGGGCGTCCTGGGCCGGGCGGCCCTGGTGGTGCTGCTGCGGCTGGTGGCCGTGGCGGGGGTGGGTGGCGGGCTGACCCTGCTGCTCTTCCGCCTGGTGCCCTACAGCCCGCCCCTGCTGCTGGCCCTGCTGATGATGTTCTGCCTGCCCGCGCCCTTTGCGCTGCCGGTCTACTCCCGCAGCGGGCAGGAGGCGCGGTTTGTGGCCATGTTCCTGTCCCTGGGCACCCTGCTGTTTGTGGGGCTGTTCGCCCTGCTGCTGGCCATCGCGCCCGGGCTGCTGGGCTGAGGCGGTGGCGCGGTTGGGATCCGCCTGTGGTATGATGGGCCCAGCACACGCGCGAACGCGAACAGGGAGGTTCAAGGCATGCCCAGCGTGATCAGCTCACTCATCAAGGCGCAGATCAGCCTGCTCAATCCCCTGATCAACGCCCTCACCCTGGACACCCAGCGCAAGCTGCAGGACAGCCTGGGCACCCTGGGTTCCCGGGCGGCCGCCAACAAGACCGGCAGCCACGAGGTGGCGCTGGCCCACTGCCAGGCGGCCTGGGTGTTCCCGCTGCAGGGGCAGGTGCGGGGCGCGGCGCTGTACCTGCATGGCGGCGCCTACACCTCCGGCAGCCTGGACTATGCCCGCGGCTTTGGCGGCATGCTGGCGATGGACAGCCAGCGCGGGGTGCTGTGCCTGGGCTACCGCCTGGCGCCCGAGCACCCCTTCCCCGCCGCCCTTGAGGACGCGCTGGCGGCCTACCGGCTGATGCTGGCCCGCTACCCGGCGCGGGAGATCGCCCTGGTGGGCGAGTCCGCCGGGGGCGGGTTGTGCTTCTGCCTGGCCCTTTACCTCAAGCAGCTGGGCCTGCCCCTGCCCGGGCGGGTGGTGGCGCTTTCCCCCTGGGTGGACCTGCGCCAGTCCCTGGCCGCCTGCCAGCTGCTGGGGCGCGACCCGGTGCTCTCCTGCGAGGGGCTGCAACAGGCGGCCGCCCTCTACCTGGATGGCCACCCGGCGGAGGACCCGCTGGCCTCCCCCCTCTATGGCGACCTGCGGGGCCTGCCCCAGAGCCTCATCATCACCGGGGGGGACGAGATCCTGCTGGCCGAGTCCCGGGAGATGCACGCGCGGCTGCTGGCCGCGGGTGTGCCCGCCCGGCTGCACGTGGAGGAGGGGATGTGGCATGTCTACCCCCTCTACCCGGTGCCGGAGGCCCGCCAGGCCCAGGCCCTGGTGCGCGACTTCCTGGCGGAGGCCCTGTGAACCGCCCCCGCCGCCCGCAGGTGCCCGACTGGCTCAAGCTGGACAACGCCGCCAAGATTTACCCGGCCGCCCGCACCAAGGGCTGGATGCCCATGTTCCGCGTGTCCATCACCTTTTTGGAGGAGATTGACAAGCCGCTGATGCAGCAGGCCCTGCAAAACACCCTGCAGCGCATCCCGCTGTTCTCCTACCGCCTGCGCCGGGGCCTGTTCTGGCATTATTTTGAGCGCCAGCGGGCGGTGCCCCAGGTGGTGGAGGACGCCCGCAACCCGCTGCTGCCCATCAACCTGACCGGGGAGCGGGATTTCATGTTCCGCCTCAGGGTGCACAGGCGCCGCGTGGCGCTGGAGGTTTTCCACGCGCTGACGGACGGCTACGGCGCGGCCAGCTTCCTCACCACCCTGGCGGCGGACTACCTGCGCCTCAAGACCGGCCGGGCCATCCCGCCCCAGGGCATGGTGCTGGATACGCGGGATGCCCCGCGCAGCGCTGAGTGGGAGGACGCCTTCCAGCGCCACGCCCGGGGCCGCACCAGCCCCCGGGGCGAGCAGCGCGCCTGGCAGATGAAGGGCACGCGCATTGACCGGCGCCACCTGCGGGTGATCACCGGGGTCTTGCCCACGGAGAAGCTGCTGGCCCTGGCCCGTGCCCGGGGCACCACGGTGAACACCCTGCTGGCGGCCATCCTGCTGCAGGCGCTGCTCAGGCAAAAGGAGCGCAGCCGCCGGGGCCGCAACAAGCCGGTCAAGCTGTCCCTGCCGGTCAACCTGCGCCGCTACTACGGCGCCACCACCCTGCGCAACTTCTCCTTTTACGTCAACGTGCCCGCGCGGCTGGACTGGGGGTTGGACAGCCTGGACAGCCTCATCACCTACCTGACCCACTACATGGGCCTGGAAACCATGGAGGCCCAGCTCAACGCGCGCTTCTCAGCCAACGTGAAGGCCGAGCGCAACAAGGTGCTGCGCCTGGCGCCCCTGGCCGTCAAATCCCTGGTGCTCAAGATGATGTACCGCTTCACGGGGGAAAACTACATGACCAGCACCCTCACCAACCTTGGCCGGATCGACCTGCCCCCCCAGATGCTCTCCCGGGTGGAGCGCATGGACCTGATTCTGGGCCCGGCGCAGAAGGCGCCGCTGTCAGCGGCCGTGATCAGCGCCGCCGGCAAAACCTGCCTCACCTTCTCCAAAACCATCAGCCAGAGCGAGGTGGAGCGCCAGGTGTTCACCACCCTGGTCCAGCTGGGCGTGCCGGTGATGGTGGAGAGCAACGACTGACGATACCGGAGGGCCAACCATGTCCTATTGTGTGCAATGCGGCGTTTTGCTGGCGGCCGGCCTGGACCGCTGCCCGCTGTGCCAGACGGTGGTGCACAACCCCAACCAGCCCGCCTGCGAGCTGCCTGACAGCGCCCACCCCGACCGCATAGAGGAAGCCATCTCCCGCATGGACCTGGGCTACGCGCGGCAGCTGTCCATCATCCTCACCCTCATCCCCATCCTCACCGTGCTGGTGCTGGACCTGCTGGATGGTGGCGCGCTCTGGTCGCCCTATGTGGCCGGCGCCCTGGTGCTGGCCTGGTGCTTCCTGGCCGTGCCCCTGATGTTCCCCGGCCGGCGGCCCTACCTGTATGTGGCGCTGGATGTGCTGGCGCTCTGCCTGTACCTGGCGCTGATCGCCTTCATGTCAGGCGGCTTCTCCTGGTACCTGCACATTGTGCTGCCGCTGCTGGTGCTGGTGGGCGGCGTCACCCTGCTGATGCTGCTGGTCATCCGCCGCCTGGAGGCGCCCAAGCTCTACCGCGCGGCCGGGGTGGCGCTGCTGCTTGCCGGCTTTATCCTGGGGCTGGAGGTCATCGTGGACCTGGCCGCCACCCAAAGCCTGCGCCTGGGCTGGTCGGTGTACGCCGCCATCCCCTTTGTGGTGCTGGCGCTGCTGGCCATCGGGCTGCAGAACCGCCCTGGCCTGAAGGAGGAAATCCGCAAGCGCCTCTTCATCTGAGGATGTTCCCGCTGGCGCTTGCGCGGACAGATGGCACATGATACACTGATGCATCAAGACGGAGGACCCATGCCAGAAGACCTGAACACCACCTGGGGCAGGCTGCTGTCCCAGCGCTTTTTGCGGCAGGCGCCGCTTGCGCCTCTGCTGACCATCCGCACCGGCGGCCCGGCGCGCTACCTGCTGGAGGTGAGGGATGGCCAGGAGGCCGCCCTGGCCTGGGTGACGGCGCGCTCCCTGGGCGTGCCCGTCCTCCTGATGGGCCGGGGCAGCAACCTGCTGATGCCCGATGAGGGCTTTGAAGGCCTGGTCATCCACTTTGGGGCGGACTATGCCCACATGGAGGTGGCGGGCGACCGCCTGATTGCCCAGGCCGGGGTCAGCCTCAAGGCGCTGGCCTATTTCGCGGCGGACCGCGGCCTGGCCGGGCTGGCCTTCGCCGCGGGCATCCCCGGCTCGCTGGGCGGGGGGCTCATCATGAACGCGGGCGCCTACCACGGCGAGATGGCCCAGGTGGTGGAGGCGGTGGAGTGCGTGGACCAGCAGGGCCGCCAGCACACCCTCACCCGGGAGGAGGCGCGCCTGTCCTACCGCCACTCGCTGATGATGGATGAGGGCCTGATGGTGCTGGGTGCCACCCTGCGCCTTACCCCGGGCAGCCGGGACGCCCTGTACGCCACCATGGCCGAGTTTCAGGCCCTGCGCCGGGACAAGCAGCCCCTGGCCTGGCCCAGCGCCGGCTCCTTCTTCAAGCGCCCCCCGGGCTATTATGCAGGCGCGCTGATTGAGCAGGCCGGGCTCAAGGGGCTGAGCATCGGGGGCGCCCAGGTGAGTGAGAAGCATGCCGGCTTTCTCATCAACACCGGCGGCGCCACCACGGCGGAATTTTTGCAGCTCAAGGACCTGGTTCAGCAAAGGGTGATGGCGCGCTTTGGCGTGGCGCTGGAGCCGGAGGTGCGCATCATCACCAACGCCGCGCCATGAGCTTCACCTCCCAGGTCAAGTCCGAGCTGGCGGCGCTCAAAACCCAGGCGCGCTGCTGCGTCACGGCGGAATTGGGCGGCTTCATCATGGGCGCCTCGGTGATCACCCTGTCCGGCCAGCGCCAGCTGAGCCTGAGCATCCGCACCCAGAGCGCGGCGGTGCTACGCCGGGCGCTGACGCTGTTCAAGGCCAGCGGCCCGGCCGCCGCCCGGCCCCGGCTGCTGCTGCGGGAGCGGCTGGCCGGCCGCCGGGAGTACCTGCTGGCCCTCTCCCACCAGGACACCCACCGCCTGCTGCGCGACCAGGGCATGCTGCGCCCGCAGGAGGGCGGGGGGGAGCGCTTCGCCGCCCCCCGGCGCGTGATGCGGCGCAACTGCTGCCGCCGCGCCTATCTGCGCGGCAGCTTCCTGGCCTGTGGCTACATCGCCGACCCCAGGCGGCGCTACCATGTGGAATGGGTCTTCCAGGACCGGGCCCGGGCCATGCGCCTCAAGCGGGTGCTGGGGCAGGTGGGGCTGGCGGCCACCCTGGGCGAGCGCCGGGGCAGCAGCCTGCTCACCCTCAAGGGGGGCGACCAGGTGTCCGAGCTGCTCAAGCTGATGGGCGCCTCCCTGGCGGTGCTGTCGCTGGAGAACTGCCGGGCGGAAAAAAGCCTGCGCGAGCGCGCCAACCGCGCGGTCAACTGCGACCAGGCCAACCTGGGCCGGCAGCTGTCCGCCGCGCAGCGGCAGATTGCCGCCATTGAGGCCCTGTCCCGGGGCCAGGGGCTCAGCACCCTGCCCCCGCGGCTGGAGGCGCTGGCCCGGCTGCGGCTCAGCCAGCCCGACGCCCGCCTGCAGGACCTGGGCCAGCAGCTGGACCCGCCCCTGGGCAAGTCCGGCGTGGCCCACCAGATGCGCCGGCTGCTGGCCTTGAGCGAGCAGCTGGAGGCCGCCCCCGAAGGCAGGGCGGGCGATACCCCGGATTAACCTGGACACCGCGCTGTTCCCGGCAAGGTTTGGCCGGTGAGCGGCGTTGTATGAGTAGATACCGCCTGCCCCCGGCAAGCGGGGCGGATGGACCTTGGTGTTGATGCGAAGCGTGCCGCCGCGCGGACGGCCCTTGCCCTGGCGTGCCCGCCGGGCCAGGGGCGGGCGACGCGGCCCGTGCCTTCGCCTGATACCAGCGCCCGGCGGAAGGTCCCCGCAACCATATGGCCACCTGATCATGCCTCACTACAGCCGCGGCCTGGCGCCGCGGGAAAGGAACCCCCGATGATCACCAGGAAGGTGACCCTGGGCGGCGTGCTGCCCTTCTCACCCACCCGCGCGCAAACGCTGGTGGAGTTGGCCAATTCCTTCGTCTGCAACATCATCCTGCAGGACAGCCGCGGCACCTTCAACGGCAAGTCCATGCTGGGCATGCTGTCCCTGGGCAAGCTGTCCGGGCGGGAGATGCTGCTGCTGGCCGAGGGCCGGGACGCCCAGCGCGCGGTGGACGAGCTGGCGCTGAGCCTGGAAGCGGAGGCGTGAGGCCGCCTGGCCGGTTGGCCCCGCCTGAACCGCTGTCACAAAAAAGGCAGGCAAACCCTGCCTGCGTTGACAATTTGTTACATTAATGTTATAAAGTGCTTAGATTCCAGGGGAGTCCACCTGCGCCACGGCGCGAAAGGATGGTCAAGATGTCAAACACAAGCAAGGTGGATCCGTTTCGCAAACTGCTGAAATGGGCCATTGTCCTGCTGGTCCTGCTGGCGCTCTTCCTCACCGCCTATGTGCTGATGGACAAGTATCAGCAGGGTGAGCGCGATCGCATCGCCCAGCGCATCAGCGAGGAAAACCAGCAGATCATTGAGGAGAACAACCGCGCCCGCGCTGAGCAGCAGGCCCAGCTGGACGCGGGGGAGGTCAAGACCTGGCCTGAGCCCAGGGCCGAGGGCTGGGACGTGCTGGATTTGAGCGACTTCCCTGTCAATGGCGTGCGCGAGCAGGCGGTCACCCGGGCAGAGTTGCTCAAGGGCGGGCTGCTGCTGGTCAACCGCTGGCACCCCATGCCGGGGGACTTCACCCTGGTGGAGGGTGACATCAAGTCCATCGGGATAGAGACCAACTACCGGGTGCCGGTGGAGAACGCCAACGTGCGGCTGATGGACAACGTGATCACGGCGCTGGACAAGCTGATTGCCGATGCCAAGGAAGATGGGCAGGAGTACTTCATCGCCCGGGAGGGCTACCGTGACGCCGCCACCCAGCTGGCCAACTGGGAGAAGGAGGTGGCCCGCCACACCGCGCGCTACTCCGGCGACGCGCTGATTGAGCGGGCGCGCGAGCGCGTGTCCTACCCCGGCACCAGCGACTACCACACCGCGCTGAGCGTGAACATGGACGTCTACAACCGCAACGACTCGGTGCTCAACCAGACCAAGTTCCAAAAGTCCAACCAGGCCGCCTGGCTCAACGAGCACGGCTGGAAATACGGCTTTGTCTTCCGCTTCCCGGTGCAGGGCTACCCCGCCATGGACACGGTGGACAAATCCTACAAGACCGGCATCAACCTGCAGATGGACACCTACCGCTATGTGGGCGTGCCCCATGCCGCCGCCATGCAGGTGCTGGGCTTCTCCCTGGAGGAGTACATCGACCACCTCATTGCCCACCCCCACATCGCGGTCTATGAGGACGGCGTCCTCAGGTACGAGATATACCGCCTGCCCGGGGGCAGCACTGACACCACCATCTCGCTGCCCGCCCGCGCGGTGGACTACCTGGCTTCCACCGACAACATGGACGGCATCATCGTGGCCGCCATCTACTGAGTTCAAGGATCATGACCTATCCCCGGGCCCTGTGCCCGGGGTTTTTTGTGCCGCGGGGCGGGTGCATGTCAATACCGCCCGGATACCGACCACTTGACGAAGGCACCCCCGTCTTGTATGATTGGCACACCATAGAAATATACAAGGAGGTCCTTCCATGAGAAAAATAGCCCGGAACCTGCTGGCATCGCTCCTGATGCTGACGATGGTGCTGTCCGCCCTGCCTGCCCTTGCGCAGGCGCCGGTGGGCACGCGCGAGTTTGTGCCCATCCCCGAGGGGAACTGGGACGCCCCCTATGAGACGGTGGTCAACATCACCACGGTCAAGGGCGCGGGCGCGGACATCGTCTACGAGGATGGGGACACCCACACCTCCAACCCCTGGACGCGCGCCTGGCTGGACAGGCTGGGCATCGAGGTCACCCACCTGTGGGTGGATGACGGCAACACCCAGTATGATTCCAAGCTCAACATGACCATCGCCACCGGGCAGCTGCCGGACACCTTCAAGGTCAACTATGTCCAGTTCCGCCAGCTGATGGACGCGGGGCTGATCATGGACCTGACGGACCTGTACAATGAGCATGCCTCCCAGCGCATCCGGGACTATGAGAAGACCGACCCGGACACCATCAAGCAGAGCACGGTGGACGGCCGGATCTACGGCATTCCGGAATATTATTATGGCATCATCGACCAGCCCAAGGACCTGTGGATCCGCAAGGACTGGTACGAGGACGCCGGTTCCCCGGCCCTGAAGACCGTGGAAGATTTTGAAAACCTGGCCGCCCTCTTCATGGAGAAATACGGCGGCTACGGCCTGGCCATCTCCAACACGCTGGAGCACCTCTTCATGACCGGGCCCATGTTCGGCGTCTACCTGGGCAACCCGGCCAACCCCAACGCGCAGTACTTCTGGTACAAGGATGACACCGGCCGCATCAAGGCGGGCATCGCCCATGAGGAGTTCAAGACCGCGCTGCAATACTGGGCCAAGTGGTATGAGGACGGCATCATCAGCGCCGACTTTGCCAACGCCGACATGAACAAGATGATCCAGGACCTGGTCAACGGCAAGGCCGGCATGCAGCCGCACTACCAGTGGCAGGGCTGGCATGTGGGGCCCAACCTTGTGGCCGCCCAGGGCAGCGACAACGCCTACATGATTCCCTTCCCCTTCCCGACGATGGACGGTTCCCAGGTGCTGGGCCAGGTGGGCTTCCCCAACAACCGCGTCATAGTCATCGCCAAGACCTGCGAAAACCCCGCGGCGGTGATGAAGCTGCTCAGCTTCACCGACCACATCATGTTTGACGCGGACACCGTGATGACCGAGGAGGAGTTCAAGGGCTTCACCGACGGCCAGCGCGAGCATACCCCGGGGTCTCTTGAAATCATTGACCCGATGGCCGACATGATCCAGTTTGAGCATGTGCTGCACGCGCTGAAGACCGGCGACACCTCCGAGCTGTTCACCGCGGGCATGAAGAAGAAGTACTCCGACTCCATCAGCTGGATCAACGAGAAGAACCCCGGCGGCCTGGGCGCCTACCTGCAGCAGGGCTTTGACGGCTGCGCGTATGACAACAGCAAGTTCCTGATTGACAACGGCTTCATCAAGCGCACCGACGTCTGGGGCCCGCCGCCCGTCGAGTTTGACAAGACCATCAACACGATTGACATCATCCTCAACGGCGTCATGGAGATCATCATGGGCATCCAGCCTGTGGAGTACTATGACACCGTGCTGGCCAACTGGTATGCCCAGGGCGGCCAGATCATGGAGGACGCGGTCAACGCCAGCTACGGCGGCCAATAAGCAAGCAGCTTCAGCAATCAACGGCATTAGACCAGGATTCAGCGGCGGCCTGCCGTCGCTGAATCCTTCTGTAAAGGAGGAGTGGAAATGCAAAGACGGCTGAAGAAGGAATGGCCCTACCACATGCTGCTCCTTCCTGGCTTGGTGTTGACCTTCATCTTTTCCTACCTGCCCATCTACGGCATCGTGATGGCGTTTCAGGATTACAACCCCGGGCTGGGCTTCATCGGTTCACGCTGGGTGGGGCTTGAAAACTTCCAGCTGGTGTTCCAGACCCCGCAGTTCCTGCGGGCCATCTTCAACACTTTCTATATCTCCCTGTTCAAGATCGTGCTGCAGACCCTGGCCTCGGTCAGCTTCGCGCTGATGCTCAATGAGGTGCGCCTGACCAGCGCCAAGCGCATCTTCCAGACCATCGTCTACATCCCCAACTTCATCTCCTGGGTCATCATGGCCGGCATCCTGCTCAACCTCCTGGCGTCTGACGGCATCATCAACATCGTCATCAAGGCGCTGGGGGGCCGCCCCGTGCAGTTCATCTCCAACCGCAGCGTCTTCCCCTGGACCATCATCCTGTCAGACGTGTGGAAAACCTTTGGGTTTGGCACGGTGGTCTACCTGGCGTCCATCACCTCCATCGACCCGGAGCTGTACGAGGCGGCGGTGATAGACGGCGCGGGCCGCTGGAAGCAGACCCGCTATGTGACCATCCCGCTGCTGGTCCCCATCATCGTGCTGATGGTGGTGCTGGCCCTGGGCAACGTGCTCTCCGCCGGCTTTGACCAGGTGTACAACCTCTACTCCCCGGCGGTCTACCCCACCGGCGACATCATCGACACCTTTGTCTACCGCCTGGGCCTGCAAAACGGCAAGTACGCCATCGGCACCGCGGTGGGCCTGTTCAAGAGCGTGATTTCCTGCACGCTGATCTCCCTGTCGCTGTGGGTTGCCTACCGCTTTGCGAACTACCGCGTGTTTTAGGAGGTGATGGCATGCATACCGTAACCCGTGGAATGAAAGTCTTCCGCGTCTTCAACTACACGGCCATCATCCTCGTGTGCCTGAGCTGCTTCCTGCCGGTGCTCAACACCCTGGCGGTGTCCTTCAGCTCCCCCGCGGCGGTGTCCACCGGCAAGGTCTATTTCTGGCCGGTGCAGTTCACCACCATGGCCTATGAGTTTGCCATCACCAACGGCAAGTTCCTGCGCGCCCTGTGGGTCTCTGTTGTGCGCTGCCTGCTGGGGGTCTCCATCAACCTGTTCATGATGATTACCACCGCCTACCCGCTGTCCAAGCCCAAAAGCGTGTTCGGCGCCCGCAATTTTTACATGGCCTTCTACATCTTCACCATTCTATTTGGTGGCGGCCTGGTGCCCTACTACATCCTGGTCAACCGCCTGGGGCTGATGAACAGCATCTGGTCCCTGGTGCTGCCCCTGTCCGTGCCGGTGTACAACATGGTCATCCTGATGAACTTCATGCGCGGGCTGCCCCCGGAGCTGGAGGAGGCCGCGATGGTGGATGGCGCGGGGCAGATCAAGACGCTGTTCACCATCATCCTGCCGGTGCTCAAGCCCGCCCTGGCCACGGTGGGCCTGTTCTCCTTCGTCTACCACTGGAACGACTGGCTCACCGGCGCGCTGTTCATGCACGACCCGCGCAACTACCCGCTGCAGACCTACCTGCAGACCCTGCTGACCAACTTCAACGACATGCTGCGCCAGTCAGGCTCGGACTACTACCAGCTGCTCGCGCGCATGAATGAGCAGACCGGCCGCGCGGCCCAGCTCTTCCTGGGGCTGACCCCGCTGCTGATTGTCTATCCCTTCCTGCAAAAGTACTTCACCACCGGCCTGGTGCTGGGCAGCGTGAAGGGCTGATTCCTACGAAAGAGAGAGCATTCAAATGAAAATTACCTTCCTGGGAGCGGGCAGCACCATTTTCTCCAAAAACGTGCTGGGCGACTGCATGGCCTCACAGCCGCTGGTGGAGGACGGGCTGGAGATTTCGCTGTACGATGTCAGCCCCACGCGGCTGTCTGAATCCGAGCGCGTCATCCAGGCCTTGAACAAGGGCCTGGACGCCAGGGCGCGCATCAAGACCTACCTGGGGCTGGAGCAGCTCAAGCCCGCGCTGAAGGGAGCGGATTTCGTGGTCAACGCGGTGCAGATTGGCGGGTATGACCCCTGCACCATCACGGACTTTGAAATCCCCAAGAAATACGGCCTGCGCCAGACCATCGCGGACACCCTGGGCATCGGCGGCATCATGCGCACGCTGCGCACCATCCCGGTGATGGAGCAGTTTGGCCGGGCCATGGAGGAAGCCTGCCCGGACGCCTGGCTGCTCAACTACTCCAACCCCATGGCCATGCTAACCGGCTACATGCTGCGCTATACCGGGGTCAAGACCGTGGGCCTGTGCCACAGCGTGCAGGTCTGTGTCGAGCACCTCTTCCGCGACCTGGGTATGGAGGACAAGGTGCCCGGGCACCGGGAGCTGATCGCCGGCATCAACCACATGGCCTGGCTGCTGGACATCAGGGACCGGGACGGGGTGGACCTCTACCCCGAAATCAAGCGCCGGGCGAAGGACCTGTCCGCGCGGGGCGGCGTGGCGCACGACGTGGGCGGCGCCCTGCTGGCGGACCTGGTGCGCTATGACTACATTGACAAGCTGGGTTACTACTGCACGGAGTCCTCTGAGCACAACGCCGAGTACAACCCCTTCTACATCAAGGCCCGCTATCCTGAACTGATTGAGCGCTTCAAGATCCCCCTGGATGAGTATCCCAGGCGCTGCGTCGCCCAGATTGAAGGCTGGGAAAAGGCCAGCCGGATGCTGCTGTCCCAGGATACCCTGGCCCATGAGCGCTCCCCTGAGTACGCCAGCCACATCATGGAAGCCATGCTGACCAACCGGCCCTACAAAATCGGCGGCAATGTGCTCAACACCGGCCACCTGATTGAAAACCTGCCCGGGAACGCCTGTGTGGAGGTGCCCTGCCTGGTCGATGGCGCCGGGGTGGCGCCCACCCGGGTGGGCAGGCTGCCGGTCCAGCTGGCCGCCATGAACATGACCAACATCAACGTCCAGCAGATCACCATAGAGGCGGCGGTCACCAAGCGCCGCGACCACATCTACCACGCGGCCATGCTGGACCCGCACACCGCCGCGGAGCTGAGCATTGATGACATCATCAGCATGGTGGATGAGATGATTGAGGCCCACGGGGACTGGATGCCCAAGTTCCACTGACCGGGCCTGAACAAAACCTTTTCAGCAACAAGGCAGGCTGCCGGATTTCGGCAGCCTGCCTTGCTGTGGTGCTGGTTTGGCCGCGGGGGAAAGGCCCCGCGGCTTGCTTAATTGGCCTCGTTGTCGATGTTCTCTTTGGCGGCGGCCCCGGCCATGGCACGGGCCTTGTCCTTCTCCCTGCCCATTTCCTCCACGGTTTTCACCGCCAGCCGCGCGGCGCCCTGGTAGCCCTCCCTGGTGGGCAGCAGGTTCCCTTCCGCGAAGCGCGCCTTGGCGCTTTGAATGGCATCCTTGTACTGGGGCAGCCAGCGCTCCTGCGCGATGAGCATCTCATCCACCATCTGCCAGACCTCCGGCGGGTTGCAGACCGCCCCGGTCAGCGGGTCCAGCAGCACCGCCTGCTTGAGCAGCGTGGCGTCACCTGTGATGGCCGCCTGCACCGCCATGCGCTGGACGGACACGGACTGCATGCAGATGGCGGCGCAGCCCAGGGGCAGGTCGCCCACAGCGGGGATCTGCACGCCGTTGTAGTTGACGTAGCCCGGCACCTCCACCACGCAGTCATCCGGCAGGTTGCTGATGGCGCCCTGGTTGACCACGTTGAAATGGCCCCGGTAGGTGCGCCCGGTTTCCAGCCCCTCAATGATGTAGGAGCCATGCTCGCTGCCGCGCGCGCTGCCATCGTATTTTTTGGGCGGCTCCTTGAGCCAGTTGGGGAAGTCCACCTCAAACCAGTTGCGGCCCTCGGTGCACACGCGCAGGTAGCCGCCGGTTTCCCCGTGGATCCAGCTGCCCCAGGCATCCTGCTCCAGGTCAATCCACTGGGGCAGCTCCTCCGGGCGCTTCCGGTACCAGGCCAGGTACTCGCTCAGGTGGCCGTTGGACTCGGTGGAGTAGTAGCCGAAGCGCTTCAGCACGTCAATGCGCACCTTTTCGGTGCGGGCCAGGCGCTCATCCGCCTCAAAAGCGGGCAGGATCTTGTCCAGCAGGCTCTTCCCCTGGTGCTTGACGGAGATGTACCAGGTCTGGTGGTTGATGCCCGCGCAGATGATGTCCACCTCGTCCCTGGTGTATCCCAGGGCCTTGGCGATCTGCTCGTGCCCGTGCTGCACGCCGTGGCACAGGCCGATGGTGTTGACGCCAAAGAAGGTGTTGCAGGCCCAGGTGACCATGGCGTTGGGGTTGGAGTAGTTCAGGTGCAGCACGCCGGGCTCACACACCTCACGCATGTCCTTGCAGAAATCGGCCATCGCGGCGATGACGCGCTGCCCGTACATGATGCCGCCTACGCACAGGGTGTCGCCCACGCACTGGTCCACGCCGTACTTGAGGGGGATGTTGATGTCGGTCTCAAAGGCCTCCAGCCCCCCGATGCGCACCGAGTTGATGACGTACCTGGCGCCCTTGAGCGCTTCGCGCCGGTCGGTGGTGGCGTGGATTTTGATGTCCAGCCCGTTCTCGTCGATGTCCCGCTGGCACAGCTGGGTGACCATGTCCAGGTTGTGCTGGTTGATGTCGGTGAAGGCGACCTGGATGCCGCGCAGCTCCGGTACGGACAGGATGTCCGTCAGCAGGGCCCTGGTGAAGCCCAGGCTGCCCGCCCCGATGAAGGTGACTTTGAAAGACATGCGATCCCTCCTGTATTTGTTTGGCCGGCGCTCTGAAAGCCGGCTGTCTGCGTTCATCTTGCCATGTTCCGCGGCGTTTTTCAATGCCCGAAGGCGGTTTTCGCGCCGTTTGCCTGCAGGGCTGCGCGCAGGGGCCAACCCGGGGCGGCCGGGCCGCGGAGGGGGCATGAGGCGTGGGCAGTTTCGCGGGCGGCGGGTGTGTGCCAGGTTTGACAAGACCCTGGGCGGACCATATAATTTGTGATTGCCGCTTTGACGGCCGACACAGGGGGAACCATGGACGAACGCTTGAAGGAGATTGCCCGGCGGCGCACCTTTGCCATCATCAGCCATCCGGACGCGGGCAAGACCACGCTGACGGAAAAGCTGCTGCTGTACGGCGGGGCCATCCGCCAGGCGGGCAGCGTCAAGGCGCGCAAGGCGACGGCGCACGCCACCAGCGACTGGATGGAGATTGAGAAACAGCGCGGCATCTCGGTCACCAGCTCCGCCATGCAGTTCTCCTTTGACGGCTACCACATCAACATCCTGGACACCCCCGGCCACCAGGATTTTTCTGAGGACACCTACCGGGTTCTGGTGGCGGCTGACAGCGCCGTGATGCTGCTGGACGCCTCCCGCGGCGTGGAGGAGCAGACCCGCAAGCTCTTCCGCGTGTGCCGCATGCGCGGCATCCCCATCTTCACCTTCGTCAACAAGATGGACCGCGCCGCGCGCGACCCCTTTGACCTGATGGAGGAGCTGGAGCAGGTGCTGGGCATCCGCGCCTGCCCGGTCAACTGGCCCATCGGCACGGACGGGGATTTCCAGGGCGTCTACCACCGTGACACCCGATCCGTGGAGATCTACTTCTCCGGCGACCATGGCCGCACCAAGGCCGCCCGCACCGAGCTGGCCCTCACGGACCCCGCCCTGCCGGGGATGCTGGAGGCCCACTACCTCAGGCGCCTGAAGGAGGAGGTGGAGCTGCTGGACGAGGCGGGCGACCCCTTTGACCTGCAGGCTGTGCGCCGGGGCGAGCTCACGCCTATGTTCTTTGGCTCGGCTATCACCAACTTCGGCGTGGAGCCCTTCCTCAACCGGTTCCTGCGCTACACCCTCCCGCCCACCCCCCGCCAGAGCGCCCAGGGGCTGATCAGCCCTGAAATGCCTGATTTCTCAGGCTTTGTGTTCAAAATCCAGGCCAACATGAACCCGGCCCACCGCGACCGCCTGGCCTTTGTGCGCGTGGTCAGCGGCGTTTTCCGCCGCGACATGAATGCCTGGCACTCCGCGCAGGACAAGCAGATCCAGCTCAAGGCGCCCCAGCAGTTCATGGCGGATGAGCGCGCCCTGGTGGAGGTGGCCTACCCCGGGGACATCATCGGCCTGTTTGACCCGGGCATCTACCGCCTGGGGGACACCTTGAGCCAGCAGAAGGGCCTGCGCTTTGGCCGCATCCCCGTCTTCGCGCCGGAGCACTTTGCCCGGGTGCGCCCGCTGGACAGCATGAAGCGCAAGCAGTTCCTGAAGGGCATCGCCCAGCTGAGCGAGGAGGGCGCCATCCAGACCTTCACCCGGGATGAGACCGGGCTGGAGCAAAGTATCGTGGGGGTGGTGGGCGTGCTGCAGTTTGACGTGCTGGCCCACCGCCTCAAGAACGAGTACGGCGCTGAGCTGGCCATGGACACGCTGCCCTGGCGCCATGTGCGCTGGGTGGCAGACAGCCCCAGGCCCATCGCCGACCTGGCCCTTACCTCCACCACCGCCCGGGGCACCGACGCCCAGGGCAACCCGGTGCTCTTTTTTGAAAACGAATGGTCCATCCGCCTGGCCGCCGAGAAAAACCCGGGGCTTCAGCTGGAAGAGATTGAGCCCATGGAGGAGTTTGAGCTGTAGCCGGGACGGGGAGGCCTGGCAGGGACCAGGTCACGTTCTCTCTGTCATCCTCCCACCTGGTTGCCTGCCTCCTCTACATGACACTCCTGCCGTCTTGACGCTGCCCACTCCTATCATTGCTTGACAAATCGCCCGTAAATCCTTAGTGTTATCAACGCAAACGCCGGTGTGGTGGAATGGCAGACACAGGGGACTTAAAATCCCCAGGCCCCTGGCCGTGCTGGTTCGAGTCCGGTCACCGGCACCACGTCGCCGCGGACTACGCTCAGTTCGCGGCGATTTCCTTTGGAAATCCCCTCTCACACGCTGCGTCGCGGCTCCTTTTCCTCCAAAATCTTCGATTTTGTCGGGTGGGGACGAGGGTTTTC
>JAAYEI010000044.1 GCA_012728815.1 Clostridiales bacterium
AGTTGACCTCCCTGCGCCAGAAGTACTCGCAGTCCAGGTCAAAGCCCATCACATGGGGCTTGGCGTACTCGTTGAGCTTGTACCAGTTGGCAGGCGCGAAATAATCATAATCCCGGATTTCCTCAGAGGGTGCCAACACCAGGGAAAACTTGGTCGCAAAGCCATAGTCGTCAACATTCTTGAGCACCTTGACGGATCTTGACACCTTGAAGCCGGTGTCTGCCGCCTCGTAGGTATCCTGGAAGGCCAGTTCTGAGCCTGTGGGCGACCGCAGCACACCGCCGGCGGTCACCGTCTGGCCGGCCTGGCTGACCTTCTCATAGGGCGCGTCATAGAACTCTGTGATGGACAGCGCGGTTTTGATGAAGGCATACATCGGGCGACGGTTGAAACAGCGCAGGGCATCGCCGCGCAGCACCCGCAGGCCGCCGTCCACAAAGTGCAAGGTATATTCACCGGACTGGATGATCATGTTGTTCTCCTTGTTGGTAGGTATTGGTCCAAACCCAAGCGCGGGAAGAAGAGGGGCCGATGCGGTTCATCCGGCAGTAGCCCTCGGCAAAGCAGCCGCCCGGCCAGCGGATGTTGGGCGCCCAAATGGCCGTCATCGCGTCCCCGATGTCCTGTCGGATGCCCCAGACGTGTGGCAGGGCTGAATCCGGCCCCGCCCGGTAGCCGCCGTTGTAGACGAGGTTGCCAAGGGGTCGAAAAGTGGCGGTTGATGTGCCGGGTGATTCGCGGGCCTTTTCCGGGTGTGTTGATGACCGCTCTCATCAGGGGGCTTCCTTTGCCCTACGCCTTGACGGCGCCGATCATGATGCCCTTCAGGAAGTACTTTTGCAGGAAAGGGAAGACCAGCATGATGGGCAGCATCGTGACGATGATGGCGGCGGTCTGGATGCCCTCGGTAAACCGCGGGATGCGCGGGCCGGAAATTGACAGCGAGTTGACAATCACTGAGTCCATGACAATCATGCGCAAGACCAGCTGCAGGGGAATCAGGTCGTTGCGGCGCAGGAAGACCATTGCGTTGAACCACTCATTCCAGCGGTCCACCGCGTAAAACAGCAGGATGGTGGCGATGATGGGCTTGGACAGCGGCAGAATGATCCGGAACATGACCTGCAGCTCATTGGCCCCGTCAATCTTGGCCGACTCAATCAGGGACTCCGGCAGGGTGGTCATGTAGGTGCGCATCACGATGAAGTAGAAAGTGTTGACCCCATAGGCCAGGATGACTGACCAGATGCTCTTGGTCAGGCCCAGCTGCATCATCAGCAGGTACAGTGGCACAATGCCGCCGTTGAACAGCATGGTCAGCAAAATGGCGTAGAAGAAGAATTTTGCGCCGGGGAAGTTGATGTGGGTCAGGCCATAAGCCAGGCTGGTGGTCAGCATCAGGTTGATGGGCACGCCCAGCAACAGGATGAACGCGGTGGTTTTGTAGCCGATGACGATGCGCGGGTCCTGGAACAGGCGGTAGTAGTTGTCAATCGTGGGCTCACGGGGCACCAGCAGCAGCGCGGTCTCGGACGCCTCCTTCTGGGTGGCGAAGGAGGTGGCGATGACATTGATGAAGGGGATGACAATCGCGGCCGCCAGGATGAGCAGGAAGGCCAGGATGATCCCGTCCAGCAGCTCAAACCGCTCGCGGAAATGGTTCTTCTCCTTGTAATGCTTTGTTGACATGTTCTCCTCCTTCCCCCCTCAGGCCAAAAGCCCCGAACCGCTGACGCGCCGCATGATGCGGTCGGCGGAAAAGAGCAGCACCAGGTTGATCACAGAGCGAAACAGCGCCACCGCGGCGGAAAAGGAAAAGTCCACCGAGCCGCGGAAGGTAATGCGGTAGATGTACATGTCCAGGGTCTCCGCCACCCGGATGGTTGCCGGGTTGCTGAGGTTGAAGATCTGGTCAAAGCCACCGGACATCAGGTAGCCCATGGCCAGGATAAGCAGGACGACAATGGTCGATTTGATGCCGGGGAGGGTGATGTACCACATGCGCTGCAGGCGCGTCGTGCCGTCAATTTCCGCGGCCTCATACTGCTCCGTGTCGATGCCGGCGATGGCCGCCATGTAGATGATGGCGCTCCAGCCGGCGCTCTTCCAGATGTCGGTCAGGTAGACAATGGGCAGAAAGTAGGAGGGGATGCCCAGGAAGCTGACGGGCTTGGCACCAAAGACACCGCCCATGAAGGAGTTGACCAGCCCCCTTTGCCCCAGGATATTGACCATGATGCTGGCGACGATGACCCAGGACAGAAAATGCGGAAAGGTGAATACCGATTGCAATATCTTCTTGGGGCGTCCCAGCCGCACCTCGTTTAAAACCAGCGCCAGAAAAATGGGAAAGGGAAACACGAACAGCAGCCTGCCCGCGTTGATTTTCAGGGTGGTGAAGATGGACTGCAGGAAGGCCGGGTCGGCAAACACGTTCTGGAAGTTGGAAAAGCCAATCCAGGGGCTGCCAAACAGGCCCAGCCTGGCGATGTACTTCTTGAACGCCAATGACAGCCCGAAAATCGGGATGTAGGCGAACACCGCGTACCAGGTCAGCCCCGGCAGGATCAGCAGGTACTTCTCCTTGTACTTCAGGATGCCCCTGCCGAGATTCCGGAAATAGCCTTTGAAGCCGCGCATCTGCGCGTCGTGAGATGAAGCGCTCATGGTTCATCCCCTTTCTGTGGTTTACAGATGCCCGGGGCGGCGCGCCGCCCCGGGCATACACCACGCACGAACGTCAGGCGCTCAATGCGTCAGAGGGTCAGGGATTCAGCTCGTCAAGCACCGGTTGCACCAGGCTCATCTGGGACTCAATCCAGGCGTTGTAGCGGGCGACCAGGTCCTCCTCGCTGCTGGCGTTGGTCACCAGGTTGGAGTATTCAACACCGTAGTCAATGCCCCTGGCCCTGCGCAGGTTGTCAGTGAAGTTCAGCCAGAGGTTCCAGTCAGCGGAGACAAAGGTATCCGGGGCGCCAAACTCATAGCGGTTGGCGTACAAGGCCCTGGACTCCTCGCGGTATTCCTTGGCGATGTTGGGGTTGTCAAAGGCCAGGTCGTCCCAGAGGATGACGGAGCCCAGCACATGGCCCAGGCTTGGGTACTTGCCTTCGCCCACAGCACCGGCCAGCAGGGTTCCCGGCTCAACCAGGGAGACGATTTCGCCGTTGGCGTCAAAGTCCCAGTCAACGCCCTTGAGGCCCATCTGGGTGCCGGGATAGCCTTCCTTGCTGGAGGTGAACTCCATCAGGTCCATCCAGCGCTCGAAGACCGCGTCATCCACATCGGGGCTGAAGCAGACCGCGCCCCAGAAGTTGATCAGGTCACGCTGGTGGTAATGGCCATCGGCGCCCAGCAGTGTAGCCATCAAGAAGGCGCTGGCATCCACGCCCGTGCGGCGCTCAAACAGGATGCGGTAGTTTTCCATGTCCGCGGTCTGGCCGCCCAGGTAGGAGATGCCGGCTGTTCCCAGGGTCTGGAATTTTTCCATGTCCTTTTCATAGGTCAGCAGGTAGTATTCGGGGTCCAGAATGCCGGTGCTGTAGGCCTTATACCAGAGCTTCAGGCCTTCCAGGGTCTCGGGCGCTGCCGCGCCCCAGGCGTACTTGCCGTCCTCACCCTTGTAAAAGGTGTCCCAGTAGGTGCTGTTGGCCTCCACAAAGAAACGGGCGGCGTTGCCGTTGTCCATGGACATTGGAACCAGCGCCGGGCCGACATTGCCCGGATCCTGGTCCTTGATCAGCTGGGCAATCTCCAGCAGCTCAGGGATGGTGTAGTGGTTTTTAACTTCCTTGCCCACGGCCTCAACCCAGTCAGACCGCACCCAGACGGACCAGTGGTTGGCCAGTGGCTGGCCGGGCAGGTTGTAGAAGAAGCGGGCGCGCGGAATGAAGTAGGTGCCGCCGTAGAGCTCCTCCAGCATCGGCCCCAGGCTGGTGGTCTCATATACCTTGGCGACGCCGGGCCAGCGGGTCTTCCAGTCATCCGGCAGGCGCTTGATCAGCCCCTGGGAGACGAAGTTGGACGCGTCGGCATGGGTGCCGTCGCCGTAATTGAAGTTGGCCACATCGGTCATATCCTGGGACATAATCCAGGTGCTGAGCATGCTGTTCCACTCGCCCCAGGGGACATTGGTCGGTTGGAACTCGAAATTGAATTTGTCAAGAATGAACTTGCTGTATTCATCGCCCGTGTTGTAGTCATACCCCGCGACGACCTGCGGGCCGGTGTAGGTGATGGTCACCCGTTCATAATCCTGGGCCAGGGCTCCCATTGCCAGACCCAAGGAGAGGATGGCCGCCAGAATCAGGCAGATTAAACGCTTTGTACCCCTCATTGATAAAGATCCTCCTTGTTCTTCTTGATTTATGTTCAAGCCGTCAGGCCAAACACACAGGTTCACCTTCTGTGGACTTGTTCGCTATGCAGGGCATTCAGTAAGTTTATTTTACCGCAAACCGGGCAGGCCCGTCAAGAAAAACTGTTCAGTAAGTTTATTTTACCGCAAACCGGGCAGGCCCGTCAAGAAAAACTGTTGCTCCTGGTCATCAAACAGCAAATAAATACAAATGATTTCAAGAAAATTTGTCTGCTCCAAACCTTCCGCTGGCGGGCAAAGGCACCTCACAAACCTTTGACTGCCATGCGAAACAGGTTAAAGGACAGCCGCGGTATCACGGCGCTCAGTTTGCCGTGCTTCATGGAGGCGTCCGGGTTGCTGACCGGGAGGACGGCGTCGGGCGTTTCAAAGGTGTTCATCTGATTGAGGTCCGCACTGTGCAATACCTGGTGCTCCAGCAGGCGACAGCCCTCAAAGGCGCCGATGTCAATCTCCAGCAGCCGGTCCTGCCCTGCGTCCTTGTTGACCACAAATACAGCCAGCTCGCCCGCTGCAGCGTGATAAGCGGCCGCCGCGTCCACATAGCGGATGCCTTTGCGCGCGCTGTACTGGAACTGGTGAGTCGGCGCGTAGCCGGGGATGTCAAAGGTGTCGCAGGTTACTTCGGTCCTGAGCGAAACGCCCTGGCCATATTGCATCATGAGCTTGAAAGGGTAATGGGCAATGGGTTTAAAGACATGGTCGCGGTTGGCGGCGACCAGTGTGTGCAGCCCGGAGGTCATGCAGCCGATCTTGATGCGGTCGGCGTACTTGAGCAGCGTCAGCAACGTTGACGCCGAGGACAGCGCGTCGAGCATGTCACCGCGCTGGACAAAGGCCGTGGTGGGCACCATGTTGTCCGGGTCATGGCGGACATACTCACGATGGCGGTCAAAGGTGTGTGGCCACTCCGCGCCGCGGCCGGGCAGGACGCCCTTCAGCTCCTGCTGCCTGGAGCCAAACTCGTCAAAGGACAGCAGCATCCTGCGGGGCGAGCGCAGCTTGGTCTGCACAAAGTCGCACAGCGCGATTTCCGTCCTGATATAGTCCTCAAAATAACAGGATCCGCCCAGCAGCGCCTCATAGTTGCCCGGGGCTGCGATGTGGTAGTGGTGAAGCGAGATATAATCCACCGTTTCATAGCATTCCTGGAGCACCTGCAGGTCCCAGTCCGGGTAGTGGGCAAGGAAGGGTGAGGAGGATACGCAGGCGACCGTCTCGATGCCAGGGTCGGTCCACTTCATCCCCTTGGACACCTCATGCGCCAGGACGCCATAGGCCTTGGGGTCCTTCTCAAAGGAACCTATTTGCCAGGGGCCGTCCATCTCATTGCCCAGGTACCAGGTTTTGACACCATAGGGCGCCTCGCGGCCGTGCTGCCGACGCAGGTCCGCCCAGTAGCTCCCCCCTTTGTGGTTGGTATATTCCACCTGGTGAAGGGCATCCCGCAGGCCGTTGGTACCCAGGTTGATGGTGACCATCGCCTCGGCGCCGATCGCCTCGGTCCATCTCAAGTATTCGTCATAGCCAACCTCGTTGGTATAATACTGATGCCAGGCGGTGTCCAGCTGCGCGCGCCGCTTGTCCCTTGGCCCGATGGAATGCTTCCAATCCCAGCCGGACACGAAGTTGCCGCCGGGCAACCTGAGCGCGGGCAACCCCGCGGCCTTGAGCGCCGCCATGAAGTCCTGCCGGAAGCCGTCTTTGTCGGCTGTCCTGTGTTTGGGGTTATACATGCTGCCATTGACCATGGTGCCAATCGGCTCCAGAAAAGCGCCGTACAGGCGGGGCGAAATCTGCCCAATCCGGAAGCGCGGGTGAAGAAAGATGCCGGCTGTTTTCATGTGGTGTCTGTCCTCCTGCCAATCGTGTTCAGCTGATGATGCCATCATGCATCCGCATCAGGCGCAGGGATGGCGCACAGCAGCGTGGCTCCGGGTAGGTTCAGTCAGTCAGAAAAGCCATATTCAGTTCTGTATGTTTAGTGTACCCTGCCCTTTGAAAGCGGTCAACGCACAGCATCGTCAGGCGCCAGGAACCGCCAGCAGGCAGGTGGCGGGAATGGCAGGGAAGCTCCTGTCGGCGTGGACAGGCGGGCGCACGGGTACATTCCTGGTAGTTCACCTGTCCCCCGACCCCATGGAAAGGAAGCTGCCATGCCGATGAAACGCCTGGCCTGTGTGGCCCTGGCCCTGATGATGGGCGCGCTGCTGCCAGCAGGCGCAGCAGCCGGCCTGCCGCCGGTGGAGAGCCGGCCGGCCAACACCACCTACCAGCCTGCCTTTTCAGGCCAGACCCGCGCACCGGGCATCCAAACCCAGACGCCATACAGCGTGGAGGTGCTGACAGACCGGCTGGAGCGTCCCTGGGCGGTGGCGGCGCTGCCGGACGGGCGGCTCATCATCACCCAGAAAGCGGGCGGCCTGCGCGTCTACAGCCGGGAGGGCGGGTTGTCCGAACCCATCCATGGCATCCCGGATGTGGCTGACAGCGGGCAGGGCGGGCTGCTGGATGTGGCGGTGGCGCCAGATTTTGACAGCAGCCGCCTACTGTATTTCACCCTGGCCGAGCGCCTGAGCGGCGGCGCGGTGACCGCGCTGGCCCGCGGCCGCCTGGCGGAGGATGCGCGCGGCGTCACCGATTACCAGGTGCTCTGGCGCGCGCTGCCCGCCCACCCCAGCCAGGGCCACTTTGGCAGCCGGGTGGTGGTGGATGGGGAGGGCCACCTCTTTGTATCCACCGGGGACCGCCAGGGCGATGACACCCGGCCGCTGGCGCAGGAATTGGGCAGCGGGTATGGCAAAATCGTGCGGCTGACCGCGGATGGCCAGCCCGCGCCGGGCAACCCCTTCACCGGCCAGGCAGGGGCCCTGCCAGAAGTCTTCTCCCTGGGCCACCGCAACGTGCAGGGGCTGGCCATTCACCCGCAGACCGGGCAGCTCTGGGCCAGCGAGATGGGGCCCCGGGGCGGGGATGAGCTGAACCTGATTTTAGCGGGGCACAACCACGGCTGGCCCCTTATCAGCTATGGCATTGAGTATTCCGGCCTGCCGGTGGGCAGGGGGCTGACGCAGATGGCGGGCATGGCCCAGCCTGCCTACTACTGGGACCCGGTGCTGGCCCCCAGCGGCATGGCCTTCCATGACGGCGCCGGTTTCCCCGAATGGGCCGGCAACCTGTTCATTGGCGGACTGGCGGGTAGCCACATCAGCCGGCTGGTGTTGCAGGAGGACCGGGTGGTGGGCGAGGAGCGGCTGCTGGAGCATGAAGGCCAGCGCTTCCGGGACATCGCCCAGGGCGCGGACGGCGCGCTGTACGCGGTAACCGACCAGGGCCGGCTCTACCGGATCGGGCCCTAAACCATTTCACACAAAAAAAGGACAATGAAGCGATGGAAACCATCATCAGGATTGCGGGCATGAGCTGCCAGCACTGCGAGCGCGCGGTCAAGGAGGCGCTGCTGGCCCTGCCGGGCGTGCGGGCGGTTCAGGTGGACCTGGAGGCAGGCAGCGCCGCCATCAGCTATGACCAGGCGCAGGTCAGCCTGGATGAAATGAAGGCGGCCATTGAGGGCCAGGGCTACGATGTGCCATGAGGGGCCGGAGGCGGTCAGGGCGCTGGCCACGATTGAAAACAACCAGGCCCGCCTGCGCTTTTACAGCGTTGAGGCAGGCCAGCCGGTGTATGCCCTGATCCCGGCCAGGTACCGGGGGCTGTGGGTGTGGGGGCAAAAGGCAGGCAGCCCCACCTGGGAGTTTCCCAGCGGGCACATAGAGCCCGGGGAGGCGCCGCTGGAGGCTGCCCACCGGGAACTGCGGGAGGAGAGCGGCGCCACGGAATATGACCTGCGCTTTGTAGGCGCCTACAGCGTGGAGGAAAAAACAACGACCGGCGGCTGGTCGCCGCCGGTCTATGGCCGTCTGTTCTACGCGGACATCCATGCCCTGGGCCCGCTGAGGCATGAGATCGTTCATTTGGGGTTTTTTGAGGCGGTGCCGGAGGCCCTCAGCTACCCCCACATCCAGCCCCACATCATCCGGTGGGTGCGCGCCTGGCTGGGGCTGCGGGATTAACCCAGCGCCACGTCCAGCACCATCATCACGGTGAAGCCCAGCGCCACGCCAATCACGCCGACATTGGAGTGGGTGTCAACCTGCAGCTCGGGGATGAGCTCCTCCACCACCACATAGATCATGGCGCCCGCGGCGAAGGCCAGCAGGAAGGGCAGGATGGGCACCACCAGGCCGGTGAGCAGGATGGTGATGAAGGCGGCCACCGGCTCCACCGCGCCGGACATGGTGCCCAGGCCAAAGGCCTTCCACTTACTGGTCCGGTGGTTCTTCAGCGGCATGGACACCACCGCGCCCTCCGGGAAGTTCTGGATGGCGATGCCGATGGACAGCGCCATGGCGCTGGCGAAGCTGATGTCGCTGTTACCCGACAGGAAGGCGGCGAACACCACGCCCACCGCCATGCCCTCGGGGATGTTGTGCAGGGTGACCGCCAGCAGCAGCATGGTGTTCTTGCGCGCGGTGGAGGGCAGGCCCTCCGGCTCATCCGCGTCCAGGTGCTGGTGGGGGATGAGGCTGTCCAGCAGCAGCAAAAAGCCCATGCCCGCCAGGAAGCCGGCGGCGGCCGGCAGCCAGGGGATGCGGCCCATCTCCTCCGCTTTTTCAATGGCCGGCAGCAGCAGCGACCAGACCGAGGCCGCGATCATGACGCCGGAGGCAAAGCCCAGCAGCACCTTGCGCAGGCGGACGCTCATGTCCCCGCGCAGGGTGATCACCATGGAGGAGCCCAGCGTGGTGCCCACAAAGGGGATGATCAGGCCGATGAAGGTTTGCAGGTAGGGACTCAAGGCGGGTTCATCCTTTCTGACGCGGCGCCCCGGTCGCACAGGCGCAGCGGCAGGGCGCGCCAGGCGGGACAGCCGGAGTTGATATGCGCATTCATGGTGTGGGGGAAGCCCTGGTCAGTATACAGGCACAGCAGGCTGGGCCCGGCCCCCGACAGGCAGCAGCCCAGGGCGCCCCGGGCCATCGCCGCGTCCATCAGCGCCTGTCCGCCCGGTATCAGGGCCAGCCGCGCAGGCTGGTGCAGGCGGTCGCGCATGGCGGCGCGCAGGTGAACCGGGCTGCCGGTCTCCAGGGCGCGCAGCAGCAGGGCCGCATGGGACAGATTATACACGGCGTCCTGCAGGCTGACAAGCGGGCGCAGGGCGGCGCGGGCCTGGCTGGTGGACAGCTCAAAGTCCGGAACCAGCAGGAGAA
>JAAYEI010000008.1 GCA_012728815.1 Clostridiales bacterium
CAACAAGCCCATCGTTGTCGCGCTTCACTGCTTTCTGCTGCCCTATAAGCCCAGGGTGTTGTTGATCACCCACACCACATCCTGGATGTTCACCTGGTCATTGGCATCCGCGTTGGCGTTTGTGTAGGACTGGGGGAAGGTGCCAAGGGTGATGAAGTTGATGATGCTGACCAGGTCCAACAGGTCCACCAGGCCATCCTGGTTGGCGTCGCCGCGCCGAACTGGCAGGATGGGGATGGCGGCGGCGGATTTGCTTTGTGTATACAAGCCGGCGTCGACAACCTCTACGGAAAAGATGAGCTGGTCGCCCGCCTTGGGCCAGAAGCTGCTGTAACCCTCCACAGCGGCGATGCCGAAGCTGGCTGGCAAGGATTGGCCGCCAGACAGGGGCAGCCATTGGAAGCGAATGGAGGTATAGGGCAGGTTGCCCCCGGAGACAGACCAGCTTCCCGTGATGATGTCTCCCAGTGTGACCGCCGGCTTGCTCAAGGGGTTCAGCTTGATGGTGATGGGCAGGGGGCTGAGGATGGGAATCCAGGCGGAAGTCACGTCCTTGGCCTTGACCGCGCTGTCGATGACCGAGACAGACAGGGCTAGGCTTTCGCCCTCTGTGGGCACGAAAGTGCTGTTGCCAACAGCGGTGGTCGCCGCGTAGGGCGTCTGGGAATAGACCCCGTCTTTGTAGAGCATCCAGCTGTACATCACCTGCTTGTAGGGCGGCACACCGCCTGAGACCTCCCAGTTGGCATGGATGGCCTGGTGCAGGGCAACGCTGGGCCGGTCAAAGGTGATGGCAATGCTCAACTGCTCCGGCTCGCTCACCGTGATGGTGCCCGAGCTGACTGACAGGCTGCTGCCGCCATCCTGCACCAGGACCACGAGCCGGGCGGTCATGGGTTTGGCGAAGGTGAGGCTGTTAACATAGTCCTCCGGTGAGGCGGACACCTTCTCAAAGCTGGGCGCCAGGGCCTCATCCAGAATCCAGAAGGAGGACACCTTGTCATAGGGAGGGCTGCTGCCAAACACCAGCCAGGTTGCGGTGAGGGTTTCGCCGACCACCGCGGTGGTCTTGTCCTGATTAGGGTTTTGAATCACGATGGTAAGCGGAATCTGGATGGGCGGCGGTTCAAAACCGGGAAGGCCGGAGGCACCTGCCGTGCCCGCGCACAGCGCGAGCAACAAAGCCCCGGTCAGCAAGGCACAGACAAACTTTCTCATATGCATCTCCTCAGGTTGATACGGGCCGTGACGGCCCTTGCCTGCCCACCTTCTGTTCCGTAAGCGCGCCGGGAGGGGGGTTCGGCCGTGTCCTTCCCGGTGCCGGCCAAAGCTTTGGTTTTTGACGGCGTGATGTCGTACAGGATGCCCGCCAGGATAGCTTTTATGCGATCGGCGGTGTCGGGAGAGGAACCGTCAGAACGAAGTGGGATGCGTGGATCAACCAGCAGATGTGACATGCTGTCTGTTCAGCCTTGTATGCAAACCTCCCATCCAAATCAATTGATGTATCTCACATGCTGTCGATATGGTCTTGGTGTTCAGCCAAGGTATATTTTATCACTCGCGGGTACAGCGCTCAAGTGGTAGCTGCTGCCTTTAAAAAATGAAAAATCATCAACGCTTCACTGAAGGACCGCGTTGATGATTTTTTATTGGAAATTGTTATGGATTTACAGCGGCTTCACCAGCACCAGGCAGGGGTTCCAGGGGTCCCACATCTCCGGAAAAACTTCTAAGCGGACAAAGCCCATCTTCTCATAAAAGGCGATGGTCTTGTCGTAGCTGTCCGGGTAGTGGCCCTCATCCACGGTCTTCACCTGCATCAGCTTCAATCCGCCGCGTTTGCAGTCCATTTCCAGGGCGTGTATCAATTTTTCACCCAAGCCCTGGCGGTGATGCTCCGGCAGCACGCCCATGCAGTGCACCTCGGCGGTGTGCCTGGCGGTGTCCTTGCGGGTGACAAAGCCAACAGGCTGATCATCCACATATACTGCGTAAAAAGGCAGCTCCCTGGCGTCCTGAATGTAGCTTAAGGTGCTGTCGGGCAGGCCGAACCAGTCCGGCAGATTGTTCAGCACCGCGCTTGCGATTGTCTCTTTCAGTTCCGGATTTTCAACCGCCTTTACAACCGCGTCAGGCTTCATTTTTGCCGTCCTTCTTGCCCAGCACCTGGCTGGCGGCCTCCTCACGGAACTGGTTGGTGTACAGCTCGTAGTAGGCGCCGCGGCGGCGCAGCAGCTCCTCATGCCGGCCCTCCTCGGTGATCTGGCCGTCCTCCAGCAGCAGGATGCGGTCCGCCTTGCGGATGGTGGACAGCCGGTGGGCGATGATGAAGCTGG
>JAAYEI010000045.1 GCA_012728815.1 Clostridiales bacterium
CCGTCCTTCATCACCACGATGATGTCGGACATCGTCAGCGCCTCCTCCTGGTCGTGGGTGACGAAGATGAAGGTGATGCCCAGCATCTGCTGCATGCGCTTGAGCTCCAGCTGCATCTCCTGGCGCAGCTTCAGGTCCAGCGCGCCCAGGGGCTCATCCAGCAGCAGCACCTCCGGCTCGTTGATCAGGGCCCTGGCGATGGCAATGCGCTGCTGCTGGCCGCCGGACAGGCTGTCCACGCTGCGCTTGCCATAGCCCCGCAGGTTGACCAGGGCCAGCATCTTCTCCACCTTCTGGCGGATTTCCTCCTTCGGGCGCCTTGCCACCTTGAGGCCAAAGGCGATGTTCTCAAACACGTTCAGGTGCGGGAACAGCGCGTATTTCTGGAAAACGGTGTTCACCTTGCGCTTGTAGGGCGGCAGGTCGGTGATGTCCTCCCCGTCAAAGAGCACGCGCCCGGTGGTGGCGCGCTCAAAGCCGCCGATGATGCGCAGCGTGGTGGTCTTGCCGCAGCCCGAGGGGCCCAGCAGCGTGACAAACTCGTTCTTGCGGATGTACAGGTTGATGTCTGACAGCACCCGCACGCCGTCATATTCCTTGGAGACGTTTTCCAGGTTGATCAGCCGTGGTCTTTCTTGCATGGTGTCCTCCGGGCGTGATGTGATACCGGGCTTAGAAGGAAGGGGGCGTGGAGACCCACAGGAAGCGGGCCTCGCGCTTGCCGGGGTTGAGGATGTGGTGGGGCGCGCTGGGCTTGAGGCAGAAGCTCTCCCCCCGGGTGACAGGGTGGGGATGCTGGCCGTTCATCAGCACGATGCGCCCGGACAGCACATAGCCGAACTCCTCGCCCTCGTGCGCGGGAAACTCGGCCGTGCGTCCGCCCGGCCCCAGGGTGACCAGCATCGGCTCCAGGCGGTTCTTCTGGGCGTTGGGCACCAGCCACACGATGTTGCCGCGCAGCAGGTCCGGGTCTTCCTTCTCAAACATGTCCTGGCGCTTGAAGACGATTTTTTCCTGGTCGTACTCGCTGAAAAACTGCCGCAGGGTGGTGCCCAGGCATTCAATGAGGTCTGTCAGGGTGGCGATGGAGGGCGAGGTGAGGTTGTTTTCCACCTGAGAAATAAAGCCCTTGCTGAGCTCACAGCGGTCAGCAAGGTCTTCCTGGGTCAGGTTGCGCGACAGCCGCAGCCGGCGCAGGGTGCCGCCGATGTCCATGGCATCCTCCCACCGGGATGTTTAGCATCCCTAAACTTCATGGCAGGCATCATTAAACCACGGCAGGAGGGCGCTGTCAACACAATGGGGGCGAAAAACAGGTGATGGCACTTAGGATTCCGGCAGCTTTTCGGGGCGGCCCCGGGCGCTAAACAGATACAGCCCCGCGGGATCCCGCGGGGCTGTGGTGCAGGCGGCCAGTCCGGCAAGGCCAGCGCCGGCTGGGAAGGCGGCCTGTCAGCGGATCTTGCGCGCCTCCAGGTAGAAGCGCTTCTCGTTGGCCTCCCCCATGGAGAAGGTTTTGCGGGGCAGGCGGCCGGCTGTCTGCACGGTGGGGAAGAGCTGGTCCTTGGGGAAGTCGGGCATGAGGATGCCGGTGCCGCCCTGGCTGGCGGCAATGTCCCGCAGGGCCTGGATGCCGTGCACATAGTCCAGCGGCAGCCTGGCCTCGTCCAGCAGCTGCTGCACGGCGTCTGTGACCAGGCCCTTGACCCGGGTGAGTTTCAGGGGCAGGTCGCCCTGCGCGCCCACCAGGGTGATGTCCGGCGCCTGCTGATCCTCCCTGGGGCCCAGGGGGTCCAGCACCTGCAGCAGCCGCGCGCTGTCCGCGCCAAAGGCGATGCGGTGGATGGGCTCAAACAGCAGGGCCGGGGAGTGCAGGTTGACCAGCTCCACCAGGGCAAAGCGGGCGATGTGGGCCTCCCGCTGCCCTTCGCTCAGCCCCACCTTCTGCTTGTCCCAGGAGGCCTTGGCCGCGGCCAGGGAATGGTTGCCATCCCCCACCGCAAACAACAGGCCGCCGGGCGCCACCTGATCCTTCAGCGCGCGCAGGGCGACGTTGAGCTGTTCATGGTCCTGCGCCCTGTCCACCTGCCAGCCGCGCACCCGCCCGCCGTCCATGAGCAGCTCCAGGTCATACACGGGGGTCAGGCTGGCGCGCTGCTGGAAGAGCGGGCCCAGCAGGCTGTCCGCCTTGTCATCCACCAACAGCATCACGTGGGAAATCTCAAGCGCGGAGCGCTCCCGCACCTGCAGGCGGGGCGGGATGCGCTCCAGCACTGTCTGCTCGGTGGCGCGGATGAGGGCGCTGCTGCCCGGGGCGTAGTCATACTGCTCCAGGTCGATGGTGAGCACCAGGCCCACGCGGCTGCCTGACTGGGTCTGCCGCTCCACCAGCACGAAGCTGTCCTGCAGGGTGTCAAAGATGTCCCGGGCCAGGTAGTCCTCCATGGCCTGGTAGACCTGCTCGCTGCGGACCTCTGTCTCCTCGAGGAAGGCCTCGGGCACCACCAGGCGCAGGGTGGAGGGCGCCTCGCCCACCTGGGCCTCCGCCGCGCGCCAGACCTCGGGCTGGGAGGTGTACTGGTCCAGGGCCACCACCGGCCAGCGGCTGGTGAGGTAGGGCTGCCGGGGGATGAGGATGTCAGCGGGGCGGATGCCCAGCGCGCGCCAGTCTGCCATGATGGTGCCTCCTTTGTGGGTCGTGCCCGACCGCTTCACTTGATGGTAAACCTGTGTCATCAGCCGCGGCAGGTGTGTTGTGCGGGGGGAAAGCCTTCTCGCAAGGCCCCTGCCTGCCGGGCCTGGGGCTGGCGGGCGCTGCCGGCCGTTTGATCCCTGCGGTGTTTCAGCGCGCGGGAAGGCTGCCGGGGCACGCCGGCTGGGGCCGAAACGGGATAGCCCTGGTAACGCCTTGTGCCCGGCCTGGGTGGGGCCTATTGCCCGATGTGGCGCATCTCCTCCAGCGGCTCGTCCTTGCCGTAGATGACGCGTACCTTGAGGATGTCCGGCTGGGAGGCCAGCTGCATGGCAAACTCGGTGAGCACGTTGACGGGCAGGTCAAACAGCGCGCAGGCCACCTGGGCGCGGCTGGCGGAGACCAGCTGGTCGATGTTGATGCCATTCTCGCCAAACAGGGTGGTGATGTGGCTTAAAATGCCGGGCAGGTTGCGGTGCAGCACGATGATGCGGGTGGGGTGGGTGAGCTTGCCCAGGCTGATGGCCGGGAAGTTGACCGAGTTGGTGATGTTGCCGTTGTTGAGGAAGTCCTGCGCCTGCTGCACCGCCATGATGGCGCAGTTCTCCTCGGATTCCTCGGTGGCCGCGCCCAGGTGGGGCAGGATGATGGTGTTGGGGAAGCCCATGACCCGCTCGTTGGCAAAGTCGGTCACGTAGCGGCGCACGGCCCCTGACTGGAGCGCCAGGCCCAGGGCATCCTCATCTACCAGCAGGTCGCGCGCGAAATTGAGCAGCACCGCCCCGGGCTTGAACTGGTTGATGCGCTCCTGGTCAAACATGCCGCGGGTCTTGTCAATCAGCGGCACGTGCAGGCTGATGTAGTCGCACTGGGCCAGCATCTCGTTGAGGTTCTGGGCGATGTGAACGGAGCGGGACAGCTTCAGGGCGAACTCAATGGAGATAAAGGGGTCATAGCCCAGCACCTCCATGCCCAGGCTGACCGCGGCGTTGGCCACCAGGTGGCCCACCGCGCCCAGGCCCACCACCCCCAGCTTCTTGCCGCGGATTTCGGTGCCGGAAAAGGCCTTTTTGTGCTTCTCTGCCAGCCCGGCCAGCTCCTTGTCGGCCTTCTGGGTGCGCAGCCAGTTGGCACCGTCCAGCACCCCGCGGGAAGCCAGCAGCATGCCCGCGATGACCAGCTCGGCCACCGCGTTGGCGTTGCCCCCCGGGGCGTTGAACACCACGATGCCCTCCTCGGTGCAGCGTTCAATGGGGATGTTGTTCACCCCGGCGCCCGCCCGGGCGATGGCGCGCAGGCGGGGCGGCAGGGGCTGCTGGTGCAAATCCTGGGAGCGCACCAGCCACAGGTCGGCATCCTGCGGGTCTTTGGTGATCGTGTAATTGGGGCCGAAATAAGCCAGCCCCTTTTCTGAAATGTCGTTGAACAGGGCGACGTTTCTTGGTTTCAGCATGGATGCTCCCCCTCAAACTCCTTGATGTAATCCCGCAGCGCCACCACGCTGTCATAGGGCAGGGCGTTGTACAGGCTGGCGCGCATGCCGCCCACGGTGCGGTAGCCCTTGAGGCCTGACAGGCCGCGGGCCTCCGCCCCCTTGACAAAGCGCTCATCCAGGGCTTGGTCCCCGGTGGAGAACACCACGTTCATCAGCGAGCGGCTGTCCTCCTGCACCCTGGCCTTGAACAGCGGGCTCTCATCCAGCGTCTCATACAGCAGCCGGGCCTTGCGCTCGTTGCGCTGCGCCGCCCCCGCCAGCCCACCGCCCGAAAGCAACCACCTGGCCACCAGGCCGGTCATGTAGATGGAGAAGGTGGGCGGGGTGTTGTACCTGGAGCCGGCTTTGAGGTGGGTGTGGTAGCCCAGCATTAGCGGCACGGTGCCTGGCAGGTCCTCCCGCACCAGGTCCTTGCGCACGATGACCAGGGTGAGCCCCGCGATGCCCAGGTTCTTCTGCGTGCCGGCGTAGATGAGGCCGTACTGGCGCACATCCAGCGGGCGGGAGAAGATGTCCGAGGACAGGTCGCCCACCAGCGGGACGCCGCCGGTGTCGGGCAGGGTGTGGAACTGCGTGCCGAAGATGGTGTTGTTTTCACAGATGTGCACATAGTCCGCCTCCGGGCGGATGTTCAGGCCCTTCAGGTCGGGGATGCGGTCATAGCCCGTGCCCTCGCTGCTGGCGACCGCCCGCGCGTCCAGAAAGCGCCCCGCCTCGTCCATGGCCTTCTGGGCCCAGTGCCCGGTGAGCACAAAATCGGCCTTGCCGTTGCGGACCAGGTTCATGGGCACCATGGAAAACTGCGTGTGGGCCCCGCCCTGCAAAAACAGCAGGGCATAGTCCTCCGGGATGTCCGCCAGCTGCCGTAAATCGGCCTCGGCCTGCGCCATGATGTCCCCAAAGGCGGCGGAGCGGTGGCTCATCTCCATCACGGAGAGGCCCTTGCCCTGATAATCCGGCAGGTCCCGCGCCGCCTCCAGCAGCACCTCTTCCGGCAATACTGCCGGGCCGGCTGAAAAATTATGTATCCGTGCCATGTCTGTGCCCTTTCCTGCATTTTTTGTCGCCGGGGCGCCGCCTTTGGCGGCAGCCCCTTCCAAACCTACTTCTTCCAGTGTGTATCATACCCCGCCGGCTGTGGAAACAGCAGCCTGTGGACAGGTGCATAAAAAATGCGGCCCGGGGTCAGGCGGATGTGGACAGGCAGAAAGCGCCCGGGTGTCCGCAGACACCCGGGCGCGACCCAGTGGGTGAATTATTCGATGGTAATTACGCTCACCGGGCAGCTGTCACGGGCGTCCTCAGCCTGGGCCTGGTTGTCCGGCGTAATGTCGCCGTAGGCCTCGGCCAAGCCGTTCTCATCCATCCGGAACACGTCCGGGCAGACGTCCGCGCACAGGCCGCAGCCGATGCAGCCGTCCTGATCTACATGTGCTTTCATGGGCTTCTCCTTTCATCAAATTTTCCGGGCTCTGATATGGTCAAGGCCCGCCATCAGGCCTGCGAAGTGTTGAGAACCTCTCCCTGGGTGCTCAGGGTGACCACCTGCAGGGCAACCTGCCGCCCGCAGGCGGCGACCGCCTGCCGCGCCGCGCGCTCAAGCCCGCCGCAGCAGGGCACCTCCATGCGCACCAGGGTCAGGGAGCGGATGTTGTTGTGGCTGAGAATCTCCAACAGCTTGGCGGCCTGGTCATGGTGGTCCAGCTTGGGACAGCCAATCAGGGTGACGCGGCCGTCCATAAACTGGCGGTGGAAGCTGCCGCTGGCGTAGGCGGCGCAGTCGGCCGCCAGCAGCAGGTGGGCATCCTGCAGGAAGGGCGCGTTGACCGCCACCAGCTGCAGCTGCACCGGGAAATTGCGCCGGGGCGCATCCGGGGCGCCTGCCTGTTCATGGCCCCGCGCGCCGGGGGCCAGGGGCGGCACAGCGCCGTGGGCGGCGCGTTTCGCCAGGTTCTGGTGGGCCGCCTCCCGGTCAAATGGCTGGGCCTGCCGGGTTTCAATGGTGATGGCCCCGGCCGGGCAGTGGGGCAGGCAGTTGCCCAGGCCGTCGCAATAGTCATCCCGCAGCAGGGTGGCCTTGCCGTCCACCAGGGCGATGGCGCCCTCCAGGCAGGCATTGACGCACAGCCCGCAGCCGATGCACTCCTCCTGATTGATTGACACGATCTGCCGCTGCATGTCCGCTCCTTCACGCTTCCTTCTGGCTGATTTTGGCAGCCGGAGCAATTATAGTACAAATCCGCCGGGCTGCCAACTGGCCCGGGACCGGAAAGCAGCCCGCCAGGGCGGCTGCCGACACAGGTTTGTTCACAGGTTTCATGGCCCTTCAGGCGCCTTCCGCACGGAATAAAACCCTGTGTTTAAGCAAAAAAAGCACCGGGTATTTACATATTGGGTGCATCTTCGTGTGCCTGAAACATCGAAAGGAGACCGCAACCCATGAACGCAAGAAAAACATGGTTCGCGCTGGTCATGGCGGCCGTGCTGATGCTCGGCGCCGTGGCATTGATGGAAACTGCTCCCAAGGAGCCCCTCTACCTGACACTGGAGGAGCTGGCGCGGTTTGACGGCCAGGAAGGCCGCCCGGCCTATGTGGCGATTGACGGCGTCATCTACGACATGAGCGAAAGCGACCTGTGGAAGGGCGGCGCGCACAACGGCCAGCAGGCCGGCAAGGACCTGAGCCAGGAAATCCTGGAGCTCTCCCCCCACGGGCTGACCACGCTCACCCGCGTGCCGGAGGTAGGCCGCCTGGTGGTGGAAATGACCGCGGAGGAACTGGCACAGTTTGACGGCCAGGAAGGCCGCCCGGCCTATGTGGCCATTGACGGCATCATCTATGACATGAGCGAAAGCGACCTGTGGAAGGGCGGCGCGCACAACGGCCAGCAGGCCGGCCGGGACCTGAGCCGGGAAATCCTGGAGCTTTCCCCCCACGGGCTGAGCACGCTCACCCGCGTGCCGGTGGTGGGCCGCCTGATACTGGAACTGAGCGTGGAGGAGCTGGCCGGCTTTGACGGACAGGAGGGCCGGAAGGCCTACATCGCCGCGAATGGCAGCATCTATGACGTCAGCGACCACCCCGCCTGGGCGGGCGGGAAGCACGCCGGCTTCCAGGCCGGCGCCGACATCACCCAGGCGCTGCAGGACAGCCCCCACGGGGACAGCGTGCTTGAGGGCGCGCAAAAGGTGGGCCTGCTCCTTCCCTGACCCGGGACAACACCGGGCGTACCCCTCATGATTTGAAAGAAAGGCGGCCCGGCGGCTTCCACGCTGCCGGGCTTTACGCAGACAGATGAATTTTCGGTTGATCGGCTGGTTCAGCGTGGCGCTTGCGGCGCTGGCCATTCTGCCCTTCCTGGTGCGGGTCACCAACCAGAAGGTGTTTAAATCCAGAAGCAAGACCTACTTCAAGGTGTTCAAGATCCTGCGGGCTACCCACAAGGTGGCGGGCCTGCTGCTGGCCGCGGTGGGCCTGGTTCACGGCTTCATGGCCCTGAACGGCCGGGTCCGCCTGCACACAGGCACCCTGGTCCACCTGGGCTTCCTGGTGACCGCCATCCTGGGCATCACCTATTACCGCAAGAAAAACAGGACCCTGTTCCGGGTGCACAAGGCCATGGCGCTGGTGAGCTACCTGCTGCTGGGGCTGCACCTGCTGCAGCCCTGGGCGCTGGGGCAGTGGTTCGGGCTGTGGTAAGCACAGGGTCCCCAAAGGTCAATGACCGGACATCCGCCCGGCCCGCCTTTCCCGGCGGGCCATTTTTGTTTGCGCGACGCGTCGCGCGGCGGGATGTTTGAAGTCGCACATACTTGGTATGTTTAACGAACCGGCGGTTTGCCGCCAAAAAACACCTTGTGGAGGACAACCTTGAACACCATCAAACAATGCATGGCGCTGCTGCTGGCTTTGCTGCTGCTGCCGCTGTCAGCGCCGCTACCCGGCAAAGCGGCAGCCCAGGAGAGCACCCAGACCATCCTGGTGTACATCGTGGGGTCAGACCTGGAATCCGAATCCGGGCTGGCCACCAGCGACATCCGTGAGATGCTGCAGGCGCAGCCAAATCCCGAGCGCCTGAACGTGCTGGTAATGACCGGGGGCACCACCCGCTGGCTGGCGCCCACCATCCCCGCGGACAGCCTTTCCATTTACAAAATTGAGGGCAGCAGCCCCACCTTGCTTGAGCGCCTGGACAGCGCCAGCATGGGGGAGCCGGAGACCCTGCTGGCCTTCATGGACTACGCGGTCGCCGCCTACCCCGCGTCCAGCTATGGCTTGCTGTTCTGGGACCACGGCGGCGGGCCGATGGTGGGCATCGGCTCGGACACCCGCTACCGGCATGACGCCCTCACCCTGGAGGAACTGCAGACCGCCTTTTCACGGGGCCCCTTCCAGGGGGAACAGCGCCTGGAATGGCTGGCCTTTGACGCCTGCCTGATGGCCTCCCTGGAGGTGGCCGCGACCCTGGCGCCCTACACCCGCTACCTGATCGCCTCCGAGGAGACCCTGCCCGGGCCCGGCTTTGAGTACGGCTTCCTGAGGGACTTTGGTCAAAGCGACCTGAGCGGCCTGGCCGCCGGGCAGGCCATCATCCAGGCCACCGGCGCCTACTATGAGGACCTGGCCGTGCGCTACCCCCGGCGGCAGGACCTGGTCACCCTCTCGCTGCTGGACCTGGACCGCGTGGACAGCGCCATTACGGCACTGGACAGCCTGTTCGCCGACCTGTCCAAGGGGCTGCAGGCGCAGGTGTACTCAGACATCGCCAGACGGCGGGACGGCACCAAGGCCTATGGCCGCACCGGCACCACCTCCGAGTTTGACCTGATTGACCTGTATGACCTGGCCAGCAACCTGGAAGGTCTCTACCCCGAGCGCGCCGGCGCGCTCAAAGCCGCCATCGGCGAGCTGGTCATCCTCAACTATGCCAACGTGCCGCGCAGCCGGGGCCTGTCCATTTACTTTCCGCTGCTCAACAAGCAGATGTACGAGATGGTCTGGGCAGGCATGTATGAGCAGCTGGGCCACGCGCCCCACTACCAGGCCTTTGTGCGGGACTTTGGCGCCATCCTGCTGTCTGACAGCCTGGGCACGTGGACAGGCAGCGAGGCCCCCGTGCTGCAGTATGACAGCGCGCTGGACACCTTCTACCTGCAGCTGAGCCCCAACCAGACCGCGCACTACGAGCGCGCGGAATACTACATCCTCACCCGCTTGCGAGGGGAGGAATACCTGCTCAACTACCTCTCCAGCGACCTCACCCTGGACGCTGACCACCGCCTGCGCGCCAATTTTGACGGCCGGGTGATGAGCTTCCGGGAGCCTGGCGGCGCGCCCATACACCCCTTCATGGCCGAAAAGGAAAACCTGGGCGGCAAGGCCCTTTATCAGATCCCCGCGGTGCTGACCCGCCGGGAGGACAACCAGCTCACTTTTTTGCACGGGCAACTGTTGACTGAGGTGGACAAGGCGGCGGGCCTGGCCACCATCACCGGCGCCATCCGGGACGACACCGACCAGCTGCTGGGCAAGCGGGATGTGAACCTGGCGGATTTTGACAGCGTCTACCTGCCCTACGTCAGCACCTACCTCACCCGTGACGGCAAGGGCGCCCCAAAGCCCCTGGGTGACTGGGTGGTATCCGACGCGCCGCGCATCGCCATGTTCTCCGGGCAGGACCAGCTGGACCTGCGCTATGAGCCCCTGATGGACCAGGGGCAGGAGAGCTTCATCCAGATCGCGGTGACGGACACCCAAGGCCATGTCTACGCCTCGGACCTGTTGCCCTTGAACCTGCCCGCCGCGGCAGAGGAAGCCCAAGATGAACCCCTGGTGGTTGACTTCCCCCGGGACGCATCCCCCCGCCAGCTGTTTGAGGAGGGGAGCCTGGGCGTCACCCTGATGGGCTTTGACTTCAGCGCGGCCGACCCCGGGGACCGCGTGGCGCCGGACACCCTGCACCTGCTGCTGCTGCTGGAAAACAAGCAACAGAAGGAGCTGCGGGTGGACCTGTCCTGGCTGTCGGTCAACGACATCATCCAGGACGCGGCGGGGGAGGTCATCCTGCCCCCAGGCAAACAGGCCAAGCTGGACATCCGCATCCCCATCGCCCCCGGTCAGACGGGCATCAGCCTGGTGGACGCGGGCATCCGCCAGGTGGACAGCCTGGCCTTCCAGTTGAAGTACCAGCCGGCCAATGAAGTCTTCGCCCTGTCTTCCACCACCCGCGCCGTAAAAATCAACACCGGCATCCCCGTGGGCGCGGGCTATGAGCCCGGGCGGGACATCCCCGGGGAGGCGCAGCTGCTGGCCAGGGAACAGGGCATCAGCATCTACCAGGCGGGGGAGGCGCGGGTGGCGGACGGCCAGTTCCAGCTGCCGCTGATGCTGGTCAACCAGTCAGAGAGCTTTGATCAGCTGCGCCTGGCCATCAGCGCCATCAACAACATCTGGGTGCCGCTGCATTTGCCCGAGCCCCTTCCCCAAGGCGCCACCCGCTATGCCACCCTGAGCCTGCCCACCCAGCGCACGGTGCTGGAGGAGGGCATGGAGGAATACCAGTACCTCTTTGACGGCCTGGACAACATGGAAGCCCTGGGCATCGCGCAGGCGCAGCAGGTCTGGCTGCAGTTTGAGGCCTTTACAGCGGCCAGAGGCGGGCGGGATGCCAGCCCCCTGCAGCCTGTCCTCATTAACCTGAGTGCCCCCGGGGAGGCCCCGGAACAGCCCATTGACAGCACCGGTGAGGTTGTGTTCTCAGACCTCGGCCTCACCCTGACCCGCCTTGACAGCGACCCCACCGGGCGCACCTTCCTGCTCGCCAACCACAACGACCATGCCCTGCGCCTGACCAGCTTTGGCCGCACGCAGGTGGACGGCGTGGATTACGCGGAGAACGTGCCCCTGCTGCAGGATGTGCCGCCAGGCCAGTACGCCTACACCTGGCTGTTTGGCTACCTGCCCGGTATCTTCCCGGAAGGGGAGGAGCTGACCTTCACCCTGAACCTGCTGCACCTGATGGACAACCGGCTGCTGCTGCAGTCCGAGCCCATCACCCTGCCACTGGTAACCAACGCTCCCTGAGCGAATGTTGAAAGGAAAAGGAACGATGAAAAAGACCCTGACCCTGCTGCTGGCGGCGCTGATGCTGCTGAGTGCCCTCCCCGCCCTGACAGAGGCCCTGCCCCCCGACCTGGAGCTCCCTGAGCGCCCCGGCCGCCTGGAAGCCGAGCTCAATCCCCTGGGGGAGGGCACCCGCTCAGCCACACCCCAGACGGAGGACGTGGTGGAAATCTCTGATGGCGTGTTCCGCATCACCTCCAAAGGCATCACCGTCAGCCTGTCCGCCCCCTTCGGCTGGTACGCCTTCTCACAGGATGTCAAGCAGCAGCTGGATGACTACCTGTACGTGTTCAACGACCCCCGCGGGGCCATGGAATTTGTGATCGGCCATGACCTGAGCCTCTTCGCCCTGGACGCGCAAAGCGGTGACCAGCTGCTGTTCTACACCCGCGACAGCGCGACCACCCGCTTCTTCAACGACCTGCAAAACCCGGAGGTCCAGGCGCTGGCGCTGGGCTATTTCCAGAAAAACGCTCCGGAAGGCCACGATGCCAGCGCCATCACCGTCAAGGACCGCGCCTTCATCAGAAGCCTTGAGCTGACCGGGGCCGGAGAGCAGATCCTGGTGATTTTCACCTACACCCAGGGCATCCAGGTGGGCTTCCAGCTGCAGCCGGACGACGGGCAGATTGGCCCGGAGGATGAGGCCTTGCTGCTTTCCTTTGTGGAGGGCGCGGTCATCCACGAGCCGGCACAATAGCAACAGGCGATGACCCTGCCAAGAAACTGACCCCGGGAACCATTGGAAAAAGCCCGGGACCCGACAAAACCGCCGCGGCCTCGCGCCGTGGCGGTTTTGTCGGGAAGCGGGGTGGCTTCAGGCTTCTTTGTACAGCCCCGCCCATTCCCGCTTAATGTGCAGGGTCTGCAGCATCTCGTCCAGGTGGTTTGCCTCCAACTGTACGCGCGCGCTGTCCCCGGGCGCTGCATCCCGCGCCAGGCCTTCCGCGCGGGAAAAAATGCCGCGGAACAGGCCATGGATCAGCAGCAGGCTTCGGGTGTCACAGCCGCCTGCGTCTTTGGAATGCGGAGGATGGCTTGCTTGTTCGCTCATCTGGCTGCCTCTTTCCTTTTGGCTTCAGGTTTTGAACACAGCCATCCTACCCGCGGAAAATTTCATGAAACAACCGCCCTATGCCCGCGGCACCGCTTCGGCCTCCTGGGCGCTCATGGCCACCAGCAGGCTCTTCTCCCCGGTATAGTGCACCTGGCCGGGCGCGCCACCGGGCGTCTTCCTGACATTGCGGCGCAGGGTGTAGTCCACCTGGGCCTGCTGCCCGCGGGCCTTGGAGTAAAAGCCCGCCAGCCGCGCCGCCAGCAGCAGGGTCTCCCTGGGCACCGGCTTGCCATTGGTGGACACCAGCACGTGGGAACCGGGCTGGTCCTTGACGTGCAGCCAGAGGTCATCCGGCCGGGCGGCGCGCAGCAACCGCTCGTTCTGCGCGCTGCTGCGCCCCACCTGGATGAGCAGGCCCTGGCCGCTTTCAAAGCGCAGCGGCTGGCTGGGCGCCTCCTTCCGGCGGGCCTTGTGCCCGGTGTGGCGCCGCAGCAGGCCGGACTGGGCCAGGCCCTCGCGGATTTCGCTGATCTGGGCGCTGGTGAGCGCGTCCTCCAGGTAGTACAGCGCCTCCTCCAGCTGGGCCAGGTCGCTTCGCGCCTTCTCCTTTTGCTCGCCCGCCAGCTTGCGCGCGGTGTGGGCTTTGCGGTAGCGCTTGAAGTAGCGCTGCGCGTTTTGCGCGGGGCTGAGGGTGTTGTCCAGCGCCACCCTGGTGGTGCCCCCGGTGTAGTAATCGGGCAGCTCCACCTCCGTCGCGCCTTTGGTCACCAGGTGCAGCCCGGCGGTAAGCAGCTCGCCCTGCACGCGCAGCGCCTCCAGCTGGCTGTCGCTCAGGGTGTCCTCCTCAAGCAGGGCCAGCTTGCGCTGGGCGCGCTCGATGGCCTGGGTGAGGGAGCGGCGCAACCCGGCGGCGCGCTGGTCAAAGCGGCGGCGCAGGTCGCTTTCAAAGTAAAGGGTTTCCACCGCCTGGGACAGGGAGGGCTGGGGCAGCTGGCGCTCCCCCGGACAGGACAGGAAGGGGAAGGGCAGCGCCTCACACGGGGTCGCGCGCTCATCCACCAGCAGGTTTGCAGAAGCCATGCCGGGCAGCTGGGCAAGCAGGTCCGCCAAACGCCGGCAGGCCTGGGGCTTGTCCAGCTCCTCCAGCAGGCAGTCGGCCTCGCCGCCCACGCGGTTGGCCAGCTCCCGCGCGCTGTGGGCGCCCAGGCCCGCGATGTGGTGGAAAAGAAAGCGGTGCAGCGGCCCCTGCAGGGGCGCCATCAGGGCCAGCAGGCTGTCCGCGCTGGCGGCTTCCAGGGTGAGCTTGTCCTGCCGGGGGGGCATCAGGTAGGGCTGGCCGGGCAGCATCTGGCGCACGCGGCTCATCTCCAGGGTGACGTGGCGCAGGCTGTCCAGGATGACGCCGTCCTGCACCAGGCTGAGGTTGCTGTGCTTGCCCATGGCCTCAAAGTACAGCAGGGTGTCCCGCGGATCGCCCAGCTCGTTGAGGGAGGAGAAGCGCAGGCAGAGCAGGCGGTCGGAAAACAGCTGCTCCGCACCCAAAAACCGCCCGCCCTGCAGGTGTTTGCGCGCCAGCATGCAAAACATGGGCGCCTGGGGCGGGTTCTCATAGCTTTTGCCGCTCAGGTGCAGCCGGGCGTAGCCCGGGGTGGCGCACAGCAGCAGGCGTTGGCTGACGCCGCGGTTGCGCAGGTGCAGGATGAGCAGGTCATCATCTGGCTGGGTGATGCGGTCCACCCGGCCGCCTGCCAGCTGCGCGTTGATCTCCCGCGCCAAAAACCCCAGGGCCAGGCCGTCAAGCGCCATGTGGATCCTCCTTCAAATTGCGCGCCGGGCGCGCCTGTGATATCCTGAAACTGCGGAAAACTGATGGAAAGGGGGCTGTGCCATGAAACGCAGCCTTGCCCTGCTTGCCGCCCTGCTCCTGCTCACCGCCTGCCTGGGCGCCCTCGGGGAAGCGGAGGGCTATGCCCTGTATGAGGACAAGGAGGGGCGCTTCAGCCTGCCCTACCCGGCCACATGGCAGGTCATGGACCGGGAGACCATCCTGGGCGCGCTCAAGGCGCTGGAGGAGGGCGGGCCCGGCAGCCTGATCGCTGTGGACAGCGGGATGCTCAAGGAGTACCTGGCGGCGATGGAGGAGGCGCAGATGGTGCAGTTCACCCAGCCCTTCTCCATGAACAACTGCTCCGTCATCTACACCCTGGACCCCGCCCACGGGCTGCTGGACGCGCAGACCCTGCTGCAGGAGTTCCCGGAGCAGATCCGCCAGGAACTGCTGGGCATGTACGCGGGCGCGCAGTTCATTGACGAGGGCAGCCTGGTCACCTATGGCGGCCGGGAATTCCTGCGCGTGTCCGGCAGCATCCGGATGTTCACCAGCGCCCTGCAGTTCAACCAGTATCTGCTGGCGGAGGGGGACGCGCTGTATGTCATCTCCTTCGCCTTTTTGCAGCAGGAGGGGGAGGCGCCGGCGGCGTTTGTGGCCACCATGGAGCAGATGCTGGGCCGGTTCACCCCCCACCCGGCACAACAGCCGGAGGAATAAGCTAGACCCCACCACCCGGGCCGCCGCGCGCGGCCCCCACATCCGACCTTTTCCCGCCTGGCGGCCACCACCGCCACGCCATGATGATACCACCCGGGCCGCGCGCTGTCTTGTCGCAGTGCGCGGCCCTGGCCTTTTCAGCATGCGGTTGAAATGGCCGCCCCAGGGCAAGGGCGGCAAAATATCATGCAGCGCGCGCGGTTTTCATGGCCGTGGGCGGGAACGGGCAAGGGGAAACGCCCGCCGGCCAGGTGTCCGCTGATGCCTGGCGAATGCCTCAGCGCGGGATGTAGGTGCTGTGCAGTTGCCGCACCGCCTCGATGCGCTGCTTGGCAAAGACCTTGGCCGCCTCCTGGCTGGAGATGCCCTGGGCATCGGCAATGGCCAGGATTTCCAGCATCCGGTCATAGATCTTGCCGGTTTCGGCCACCACCCGCTCCCGTACATAGCCGTGCAGTTCGTGGTAGACGTTGATGATGCCGCCGGCGTTGGCCACAAAGTCCGGGCAGAAGACGATGCCGCGGTCCTTGAGCGCCTTGCCGTCGCGCTCCTCATCCAGCAGCACATTGTTGGCGCTGCCGCAGACCACCGGCGCCTTGATTTGCGGGATGGTGCGGTCATTGAGGGCGCCACCCAGGGCGCAGGGGCTGAGCACATCCACCTCCAGGCCAAAGATGTCCTCGGGCTTGACGAACTCCACCTCCGGGTGCTCCTGCTGCATGCGCTCAATGTGCCGGGGGTTGATCTCGGTGAAGTACACCTTCCTGGCGCCGGCCTCCAGCAGGTAGCCGATCAGGTAGTAGCCGGTCTGGCCGGCGCCCTGCACGGCGAAAGTGTGGTTCTCAACCTCCGGGCTGCCGAACTTGTGCTGCAGCCCGGCCTTCACCGCGTTGAACACGCCCAGGGCGGTGATGGGCGAGGGGTTCCCGGACTTGCCCTCCAGCCCCACGACATGGTCGGTTTCCATGGCCACGTAGCTCATGTCCCGGGTGGAGGTGTTGACATCCTCCGCGGTGATGTAGCGGCCGTTCAGGCTTTGCACAAAGCGGCCCAGGGCGCGGAAATAGGCCTCGGACTTCAGCTGGCCGGCATCACCGATCAGCACCGTCTTGCCCCCGCCCAGGTTGAGCCCGGCGGCGGCGGATTTGTAGGTCATTCCCCGCGCCAGGCGCAGGCAGTCCACCAGGGCTTCCTCCTCAGTGGCGTAGTCCCAGATGCGCGTGCCGCCCAGGGCCGGGCCCAGGGTGGTGTTGTGGATGACGGTGATGCCCTTGAGGCCGGTGGGCTTGTCGTAAAAATAAACCACCTGCTCATACTGATGCTCCCGCATGTATTCAAAAACCTGAAGCTCGCCCATAGACCCTCCGTATGTGAGATTTTGTGACCAGTATAGTCGCGCAGGCCTGGGCGCGCAAGTGGGCGCGTCCATTGTGTGCAAAAAAACATACAGCGGTGAATAAAAACATCTTGCATATCCACCCTTTGTGCTATATTCTGTACTGCAAGCGGCGCTTGCGCATGAAAAGCCAAATCACGCTGAACGCATCTGATTTCTGGTGTTTTCATCCGCACAGGCGCCGCTTGAACCATAAGATATGGCGGTTGCTCAATGAAAATTCTGGCGCTCAACCTGGGGTCCACCTCCACCAAGCTGGGGGTGTTTGAGGGCGTCCGAGCGCTGGCAACCCACAGCATCCGCCACCCCAGGGAGGAGCTGGCCGCCTTCCCCGGCATCCTGGCGCAGGAAGGCTACCGGCGGGAGCGCCTGCTGGCCTGGCTGGCCGGCCAGGGCCACAGCCCGGCGGGGTTTGACGCCATCGCTGCCCGCGGCGGCCTGGTACGGCCCCTGCCCGGGGGCACCTTCCTGGTGGACCAGGCGGTGTGCGAGGACGCGCGCAGCGGGCGCCATGGCCTGCACCCGGCCAACGTGGGGCTGCTGATTGCCCACAGCCTGTCGCAGGAATACCAAATCCCCGCCTATTTCACCGACGCGCCCACCACCGATGAGCTGGTGGACGTCGCCAGGGTGTCCGGCTACGCGGGCATCAGCCGGCGCAGCATTTTCCACGCGCTGAACATCAAGCGGGTGGCCCGGCTGCAGTGCGACAAGCTGGGCCTGCGGCCCCAGGACAGCCGCTTCATCGCCGCCCACATGGGCGGGGGCATCACCGTGGCGGCGCTGCGGGGGCTCAAGGCCCTGGACCTGAACAACGGCGTGGACGGCGAGGGGCCCTTCACCCCCGAGCGCGCCGGCCACCTGCCCACCCGCGCACTGCTGGACTGCCTAGAGGGCAGCGGGCACAGCCCCGGGGAGATGAGCGAGCTGCTCTACCGCCAGGGCGGGCTCCAATCCTACTTCGGCACCAACGACGTGGGCGCCCTGGTGGCCCGCGCGCAGGCGGAGGCCGAGGTCCGCTTGGTGCTGGACGCCATGGTCTACCAGGTGGCCAAGCAGATCGCCGCCCTGGCGGTGCCGCTGGGCGGCCGGGTGGACGGCATCCTGCTCACCGGGGGCATCGCCCACAACGCCGGGCTGATGGACAGCCTGGCCAGTCAGGTGGGCTGGATTGCCCCGGTCAGCGTTTACCCCGGGGAGGACGAGCTGCAGGCGCTGGCTGAGGGCGCCTGGCGCGTGCTGAGCGGGCAGGAACAGGCGGGGCGGCTGGATGGCTGAGCGCGTGCTGTTTGCCCCGCCCCGGGACCGCCGCCTGTTTGTGGTGCTGGGCCCCTTTGGCGCGGGCAAGAGCGAGATTGCCCTCAACCTGGCGCTGGCGCTGCGCGCCCAGGGGCGCCAGGCCGCCCTGGCTGACCTGGACCTGGTGAACCCCTATTTCCGAGCGCGGGAGCAGGAAGCCCTGCTGGAACAGGCCGGGGTGCGGCTGATCGCGCCGGAGGGCGCCCTGCGCCACGCCGACCTGCCCAGCATCCCCCCGGCGCTGTGGCAGCTGGTCTATAACCAGGAGCTGTCCGGCGTGCTGGACATCGGCGGGGACCCGACAGGCGCCCGGGTGCTGGGGGCCTACGCGGGGGACATCATCAAACAGCGCCCCGCCGTGTGGTATGTGTTCAACCAGGCCCGCCATGACAACGCCAGCGCCCAGCAGGCGCTGATGAGCCTGCGGCAGATTGAGGCCCAGGCAGGACTTCAGGTGGAGGGCATCCTGCACAACACCCACCTGAGCCACGAGACCACGGCCGGCACCCTGCTGGAGGGCGCGGAGGCCGCGGCGGAGTTTGCCCGGACGGCTGGGCTGCCCCTCATCTGCCACTGCGTGAAGGCCGCGCTGCTGGACCAGCTGGCCGGCCTCTCCCCCCTCTTCCCCCTGACCCTGTACCTGCGCCGGCCCTGGGAAGTGGACTGACCACGGGCTGACCAATTTTTTAAAGGAGCGATGAATGAAACCTGAGGTTATTTTCAACCTGGACCGCTGCAAGGGCTGCGGGCTGTGTGTGAGCGTATGCCCCAAGCACATCCTGTGGCTGGATGAAACCGTCACCAACATCAAGGGCTACCACCCCTCGGGCATCTCCGACCAGAGCAAGTGCATCGCCTGCGGCAACTGCGCGCGCATCTGCCCGGACTCCGTCATCACGGTGCTCAAGCACCAGGAGGAGGAATGAGCATGCAAAAGGAACTGTGGAAGGGCAACGAGGCCATCGCCGAGGCGGCCATCCGCGCGGGCTGCCAGGCCTACTTTGGCTACCCCATCACCCCGCAAAACGAAATCCCCGAGTACATGAGCCGGCGCATGCCGCAGGCCGGCGGGGTCTTTGTGCAGGCCGAGAGCGAGATTGCCGCCATCAACATGGTATATGGCGCGTCGGCCGTCGGCGTGCGGGCGATGACCAGCTCCTCTTCCCCGGGCATCAGCCTCAAGCAGGAAGGCATCAGCTACCTGGTGGGCGCCAACCTGCCCGCGGTGATTGTGAACATGATGCGGGGGGGCCCGGGCCTGGGCACCATCCAGCCCGGCCAGGCCGACTATTTCCAGGCCACCCGCAGCCCGGGGCATGGGGACGGGCACATGATCGTGCTGGCCCCGGCCAGCATCCAGGAGGCGGTTGACCTGATGTGGGACGCCTTCGCCCTGGCCGACCAGTACCTCACCCCGGTGATGGTGCTGGCTGACGGCATGATTGGCCAGATGATGGAGCCCATCTCCTGGAAGCGCGACCAGCCGCTGCCGGAAGTTGACAAGCCCTGGGCCGCGGACGGCCGGGATGGCGACGGCAAGACCCACTTTGTGACCAGCCTGCGCCTGAAATCGGCCGACAACGAGCGCTTTGTGCAGGACCTGGCGCAGCGGTACCGGCAGATACAGGAAAACGAGGTGCGCTACGAGGCCACGGACTGCGAGAACGCTGAAATCATCATCGCCGCCTTTGGCACCACCGCGCGCATCGCCTCCACCGCGGTGCGGCAACTGCGGGCGGATGGCGTCAAAGCCGGCCTGTTCCGGCCCATCACCGTGTGGCCCTATCCCGACCAGGCGCTCAGGCAGCTGGTGCTGCAGGACAGCGTCAAGGCGGTGCTGACGGTGGAGATGAACCTGGGCCAGATGCACGAGGACGTGCGCCTGGCCGTGCGGGGCGACAAGCCCACGCCCTTTTACGGGCGCACCGGCGGCATGGTGCCCGAGCCCCGGGACATTGCCAGGGCCGCGCAAGAAGCCCTTCAGGAGGTGTCAGAATGAGTACCCAGGTTGTATACCAGAGAAGCCGCGGCCTGCAGGATGTGGAGACCCACTACTGCCCGGGCTGCCACCATGGCGTCATCCACAAGCTGATCGCCGAGGTGCTGGTGGAGATGGATTTGCTGGACAGCGCGGTGGGCGTCTCCCCGGTGGGCTGCGCGGTGCTGGCGGGCAATTACTTCAACTGTGACTTTGTGGAGGCCGCCCACGGGCGCGCCCCGGCGGTGGCCACCGGCATCAAGCGGGTCAAGCCGGAGATGCTGGTGTTCACCTACCAGGGGGACGGCGACCTGGCCAGCATCGGCGCGGCCGAAATCGTGCACGCGGCCATGCGCGGGGAGCGGTTCACCACTATCTTCATCAACAACGCCATCTACGGCATGACCGGCGGGCAGATGGCCCCCACCACCCTGGTGGGGCAGAAGTCCACCACCACCCAGGCCGGGCGCGACCCGCTGCAGCACGGCCAGCCCATCCGCATGGCGGAGATGCTGTCCACCCTGGACGGCATGGCCTACTGCGAGCGCGTGTGCGTTGCCGACATGGGCAACCTGCACCGCGCCAAGCGCGCCATCAAGAAGGCCTTCACCCTGCAGCAGCAGGGGGTGGGCCACACCTTTGTGGAATTCCTGTCCACCTGCCCGACCAACTGGGGCATGAGCCCGGTGGACGCCGGCAAGTGGGTGCTGTCGGACATGGCCAAGGTGTACCCGCTGGGCGTGGTGAAGGATGTGCCCAAGGAGGAAAAGGCATGACCAGAGAGGTGTTGATTGCCGGCTTTGGTGGCCAGGGCGTGCTGGCCATGGGCCGCACGCTGACTGAGGCGGGGCTCAAGGAGGGCTACAACGTGACCTGGGTGCCCAGCTACGGGCCGGAGATGCGCGGGGGCACGGCCAACTGCTCGGTGGTGATCTCCACGGAGCCCATCGGTTCGCCGGTGGTGGCCCAGCCCACGGAGCTGATCGCCATGAACGGCCCCTCCCTCGCGCGCTTTGAGCCGCTGGTGGACGCGGGCGGGCTGGTGCTGGTGAACTCCTCCCAGGTGGAGAACCCCGCCTGCCGGGCGGACGTGCGCTGCTACCTGGTGCCCTGCATGGAGGAAGCCGGCAAGCTGGGCAACTTCAAGGTGGCCAACATGATCATGCTGGGCGCCTACATCCAGGCCACCAACGCCCTGAAGCTGGACACCCTCAAGGAGATGCTGGCCACGGTGTTCACCGGGCCCAAGGCCCACTTGGTGGCGCTGAACATCAAGGCGCTGGAGGTGGGGGCCAGCTACGTGAAAGAGGGCTGAGCCCGGGTGTTTGCGGACACGTGAATTGATAGACAAGGCAGCGGGCCGGCAAAATTGCCGGCCCGCTGCTGCTTGATGGAATCAGTTGAAAGGATGGGGAGCGGGCTTACTCAACCGGGTAGCCCGCGTTCACCCAGCCGGTGTACTCGCCCTGCAGGCGGAACACCCGGTCAAACCCGGCTTCCACCAGCTTGGTCGCCCCTTCGATGGAGGGGGGCTCGGCCTGGCAGTAGACCAGGTAGGTCTTGTCCGGATCCAGCCCAGGGATGGCCTCATCCAGCGTACCGTCAGACACCGGGTGGCTGACGGCGCCGGGCAGGTGGCCCTGATCATACATCGGCGACACGTCGATGATGACCAGGTCAGGCAGGCTCTTCATCAGCGCCATGGCCACCTGGGGGGTGATGTCGGTATACTGGGCGATGGGGAGGCCGGCGGCCACCCAGCCCGGGTACTCGCCCTGCAGGCGGAACACCTTGTCAAACCCGGCTTCCACCAGCTTGGTCGCCCCCTGAATGGAGGGGGCTTCGCCCTGGCAGTAGATCAGGTAGGTCTTGCCCTTGTCCAGCGTTGGAATGGCCTCGTCCAGCGAGCCATCCCCCACCGGGTGGTTGATGGCGCCCGGCAGGTGGCCCTGTTTGTACATCGGCGACACGTCGATGACGACCAGCTCCGGGACGGCGTCCATGAGCGCCCAGGCCACCTGGGGGGATACATCGGTATACCCCGGCGCGGTCTCAGCAAGCACATAGCCTGTCAAACCAATCAAGAGCATCAGCGCCAACAGGGCGCCAAAGAGCCTTTTTCTTATGTGCAGCATTGTGATTTCTCCTTATCCTGTGTCACCTCGCGGTGCACTACAAAGGTACCCTGCTTTCCCGGAATGTAACTTTTGGCGTGTGCGCTGCCGTTTCTTCGGGCGGGGGCCGCCTGCGGGCGCATACCTGACCCCGGGAATTTGCACGATGCTTGGCCGGCGGGCGTCCCATGGTTGACATCCTGGGCGGAAGCGGCCTACAATCGGCCAAAACGCGGGGAGGTGGCCAGGATGTCGGTGCAGGCGGTGCGGGATTACCTGACGCAGTACGGGCTGTCGCAGCGGGTGCGGGAGTTTGACAGCTCCAGCGCCACCGTGCCATTGGCGGCGCAGGCTGTGGGGGTGGAGGAGGCGCGGATTGCCAAGACCCTGTCCTTCAAGACCCCGGAGGGCGGCGCGCTGCTGGTGGTCTGCGCCGGGGACGCGCGGGTTGACAACGCCAAGTTCAAGGCCGCCTTTGGCTTCAAGGCGCGGATGCTGACGGCAGGGGAAGCGCTGGACCTGACCGGGCACGCGGTGGGCGGCGTCTGCCCTTTCGCGCTCAGGCCGGGGGTGCGCGTCTGCCTGGACAGGGCGCTGCAGCGCTTTGAGACCGTCTTCCCGGCGGCCGGCAGCGCGGCCAGCGCGGTGGAGCTGTCCATGGCCGAGCTGGCGCAGACAACCGGGGGCACCTGGGTGGATGTGTGCAAAACGGCCTCATGAGCCTGCTCCAAGGTCGCGCCGTCTTCCCTCTCCAAGCAGTCAACAGGCCCCGCCGGGTATGTGCCCGGCCGGGCCGCGCGGATCATTCAAAAAAGGGGCTGTCACCATCGTGGCAGCCCCCGCGTTTTGCCTGCTTTCATCAGGCTCAGGCACCCTCCTGCGCCAGGGTGATCTGGCTGCGCTTGTTCCACAGGGTCTGGAAGCCAAAGTACAAGGCACCGAAGGAGGCCAGGCACACCACGGTGCAAATGGCAATCATGATGGCAATCTGGTAGAGGATGGCGGTCATGGGCAGGGTGCCGGACAGAATCTGCCCGGTCATCATGCCCGGCAGGGACACGATGCCCATCCCCATCATGGAGTTGAGGGTGGGCAGCAGGGCGGTTTCCAGGGCCTGTCGCACAAAGGGCAGCAGGATGTCCCGGGGGCTGGCGCCGATGTTGATCAGCGCGGTCAAGCGCCCGCGCTGCTCCACCAGGCTGCCCCGGAAGGAGCGGATGCCCAGGCCCACCCCTGTCATGGTGTTGCCCAGCAGCATGCCGGCGATGGGGATGACGTATTGGGGGTTGAGCAGGCTCTCCCCCACCACCGCCAGGATGAAGAAGGCCAGCACCGCGACCCCGGAAAACAGGATGGACGCCGCGATGACCGCCTGAAAGCGCCGGTTGAGCCCCTTGTTTTGCCGCAGCACCCGGAAGATGGAAAAGCCGATGATCAGCCCCAGGTAGCCCAGCACCAGCGCCCAGTGGGGGTGCTCAAACAGGTAGGTCAGCACCAGGCCCGCCAGCACCAGCTGCACGCTCATGCGCAGGCTGGACACCATCAGCTGCCGCAGCAGGTTGACCTGGCTCTTCTTCATCACCAGGGCCACCACCACCAGCAGGAGGTACACCAGGCCAAACTGCCAGAGCTGCAGCTGCACAATGCTGCTGTTCATGCCGAAACCCTCCCGGTGATGGTGATGACGCGCTGGGCGAAGTGAGACGCCAGGGCCTTATCGTGGCTGACCGCCACCAGGCTGATGCCCCGCTCCCGCGCGCAAGATGTCAGCCGGGTGAAGAGGGTGTGCGCCGTGGCCTCGTCCAGGGCGCTGGTGGGCTCGTCCATCAACAGGGCGCGGGGCGAAAAGGCCAGGCAGATGGCCAGGAACACCCGCTGCCGCTCCCCGCCGGAGAGCACCTTGCTGTCTGTTTCAAGGGGAAGGTCCAGCGCGCAGGTGTGCAGGCTGTCGCGCAGCAGCCGGTCATCCAGGGGGCCCTCCCCGCGGTAGGCCCGGTAATGGGTGAAGTTGTCGCGGATGCTGCCCGGGAACAGCCAGGCGTCCTGCGCCACCAGAATGGCCTCCCGCCGCAGGGCCAGGGTGTCCAGGGTGAGGATGTCCTGCCCCAGGTAAAACACCTGCCCGGCGCTGGGGTTCAGGGTCGCGTTGAGGAGCTTGAGCAGGGTGCTTTTGCCGGCACCGCTCTCCCCCTGCAGGAAGGTGGTCTGCCCCTGCTGGATGTCCAGGTCCGGGTAGGCCAGGATGTCCAGGTAGCGCAGACCACGGATTGAAAACAATGGCTCCATTACAAACCTCCATGGATCAAACGCCCTGAATATAGCACCCCGCGCGGCGGAAGGCCAGGGCGTCGCCCCGACTGTTCCGTTCCCCATCACCGTCCGCACAAAAAAACAGCCCCTGATGGAGCCGCTTTCAGGATGACGTCAAAGCAAAGGCAGCGCGGCACGCCCATGCAAACCACAACATTTCCGGAAGGTGCGGGGGCGCTTTTAGCAAGCGCCCCCGAAATTTTTCCGTTTTTCTCCCGCCCTACACCTGCTCAAACCTGCCGGTGAAGAAGCGCAGCTGCTTGGGCTCGTACACCCATTTCAAGCCGCGGATGTCCTGGCGGTGCTGGTAGAGCTTGATGACGGTATCCGCCACCAGGTCCATATGGCGGTAGGTGTACACGCGCCGGGGGATGGTGAGGCGCACGGTCTCCAGCCTGGGGGCGTGGTCGCGGCCGGTCTCCTTGTCCCGCCCGGCGGAGATGATGCCCCGCTCCATGCTGCGCACCCCGCCCTCCACGTAGATGGCGGCCGCCAGCGCCTGGGCGGGGAAATGGTCCTGGGGGATGTGGGGGCAGAACTGCCGGGTATCCAGGAAGACGGCATGGCCGCCCACCGGGCGCACGATGGGCACCCCGGCCTCCATCAGCCGCTCGCCCAGGTAGCGTACCTGCTTGACGCGGTGCTCGATGTAGGCCTCCTGCATGGCCTCCTCCAGGCCGATGGCCATGGCCTCCATGTCCCGCCCGGTCATGCCGCCGTAGCTGGGCATGCCCTCAAAGACCACCACCAGCTCCCGCGCGCGCACAAACAACTCCTCATCGTTGAGGCAGAGGAAGCCGCCGATGTTGGTGATGGCATCCTTCTTGCCGGACATGGTGCAGCCGTCGGCGTAGGAAAACTGCTCGCGCACGATGTCGCGGATGGGGATGTCGGCATAGCCCGCCTCCCGCTCCCTGATGAACCAGGCGTTCTCCACGCAGCGGGTGGCGTCCATAAACACCTGGATGCCAAGCGGCCGGCAGTAGTCGCGCACGGCGCGCATGTTGGCCATGGAAACGGGCTGGCCGCCGGCCAGGTTGACGGTGATGGCCAGGCAGACATAAGCGATCTGCTCCGCGCCCACCTTGTCCACCAGGGCCTGAAGCTTGGCCAGGTCGATGTCCCCCTTGAAGGGCAGGTCGATGGTGGCGTCGTGGGCCTCATCGCGGATGATGTCCACGAAGATGCCGCCGTTGGCCTCCTGGTGGTAGCGGGTGGTGGTGAAGTACATGTTGCCGGGCACATACTGCCCGGGCTTGATGGCCACGCGGCTGAGCAGGTTCTCCGCGCCCCGGCCCTGGTGGGTGGGCACCACGTGCTGGAAACCGAAGAGGTCCTTGACGGTGGCCTCCAGGCGCTGCCAGTTGCGGCTGCCGGCGTAGGCCTCATCCCCCATCATCATGCCGGCCCACTGGCGGTCGGACATGGCGTTGGTGCCCGAGTCCGTGAGCAGGTCAATGTAGACATCCTTGGAGTCAATGAGGAAGGTGTTGTAGCCGGCCTCCTCAATCACCCGCTCCCGCTGGGCGCGGTCAATCATGTTGATGGTCTCCACCGTCTTGATGCGGAATGGCTCCGGGGGGTACTGGGACTGGTGCATGCTGCCTCCTTGCTGTAGCTGGCGCTGCGGATTGTTTTTTTCTTGTTTTTCATTGTACGCCCGCCGGCCCGGGAGCGCAAGGGGGCAGGCACAAAAAAGCCCGCTCCGGGAGCGGGAATGCTGTATACATGGTTTCACCATACCAGGCACAGCCATCAAAGCTGTGGGGGGCCGGTTGCATTGCGCCACGCCTGCCCCTGCGCCCCGGCCCATCAGGCTTGAATTAATTGCATCCTTATCAGCGCGGGCGGGCCCGAAAGATTGATGAGCTGGCGGACCGCAAGCGCTCAGGCTCCTTTCACGCGCGGGCGGGCCGGGCTACTGCCGCCTGGCGCGGCTTTGTTCCCGCGCGCGCTGCTGGTGGCTGAGCTCCTGCTTGCGCATGCGCAGGCTGCGGGGGGTGACCTCCAGCAGCTCATCCTCGTCAATGAACTCCATGCACTCCTCCAGGGTCATCGCGCGGGTGGACATCAGCTTCAGGCTGTCCTCCGCCGCGGCAGCGTTGCGGGTGTTGGTCACATGCTTTTTCCGGCACACGTTCACCACGATATCCCCCGGGCGGCTGGACTGGCCGCAGATCATGCCGGCGTAGACCGGCGTCTGGCTGCCGATGAACAGGGTGCCCCGCTCCTGCGCGCCAAAGAGGCCGTACTGGGTGGTCTCCCCGGCCTCATGACAGACCAGGGCGCCCACGCTGCGCCCGGGGATCTCCCCCCGGAAGGGCTCAAAGCCCTCAAACACCGCGCTCATGATGCCCTCCCCGCGCGTGTCGGTCAGGAACTCGTTGCGGTAACCGAACAGGCCGCGCGCAGGCACGGAAAAGGACAGGCGCACCCGCTCGGTGCCCGCCATGGCCTTGAGCACCCCCCGGCGCCGGCCCAGCTTTTCAATCACCGCGCCGGCGGCGGCGGCGGGCACATCGGCCACCAGCAGCTCCACAGGCTCCAGCACCTGGCCGGCCTCCTCGCGCAGAATCACCCGGGGGCGCGACACCTGGAACTCATATCCCTGGCGGCGCATGGTTTCAATCAGCACGGACAGGTGCAGCTCGCCCCGGCCCTTCACGATGAACTGGTCGGGGGTCTGCCCGTCCTCCACCCGCAGGGACACATCGGTATGGGTTTCCTTGTACAGGCGCGCGCGCAGGTGGCGGCTGGTGACATAGGTGCCCTCCCGCCCGGCGAAAGGGCTGTCGTTCACCGAAAAGGTCATGGACACCGTGGGCTCACCGATGGCCACAAAGGGAAGGGCCTCCGGCTGGGCCGGGTCGCACACCGTGTCCCCGATGTTCAGGTCGGCCAGGCCGCTCAAGGCCACGATGTCCCCGGCGGACACCTCCTGGGCGCTGACGCGCTTGAGCCCATCAAAGACGGACAACTCCGTCACCTTGAAGGCGTCCTCAACGCCCGGGTGCTGCGCGTTCACCCGCAGCAGGCTGTCCTGGGTGCGCAGGCTGCCCCGCTGGATGCGCCCGATGCCGATGCGGCCCACGTACTCGTTGTAGTCCACGGTGGAAATCAGCGCCTGAAAGGGACCTTCCAGCTGGCACTCCGGCCCGGGAATGTGGGTCAGGATGGCCTCAAACAGCGGGGCCAGGTCCTCCCCCCTGGTGTCCAGGTCGGTGGTGGCCGTGCCCTGGCGGGCGGACACATACAGCACCGGCCGGTTGAGCGCCTCCACATCGGCCTCTAGGTCGATGAGCAGGTCCAGCAGCTCATCCACCACCTGGGCCGGGCGGGCGTCCGCCCGGTCCACCTTGTTGATGACCATCAGCACCGGCAGCCGCATGTCCAGCGCCCGCTTCAACACAAAGCGGGTTTGCGGCATGGGGCCTTCAAAGCTGTCCGTGAGCAGCAGCACGCCGTCCACCATCTTGAGCACGCGCTCCACCTCGCCGGAAAAATCGGCGTGGCCGGGCGTGTCCACGATGTTGATCTTGGTATCCCCCCAGTGCACCGCGGTGTTCTTGGCCAGGATGGTGATGCCGCGCTCACGCTCCAGGTCACCTGAATCCATCACGCGCTCGCGCACCTGCTGGTTCTGGCGGAACACCCCCGCCTGGCGGAGCATCTGGTCCACCAGCGTGGTTTTTCCGTGGTCCACGTGGGCGATGATGGCGATGTTGCGGATGTCGTTGCGTATCATGGGCTCCTCTTTCGTGGTGGTTGGGGGATGTCACACCCCCTCGCAAGGGGTCTCAACCTCTGCTTTTTTGTATGCGGCAGGGTTCCTGGGGCCGACAGGGTGGAAGCATATAGAAAAGGGCCCTGGTTCTCCAAGGCCCGCGCGCTCAGTTCAGCCAAATGAGGCCTCAGCCATCATTTGCCAACACAAAACCCCCGGGCAGCCTCAGGCGGTCCGGTGGCTCGCCACGCTGCAGGCAGCGCCGCGGCAGGTGACGGGAAGGCGTAAATGGCAAGGCAAAATCCTCTCATGCTCCGCCAAATATCGGCCTGGCGGATGGCTGGCATTATACGGCGCGGCGGGGCAACCTGTCAAGCCTGGCGGCCAGATACAACATCTTCGGGGGATGGAGAAAACGCGCAGCAGCTTCCACAGCGCCCGGCGCTGCGCGTTGGCTGGGGCGCGGGGTTCACCCGCCGCCCACACTTTCACCTGGCCGTCCCGGCATGATAGAATAGCCCATGCCGCTGCACGATTCTAAGGGCATGACAGACGCGCCGCTTTTCAGGCCCTGCACAGGGCATGACAGCCTGGCCCCCGCTTCACAAGGCCGCACAGCCTGACAGGCAAGCGGTGTCCTGGCATGAACCCGCAGCGCGACAGCACCCGCCCTGCCCCGGCACGACACACCAGAAAGGAGCCCTGCCATGCCCCGCAACAACGTCCTGGTCGCCCAGTCCGGCGGCCCCTCCCCGGTGATCAACGCCTCCCTGCAGGGGGTGGGGGAAGCCTGCTTTGAACACAGCCAGTTTGGGCGGGTGATTGCCGCCCACCACGGCATTGAAGGCGTGCTGCAGGAGCAGCTGCTGGACCTGGGCGCCCAGGACCGGGCCGAAATCGCCCGGCTGATGCACACCCCGGCCGCGGCCATCGGCTCCTGCCGGTACAAGCTGAAGGACAGCTATGAGGCGGACTACCAGCGCATCCTGGAGGTGTTCCGGGCGCATGATATCGGTTATTTCTTCTACATTGGCGGCAATGACTCCATGGACACCGCGCACAAGGTGGCCCGGCTGGCGCAGGCCGCCGGGGATGAGCTGCGCGTGATGGGCGTGCCCAAGACCATTGACAACGACCTGGGCGATGAGGCCCGCACCCTGATTGACCACACCCCGGGCTATGGCAGCTGCGCGCGCTACTGGGCCAACCTGATCCAGAGCGTGGAGGCGGAGAACCGCGCCATGCGCCCCTCAGAGTGCGTCAGCGTGCTGCAGGCCATGGGGCGGGATTCCGGCTTCATCACCGCGGCCGCCCGCCTGGGCGACCCGGGGCGGCAGATGCCGCTGCTGCTCTTTTTGCCCGAGGCCGGCCACAGCGCGGAGGCGGTGTGTGACCTGGTGCGGGATGGCCTGCGCCGCTGGGGGCGGGTGATCGCGGTGGTGTCGGAAAGCCTGATGAGCGACGCGGACAGCCACAGGGTGGACGGCTTTGGCCATGTGGAGTACGGCGCCAGCCGCACCACCGCCATGCAGACGGTGGTCAACCTGCTCAACAGCGCCCGGCTGCCCGTGCGCGGCCAGGCCACCGGGCAGGTGCCGGGCATTTTGCAGCGCGCCTGCGCGGTGGAGGCCTCGGACGTGGACCGCGCGGAAGCCTATGAGCTGGGTCGCCAGGCGGTGGCCCAGGCGCTTGCGGGCCAGTCCGGCCGCATGGTGACCATCCTGCGGATGTCCGACAGCCCCTATGCGGTGCGGTATGATACGGTGCCCCTTGAGGCGGTGGCCAACGCCGCGCGCAAACTGCCCGGGGGCTGGGTTGCCCCGGGCGGCACCGACGTGACGGATGATTTCATCACCTACGCCCGCCCACTGATTGGACAGGCGGTGGGCCGGCATGAGAGCGAAAACGGCCTGCTGCGCTTCGCGCGGCTGAACTATGAATATGTTGACCAAAAGCTGCCCGCCTACCGCCCGCAGGGGTTTTAAGGACCCTTCAGGCCAGCACCCTGAGGCCCGACAGGCCGCGGTCCAGGCGCTTTCATGAGCGCGCGGGGGGCGAAGGCGTTTTTTATCGAAATAACAGAAACCCCAGGGCAGGGGCCGCGATTTAGCCGGATGACCTGTGCTCGCCCGCGTCAGGAGGAGGGGCAGGGGACGGTGGCGGGGGCGGCACCCCCTCACCCGTTCCCTGCTGCCGGACAAACCGCACCCTGGTGCCCTGGCCGAACGCGCTGTCCACCTGGATGTCCATGCCATGGCGCAGGGCAATCTGCCTTGCGATGGCCAGGCCCAGGCCGCTGCCCCGCCTGTCCGCGCCGCTGCGGGCCTTGTGGAAGCGGTCAAAGAGGTGGGGCAGTTCCTCTGGCCTGATGCCCGGGCCCTCGTCCTGGATGGTGATGCCGCCTTCATCCAGGCGCAGGGTGATGGTGCCCCCCTTTGGGGAAAAGCGCGCCGCGTTGTCCAGCACCACCATGAGCATCTGCTTGAGCCGCGCGTAATCCCCCACAAAGGGCAGGGGCGCGCCGGGCAACCGGGCCTCAAAGCGCAGCTGCTTGTCCCGCGCCAGCCCGCCGGCGCTGCGCAGCGCGTCAGCCACCACGTCCTCCAGCAGCAGGTCGGTCATGTCCAGCGCGAATTGGGCGTGCTCCAGTTTTGCCAGCTCCATCAGGTCGTTCACCAGGCGCTCAAGGCCCTCGGTCTCCCTGAGCATCTGGCTGTGGTAGCTGGCGGTCTGCTCGCTGCCTGTGACCACGCCGTCGCGGAAGGCCTCCAGCGAGCCCTTGAGCACGGTCACCGGGGTGCGCAGCTCGTGGGCCACGTTGGCCAGGAAATCGCGGCGCAGCTGCTCCTGCTCGTTCTGCGCGGCCCTGGCCTGCTGCAAGCGCTGGCCCAGCTCATCCATGGAGCGGGCCAGGGACCCCAGCTCATCCTGGCGGGTCAGCCCGGTGCGAGCCGCGTAATCCCCCTGGGCCAGCCGCCCGGCGGTGCGCTCCATGCGCTTGACCGGCCGCAGCACATGCCAGGCCAGCAGGGCGGACAGCGGGATGGCCAGGGCCAGCGCCGCCAGCAGGCTGTACAGCAGGATGCGCTGGCCTTGCCTGGCGGCCGCGTCCATGCCGCTGACCGGCTCATGCATCAGCAGGACGCCCGCCACCTGGTCACCTCGGTAAATGGGCACGCCCACGGTGAGGGAGGGCGCGCCCACCAGGTCAGAAAAGCTCTCGGAAAAGGGGTTCTGGCCCAAAAAGACCTCCCGCACCAGGCGCCCCGCGTCCGGCGGCAGGCTGTCATAGGCCAGGCTGCGCCCCATCATCCGCCCGCCAGACAGCACCCGCAGCCGCTCGTCCAGCACCCAGATGTCGTCCATGGACCGGGTGAGCGCGCGCACCAGGGCGCTGTAGCCCCCGCCCATGCCGCCCTGGCCGGCGCCGGACAGCAGCCCGCTCAATGAGTCCGCCATGCGCAGCGCCCGGTCCTTCAGCTCCTGGCGCTGGTTGTCCAGGACCGTGCGGGTGAACAGCGCGCCAAAGAGCAGCCCGCTCACAAGGGCCATCACCAGCAGCGCGGCCAGAAAGGCGGCCAGCAGCTTGAGGGCAAACCTAGCCTTCATCCGCTGCCTCCACCAGCCGGTAGCCCAGGCCCCAGACGGTGCCGATCTGCCAGCCCCGCGGGCCATGGGGCTCCAGCTTGGCGCGCAGGCGCTTGATGTGGGAATCCACCGTGCGGCTGTCGCCAAAATAATCATAGCCCCAGATGCTGGTGAGCAGATTGTCCCGGGTGAACACCCGGCCCGGGTGCGCGGCCAGGGCGCCCAGCAGCTCAAACTCCTTGCGGGTCAGCATCACCTCCTGCCCGTTCACAAAGGCCCGGTTGTCCGCCAGGCTGACGCGCAGGTTGCCGATGACCAGGTCGTCTGCCGCCTGGGCGGGGCGCTCGGCCCGGCGCAGCACCGCGCGCAGGCGGGCCATCACCTCGCCCGGAGAAAATGGCTTGACAACGTAGTCATCAGCGCCGGTGTCCAGGCCCATGATCCGCTCAAAATCCTCCCCCCGCGCGGTCACCATGATGATGGGCACCATGGAGGTCTTGCGGATTTCCCGGCACACCGCGAAGCCATCCAGCCCGGGCATCATCACATCCAGCAGCAGGGCCTCGGGCTGGATCTCATGGAACAGCTCCAGCGCCTTGAGGCCATCCGGCGCCACATGCGGGGTGTGGCCTTCTTGTTTCAGGTAGTCCGAGAGCACGGCGGCAATCTGCCGGTTGTCATCGGCGATGAGGATGTCTGCCATACGGCCTCCTGCGGGGGTCGCTTGCCTTGGATGGTGCCAGTATACCAGAGCGCGGGGCGGGCTGTGGGCAGGGTGTTTGCCCAACCCGCATCACCCGCAGCTGCGCCCTTTACCTGCCGGACGGGCCCAGGGCAAGGGCGCCCCATGGTGTGGGCGCCCTTGCCAGGTCTCTTCGCATCAGCGGCGGTTGCGCCCGGGGCCGCGGGGGGCGGTCCAGGGCTGGCCGGTGCCCTGGTTGAAGTGGTCACACACCCCATCCTGATCCTGGTCCTGGAAGAAGCGGCCCTGGGTGTTGGGCAGGGCGCCGCGCATGCCGCCCATGCGGCCCCGCATCATCCGGCCCAGCTTCCGCACAGCCTGGCGGCCCCGCATCAGGCGCTGACGGCCCTGGCGCTGCTGGCTGGTGCCCAGGTGGTCGCACACGCCGTCCTGGTCCTCATCGGTAAAGCCGGGGGCCCCAGGGTTTTGCCCGGGCGCCTGGCCGCAGGTGTCGCACAGGCCATCCTGGTTTTCGTCCACAAAGGGGGCCTGGGAGGGCCGCGCCTGGTTCCGGCGCCAGCCACGGCAACAGGAGGGAGCGCGGGGGGCCTCGCTTGCCGGGGATTCAGCGGGCGGGGTTTCCGTCTCGGGGGTTTCAGCGGGCGTGGTCACCGCCCCAGGGGATTCTGCCGGCGGGGCTTCCGCCAGTGAACCCGTCAGGGGCAGGGCGAAAAGCAGCGCGGCCAGCAAAAGGGCTGTCAGCTTGTTCATGGTGTTCACTCCTTGTGAGGGATTCAGCATCTGGATGCTGTGCGCCCAGCATAGGAGGGAACCGTGTCAAAACTGTGTCTTTTTGAAGGAAGCTTTGTGACGGGCGCTTACCACCCGTGCAGCGCGTACTTGCCCTGGGCCTCCGCCCGGGGGCTCAGCCAGCGGCCGTTGGTAAAATCCGGCATAGCCACCACCTGGCCACCTGACGCGATGGATTGCTCCGACAGCGCGGTCACGCTCATCCAGGCGACCGCGTCATACACGTCAATGGGGAAGGGCGTGCCCTGCTGCAGGGCCTCAATGAAGGCGCGCAGCACCAGGTAGTCCATGCCGCCGTGGCCTGCCTTGACGCCATCGGCGGCATAAGCCCGCCAGAGGGGGTGCTCGTATTCCCGCATGTAGGGTTCGTCGCTCTCCCAGACATGGGTCCAGTGGCCGGGCAGGTCGGGCGTGCGGCCCTCAATGTAGATGGAGCGGTTGTCCTCCATCCAGATGCCTTTGGTGCCCTGCACGCGCCCGCCGCGGGAATAGGCCCGGGGCAGGGTGCAGTCGTGGTTGAGCAGGATGGTCTGCCCCTGCGCGCAGGTGATGAGGGTGGTGACCACGTCCCCGCAGCGCGGCCGGGCGTTCACCAAAGCGGGCGCGTCCTGCCGGTGCGCCCGCAGCCAGCCGGAGAGACCTGCGGCCTGGCTGGCAAAGGAAGCCAGGGAAACCATGCGGTTGCCGCGGCCAAGCCCCAGGCAGGAGGCGATGGGCCCCAGGCCGTGGGTGGGGTAGAGGTCGGCGTTGCGGTTCAAAAAGTGCCGCTGGCGGTAATGCCCTGTCTGGTCGCCCTGGCCAATCTCCTCGCGCAGGTCGTGCTCGTAGGCGCCGCGGCAGTGGACCAGCTGGCCAAACAGCCCCTGGCGCACCATGTTGAGCACCGCCATCTCCTCCCGCCCATAGCAGCAGTTCTCCAGCAGCATCACTGGCAGCCCGGTCTGTTCGCTGGCCTCCACCAGCTGCCAGCACTCCGTGAGGGAGCTGGCGCCGCCCACCTCCAGCGCCGGCACCAGGCCGCGGCGCAGCGCCTGGATGGCCAGGGGGATGTGGGTCTCCCAGGAGGTCATGACAACCACGGCCTCCAGCCCCGGGTGGTCCAGCAGCTGCTCCGCCACGGCGTAGGCCGCGGGGCGCAGGCCAAAGGCTTCTTTGAGCACCTCCTGCGCGCGTGCCAGCCGCGTGGCGCGCGGGTCGCACAGCGCTTCGATGCGTACATCCGGCATGGCGGCCAGCAGCTGGGCCTGCGGCAGGCCGCGATCGCCCAGGCCCAGGATGCCCAGGCGAATCTCCCGCCCGGGGATGGTGAACTGGCTCATGTGCTGTCCTTTCTGGCCGGCAGGCCGGGAGGCGTTCTGGAAGCGGTCAAGCAGGAAAACAGGCCGGGCGGGCTGCACCGGCAAGGGGCACCCCCGGGCGAACGGGTCAGACGCTGCCCAGGTAGGCCCGGAACAGCGCCCTGGCCAGGGGGATGCGGCGGATGCTGCTCCTGGCGTTGAGGTAGCTGGGGTTCAGGTCCCCCAGGCGCACGCGGTCCAGCCGGTCAGCATCCTGCAGCGCCCGCATGACCCGGCGGCAGCGGGCCTCGTCTTGGGGCGCGTAGACGCGCAGGCAGGCGGCCTCATCATCCGGACCGGAATGCGCGTGGATGGCGGCCTGCAGCAAGGCCAGGTCATCCCCGCGCACATCCGCCAGACTGGGCAGCAACCGGGCGGAGCGCCGGCTGTGGCCGCTGTCCTCCCAGTCATCCCTGCGGCCCACATCATGGTAGGTGCAGGCCTGGGCGGTGTACCAGGTATCCCTGGCGTCAAAGCCCTGGTCCATCGCGCAGACTGCGCCCAGCAGAATGACCCGCTCGGTGTGGCCGGCGCCATGGGTGGCGCTGTCAAACAGCTGGTGGGCGGGCAGGTCTTCAAGGGCCTGCCGGGCAAGGGGCCAGTGGGGCCAGGCGTCCAGCTGGCGCAGGACCGGGCCAATGACCGGGTGGCTGCGCATCATCAGAATGCTGCGCATGGTGTGGGTCAAGGCGAAGCCTCCCTTTGGGTGAGCTGTGTCCAATATAGGCAAAAAACAGGCTTCCCGCAAGGGCAGGCGGGCCGGCAACGGGCCAACCCGCAGGGCAGCCCAGGCGGTGCGGGCCGCGAAAAAGCGGATGGTTTTGCCGGTCATGGGAGCGCATCCGCTCCCATATGGGGGGCGGATATGGTATGATACAGAAAAACAAACCGCGCCCAGGCGCGCAGAAAGTGAGCATGCATGAACCCTGAAATGCGTCCTGTCACCGCCCCCAAGGCCCCGGCCGCGCTGGGCCCCTACTCCGCCGCCATGGCCTATGGCAACCTGCTCTTCCTCTCCGGCCAGACCCCGGTGGACCCCGCCACCGGGGACCTGGTGCCCGGCAGCATTGAGGAGCAGACCGAGCGGGTCATCCAGAACCTGACCGCGGTGCTGGAAGCCGCCGGCGCCAGCTTTGACCAGGTCATCAAAACCACCTGCTTCCTGACCGACATGGCCAACTTCGCCGCCTTCAACGCTGTCTATGCCCGGCACTTCACCTCCAAGCCCGCCCGTTCCACAGTGGCCGTCAAGGCGCTGCCCAAGGGCGCGGAGGTGGAGATTGAGCTGATTGCCTGGCGGGAAGCCTGATGCTCCTCCTCTGCCACCCCACCTGCACCACCTGCAAGAAAGCGCGGGATTACCTGGCGCAGCGCGGCTTTCCCTATGCTGAGCGGGACATCCGGGCGCAGCGGCCCAGCCTGGCGGAGCTGACCTTGTGGCAGCAAGCCAGCGGCCTGCCGCTGCGGCGCTTTTTCAACACCTCCGGCCAGGCCTACCGCGCGCTGGGGCTCGCCCAAAAGCTGGACAGCCTGTCTGAGGCCGAGCAGCTGGACCTGCTGGCCAGCGACGGCATGCTGGTGCGCCGGCCGCTAATGGTTCAGGGGCAAACGGTGTTGGTGGGCTTCAATGAACAGGCCTGGGACCAGGCGCTGGGCGCAGGCAAGCCCTGACACCGGGCACCCCCTGCCCTGAAGCGCCCGCGCAGGGGCCCTGGCCCCGCCGGGCCTGGTCAGCCGCCGCCCGCGCGGCGGCTGAGACCTTCTGTCTGCAGGGCATAGCCAAGCTGATACCCGCATCAAGGAGTGATTCCCCATGCCGCTGAACATCATCAGAGGAGACCTGTCCAAGATCCAGGCGGAAGCCCTGGTCAACCCGGCCAACAGCCAGCTCATGGGTGGGGGCGGGGTGAGCGGCGCGCTGTTCCGCGCCGCAGGCTGGGAGAAAATGCAGGCCGCCTGCGACGCGATTGGGCATTGCGCGCCGGGGCAGGCGGTCGTTACGCCGGCCTTCGCGCTGCCTGCCCGGTATGTCATCCACACCGTGGGCCCGGTGTACCAGGGCGGCAGGCCCCGGGAGGCGCGGCTGCTGTGGCAGGCCTATGTCAACAGCCTGAACCTGGCAAAGAAAATGAAGCTGGGGTCCATCGCCTTCCCCCTGATTTCCTCCGGCACCTATGGCTACCCCCAGGCGGAGGCGCTGGACATCGCCATCCGCAGCATCCGCGGCTGGCTGGACGATCAGAAGGAGGAGCCAAAGGTGACCCTGGTGCTCTTCCACCGCCTGCACCTGCCGGAGGAATCCCTTCTGTTGCGGCGGATCGCCCAGCAGGTGGCCCAGAGCAAGCACCTGGAAGAGCCCATCCGCTACAGCGAGCGCGACCACGCGCAGGCCGCCCTGGAGGCGGCGGTTGAGGGCGGGGAGGAGGCCCCGCAGCGTCTGCGGGATTACAGCCGGTACTACCACGAAGCGCCCATGCCCCAGGCGAAGGATCACCGCACCCTGGGAGAGCGCATCCTGGAGCTGGACGAGGGCTTTTCCACCACCCTGCTGCGGCTGATTGACGAGCGCGGCATGACAGACACCCAGGTGTACAAGCGTGCCAACATCGACCGCAAGCACTTCTCCAAAATCCGCAGCAACCCGCACTATGCCCCCACCAAGGCGACCGTGCTGCAGCTGGCCATCGCGCTGGGGCTCAACCACCAGGAGGCCAGCGACCTGCTGGCCCGGGCGGGCTTTGCCTTCTCCCCCGCGCACAAGATGGATGTGGTCATCGGCTATTGCCTGAAAGAGGGCATCCACAACATCGACCGCATCAACACCTTGCTGCTGCAGTTTGACCTGGCCACCCTGGGGGTATAGGCCAACCGCGTGCCGCCACCCAGCGCCTCCCCCTGCATTTGTCGCCTGCCAGGCGACCACGGGGGCGCTTTTCCCTGCTATCCTCACATCATCAAGCAGATGGGAGGACAAGCAAGATGAGCGCAAACCTGACAGAGCTGGTGTTGATCCTGGACCGCAGCGGCTCCATGGGCGGGCTGGAGGAGGACACCATCGGCGGCTTCAACGCCCTGCTGGCCAAACAAAAGAAGGAGCCGGGCGCCGCGCGGGTGACCACCGTGCTGTTTGACAACCAGTACGACATCCTGCACGACCGGCTGGAGCTGCAGGCCGTGCAGCCGCTGACTGAGGGGCAGTATTTTGTGCGCGGCTCCACCGCGCTGCTGGACGCGATCTACCGCAGCATCCGCAAGGTGGACGGCGTGATGGAGGGCACGGCGCCCGGGCACCGGCCCGACCGGGTGCTGTTTGCCATCATCACTGACAGCATGGAAAACGCCAGCCACCTCATCACCCGCGAGCAGCTGGCCAGGCTGGTCGCGCAGCGCCGGGAGATGGGCTGGGAGTTCCTCTTCCTGGGCGCCAACATGGACGCCATCACGGTGGCAGGCAGCTACGGCATTGAGCAGTCCCGTGCCGCCACCTGGATTCCGGACCAGGAAGGCGTTGAGCTGAACTTTCAGGCCCTGGACGCGGCGGTCACGCAGATGCGCCACAAGCGCCAGGTGTCCGAGGATTGGGCCAGCCCGGTCCGCAAGCGCGGTGCCAAGGACACCTGAGACGCCTTCATGCCCGGGCGGCCAGGCGTGCCGCCCGGGCACCTGAAGATACAAGGAGGGATGCTGATGTACGGAGCCATCATTGGGGACATCGCGGGCAGCCGCTTTGAGTTTGACAATCACCGCGACAAACGGTTCACCCTGTTTCATCCGCTTGGCTTTGTGACCGACGACACCGTGATGAGCCTGGCCCTGGCCCAGGCGGTGATGGAGGCTGACCGGCTGATGCCGCTGCGCGGCCCGGACTATGAGCTGCTGCTGGCGCAAAAGGCCGTGAGCTGCATGAAATCCATCGGGCGCCACTACCCGGACTGCGGCTATGGCGGGCGCTTCTACCGCTGGATGTTCAGCGCGCGCAGCCAGCCCTACAACAGCTTTGGCAACGGCGCCGCCATGCGGGTGAGCGCGGCCGGCCTGGCCGCGCGGACGCTGGAGGAAGCGCTGGCGATGTCCGACGCCCTCACCGCGGTCACCCACAACCACCCCGAGGGCATCAAGGGCGCGCGCGCCACCACGCTGTGCATCTTCCTGGCCCGGCAGGGACACAGCCAGGCGGACATCCGGCGGCGGGTGGAGCAGGAGTACTACCGGCTGGACATGACGGTGGAGGGGCTGCGCCCCGTGTACCGCTTTGACGCCACCTGCCAGGGCACGGTGCCCCAGGCCATCGTGTGCTTCCTGGAGGCCACCTCCTTTGAGGACGCCATCCGCAACGCCATCTCCATTGGCGGGGACTCGGACACCATCGGCGCCATCACCGGCGCCATCGCCCAGGCTTACTTTGGGGTTCCGGAGGACATGAAGGAACAGGCTGCCGGCTACCTGGACGAGCGGCTGCTGGCCATCCTGGCGGACTGGGACGCCAGCGGCCTGGGACAGGGCAGGCCCACCTGATTGGCGGGCAGGCCTTGACACGCTTGACCCTGTGTGGCCAAAATTGTAATGTAATGGCGAGACAGGAGGAGCGGATGGACAACGGCCTCGCCTGTGAAGGCAATATCATCCATGAGGAAGCCGTGGCGGCTGTGTGCGGGCAGATGCTCAGCGAAGCGGTGTTTTCCGCCGCCGCCAACTTCTTCAAGGTGATGGGGGACGGCACCCGTTTCCGCATCCTTTACGCGCTGGACAAGCAGGAGCTGTGCGTGTGTGACCTGGCGAACCTGCTGGGCATGAGCGTGTCGGCGGTCAGCCATCAGCTGGCGCGCCTGCGGGAGAGCCAGCTGGTCAAGGGCCGGCGGGACGGCAAAAACATGTTCTACACCATCGCGGATGACCACATCCACGTGATGCTCAAGGGCTGCGTGGAGCACGCGATGGAGGAGCAAGCCTGAGACCGGGCCACGGCGCGACTGTGCAAGAGGATGGCGGATGAAAAAGTGCATGATGAAGCCCGGGCGGCCCTTGCCGCCCGGGCTTTTTGCTGCCTGCCCCTCCCTGCCGGGATGCCCGCGCTGGGGGCAGCTGGCGGGACGCGCTACCCCAGCAAGGCCAGCAGGCGCTCCACCGCCTCCCGGGGGAAGCCCGCGGGCTGGGGGCTGTCCAGCAGGCTGTTCAGGAACGCGCGGGCGGGCTGCCCCTGGGGCAGCATGTAGCCGGACTCGCGCAGCACATCCTCTGCCACCACGCGCAGGGACATCTTCATGGCCTGGGCAAACTGCCGCTGGATGGCGGTCTGCGCCTGGGCCAGCATGGCGTCCGCCGCGCGCTCCTGCGCCAGGCGGCTGTCCAGCAGCTGGTTCATGGCCTGCAGGGTGCCCGGCAGCTTGGGCTGCTGGGGCGGGTAGTTGAGCGGCACCTTGGAGATGGCCCCGGAAGGGCAGGCATCCACGCAGGCGCGGCAGGCGGCCAGGCAGCGGTCCGGGTCAATCTGGCCGTTGTCGGTGTTGGTGGCCCCGGTGGGGCACACAAACAGGCAGAGGCAATCCTTGGTACACAGGCGGATGTTGCGTACGGCGATCATGCTGAAGCCCCCCTTCCCACGCGCGCAAATTTAAAGCGCGGCACCTTGCACACCGGGCAGATTTCCGGCGCCTGCTCCCCCACGAAGATGAAGCCGCAGGCTTCGCACACAAAGAAGGCGCTGCCCTCAAAGGCGGCATCCCCCTCCTTGTTGTAGCGCTTCAGCAGGTTGGCCTGGATCTTGCCCACCTTCTCCCCCCAATTCAGCGCCCGCAGCGCGCCGCGGTCACCATCCGCGCGCGCGGCCGCGAAGGCGGCGGGGTAGCGCCCGGCCAGGTCTTCCTTGAGCAGGTCTGCCGCCGTCTGCCAGTCCCCCGCCGGGCTGGACTGGCCATCAAAGAAGTCGGCCAGCTGGGTAAACAGGTCGGCCATGCCCGCGCGGTGCTGCTTTTGCACCGCCCGGGCCAGGTTGGAGGCGGTGGCTGACAGGCGCTTGGCGTCCGCGCCCTGCTGGGGCGCGGCCTGCCCAGCAGGCGCCGCCATGGGCGCGGGCGCGGGCGTCTCCGCCTTGCCGCCCTGATTCTCAAACATGGATTTGTCCGCGCCGCAGACCGGGCAGACCCAGTCCGCCGGGACGTCCTCCCATCGGGTGCCGGGCGGGATGCCATGGCGCGGGTCGCCCGCGGCCTCGTCATAGTCATAGCCGCACACGGTGCAAATATAAACGCTCAAACTGCCTTCCTTCCCCCGGGGCAGGCCCCGGACAGTATGCTCTGCGGCCATCCTAATGGTTTTTGCGGCACTTGTAAAGGCGGCCCGCACCGGCCGCCGCACAAAAAACTGGCTGTTGACATTTGCGTGTGCGTTCAAGTAAAATGAAGTCGTTTGAACGAATGTTCAAATGAAGGAGGGTGACCTGATGACCGCCGCCTACAGAATCCGCAACCTGGGCTGCGCTGCCTGCGCGGCCAAGATGGAGCGCAAAATCAAGGCGCTGCCCGGCGTGCACGCAGTCCGGGTCAATTTTCTCACCCAGCGGCTGACCCTGGAGGCCGAGGAGGCCCGGCTGGACCAGCTGGCCCGCGCAGCCGGGGAAATCATCCGCAAGATTGAACCCCAGGCGCGGCTGCAGCTGCCTGACCAGCCGGCTGCCAAAGGGGCAACCCCATGACCAGGCGCGCCACGCGCATCCCCCTGGCCCTGGCGTTGCTGGTGGCCGGGCTGCTGCTGCGGGGCAGCCCCGCTCCCAGCGCGGCCCTGTTTCTGGCCGCCTATGCGATTGCGGGCTTTGATGTGCTGTATGGCGCGCTGCGGGGCGTGCTGGGCGGCCAGGTGTTTGATGAGAACTTTTTGATGTCCATCGCCACCGTGGGCGCGCTGGCCCTGGGCGAGTTCGCCGAGGCGGTGGCGGTGATGGTGTTCTACCAGACGGGCGAGCTGTTCCAGGACTACGCGGTGGACAGGTCCCGACGTTCCATCGCCCAGGCCATGGACCTGCGCCCGGACAGCGCCAACCTGCTGGTGGACGGCCAGGCGCGCGCCGTGGCGCCGGAGCAGGTGCAGGTGGGCGACCTGATCCTGGTCCGCCCGGGGGAGAAGCTGCCGCTGGACGGCCAGGTGGTCAGCGGCATCAGCCAGCTGGACACCGCGGCGCTGACCGGGGAGGCGCTGCCCCGGGAAGCCGGGCCCGGGGATGAGGTGTTGAGCGGCTGCGTCAATTTGACCGGCGTGCTCACCCTGCGGGTGACCCGCCCCCTCGCGCAGTCCACCGTGAGCCGGATTCTGGAGATGGTGGAGACAGCCACCGACCGCAAATCCCGCCAGGAGGCCTTCATCACCCGGTTTTCCGCCATCTACACCCCGGTGGTGGTGATCCTGGCGCTGCTGCTGGCCTTTGTGCCCCCGCTGCTGATGCCGGGGGCGCTGCTGTCGGACTGGGTGTACCGGGCGCTCAACTTCCTGGTGGTGTCCTGCCCCTGCGCGCTGGTCATCTCCATCCCCCTGGCTTTCTTTGGGGGCATCGGCGGCGCCTCCCGCGCGGGCATCCTGGCCAAGGGCTCCAACTACCTGGAGGCGCTGGCGCGCGCGGACACCTTTGTGTTTGACAAGACAGGCACCCTGACCCGGGGCTATTTCACGGTCAGCCAGGTAAGCAGCCTGGAGCTGCCCCCCGGGCGCCTGGTCGAGCTGGCCGCCCTGGCGGAACAGCACTCCCTGCACCCCATCGGGCAGGCCATCCTGCGTGCCTATGACCAGGCGCCCGACCCCGCCCGCGCAAGCCAGGTGAAGGAGCAGCCCGGCGGGGGCATCAGCGCGCTGGTGGACGGCCTGCAGGTGGTGGTGGGCAGCGCGCGGCTGCTCAAGGACCAGGGCGTCCCCCTGCCGGAGGACATCCCAAGCGCCGGCACGATGAGCCATGTGGCGGTGGACGGGGCCTACGCGGGCAGCATCCTGGTCACCGACCAGGTCAAGCCCTGCGCCGCCCAGGCCATGGCGGGCCTGCGCCGGCAGGGCGCCCGGCGGCTGGTCATGCTGACCGGGGACAGCGAGGCCGCCGCCCAGCCTGTTGCCCAGGCCCTGGGGCTGGACAGCCTGCACGCGGGCCTGCTGCCCCAGGACAAGGTCTGTCAGCTGGAGGCCATGCTGGCCGCCCCCGGCAGGCGGGGCCGGCTGGCCTTTGTGGGCGATGGCGTGAACGATGCTCCGGTGCTGGCCCGGGCCGACGTGGGCTTCGCCATGGGCGGCCTGGGCTCGGACGCCGCCATTGAGGCGGCCGACATCGTCATCATGAACGATGACCCCTGCAAGCTGGTCACCGCGGTGGCCATTGCCCGGCGCACCGTGCGCATCGCGACCCAGAACGCGGTGTTCGCCATCTCGGTCAAGGCGCTGGTGCTGCTGCTGTCCGCCCTGGGCCTGTCCACGCTGTGGCTGGCGGTCTTCGCGGATGTGGGCGTGGCGGTGCTGGCCATCCTCAATGCCATGCGGGGGCTGAAGGTGCCCCGGGAGAACAACGCCTGCATGGTGGACAGCCCCTCGCCACAGCCCGTGGCGGTCTGAGCCGGAAAGCCTTTACCTTTTGACGCCCTGCCCCTATCATGGGGGCAGGGTTTTGTGCCGGATGCATCAAGAAACGCGCCGATGGGCCGGGGCGTGCCGCCACCAGGCGGGTGAAGGCGGCTGGAAGGCCCATGCCGCAGGAGATGCTCAGGCGGAGTTGGCGGGCAATAAAAGTGCCATGCTGAATTGAGGCCGGCAGGCCGCGTTCAGCAAGGGGGGTGAGGGCATGGAGGCCATCATGTACGGGGCGGGCAAGGTCGGGCGCGGCTTCATCGGCGCGCTGATGGCAAAGGGTGGCTACCAGGTGACCTTTGTGGACGCGGATGAGCGCCTGGTCGCGCTCATCAATGAGCGGGGACGGTACAGCCTGCGGGTGGTGTCAGACGCCGGGCAGCGGGATGAGGTCATCCAGCCGGTCCGCGCCCTGTCCAGCCAGGATGAGGCCGCGGTCATCCAGGCCATTGCCGGCTGCGGCCTGATGGCCACCGCGGTGGGCGCGCGGGCGCTGCCCCTGATCGCCCCTGCCCTGCGCCAGGGCATCCTGCGGCGCTTTGAGCGCGACGCCCTGCCGCTGAACATCCTCGTGTGTGAGAACCTGATGGACGCGGGCCAGGTGCTTTGTGGCCTGGTCAAGCAGGGCCTGGACAGGGAGCAGGCCGCCCGGGTGGACCGGGAGATCGGCTTTGTGGGGGCCTCCATCGGGCGCATGGTGCCCCTTCAGACGGAGGCCCAGCAGGCATGGGACCCGCTGGGCGTGCGCGTGGAGCCCTACGCCTTCCTGCCGGTTGACCAGGCCGCCCTGCGCGGCCAGCCGCCAGCCCTGCCCGGCCTGGTGCCCCACAGCCCCTTTGACTACTACCTCAAGCGCAAGCTTTACCTGCACAACATGAGCCACGCCCTGTGCGCCTACCTGGGGATGTACCTGGGGGATGAGGCGCTGGCCCGAACCGTCAGCCGCCCGCAGGTGGAGCTGATGGCCCGCGCCGCCATGGGGGAGGCCGCGCTGGCGCTGCACCTGGCCTACCGGCAGCCCATGGCCGACCTCCTGGCCCATGTGGACGACCTGCTCCACCGCTACCGGAACCATGCCCTGGGCGACAGCAACGCCCGGGTGGGCGCTGACATCCCCCGCAAGCTGGCCGCCAGGGACAGGCTGGTCGGCGCGGCGGATTTCTGCCTGCAGCAAGGCGTTGAACCGCGGTTCATCACGCTGGGCGCGGGGGCAGCCCTGCATATCCACCTGCAAGCACAAGGCCAGGGGCAGAAAGACGCGGCGGCTACCCTGGCCGCCCTGAGCGGCCTGAAGGCAAATTCGCCGCTGGGGCAGCTGATTCTGGGGCATTGCCAGGCCCTGGCCGGCGGCATCACCCTGGACAGCCTGTACCAGGCCGCGCGCAGCGCGCAGGCCAAGCGGCGCGGGCCTGTTGTCTGACACCAGCCTGCAAAGGAGGCACGCATGAACATTCTGATTTTATCCGGTTCACCCAAGCGGCCCGGGGAGGGGCTGTGCCAGTCCCTCATCCAGGCCGTCCAGCACGGCGTCCGGGAGGCGGGCGGGCAGCCCAGCGTCCTCTCCTTTTCCGGCCTGCCCCGCTGCCGGGTGTGCGGGGAGGGCTGGGGCACCTGCCTGGAGACGCAGGCCTGCGCCTTTGGGGCGGATGGCTTTGACAGCGGGCACCAGGCGGTGAAGCAGGCGGATGCCCTGGTGCTGGTCACGCCGGTCTACTTCGGGGAGATGTCCGAGAGCCTGAAGGCCTTCACCGACCGGCTGCGCCGCTGCGAGTTCAGCCGCCAGGAGGCCACCCGTGGCAAACAGGCCCTGCTGGTGGCCTCCGCCGGCGGCTCGGGCAACGGGATTGTGAGCTGCCTCAACCAGATGGAGCGCTTCTGCCAGCACACCGGCATCAAGGTGTATGACATGGTGGGCGTCAACCGCTGGAACAGCGAATACAAGCGCGCGGCCCTTTTGGCGGCCGCGCGCGGTCTGGTGTCTGCCCTCGGCAAATCAGCGCCCTAGTTCCCGCCCAGCCCGTGGTAGAAGGCCAGGGTCTGCTCCAGTGGCAGGATGCCGCTGTAGCTGTCCCTCTCCAGCAGGGAGCGGGCGGCCGTGGCCGTGCCCAGGCGCAGCGCCTCCAGCAGGCCTGCCCCCTCATGGGCCGCGTGCAGCACCCCGGCAGCAAAGGCGTCCCCCGCCCCGGTGGTGCCCTGGATGCGCGCCGGGGGCAGCTGCAAACTGGGCAGGCCCTGGGCCACCCCCTCATGCCCCATGCCCCAGGCGCCCTCCGGGCTGTGGATGATGGCCCAGCGGTGTACCCCCATGCCCATCAGCGCTGACAGGGTCCGGGGCAGCTGGTCCCTGAGCAGCCTGCCGCCCGGCTCGCGCAACACCACACCGGTGATCTGCTGGGCTTCCAGCTCGTTGATGATGACATAGTCGCTGTGCCGGAGTGCCGGGGGCACCAGCTCCTTGTAGCGGCCACCCCGCTGGGTGACCACGTCCACGCTGGTCTGTATCCCCAGGCGCCTGGCCTCCATCAGCAGCCGCGCCAGGCGGGTGCCATGCTCCGGGTCGGGCCGGTCCAGGCCCGCGTTGAGCAGGATGTAGCCCGCGTGCAGGATGCGCGCGGGCAGGGCGGCCAGGTCCAGGCTGCTGTCATCCAGCAGGTCCCCGGAGCCACAGGAGGTGAAGAAGGTGCGCTCGCGGCTCTCCTGGTCGTTGATCACCAGGGTGTAGGCGGTTTCCTCCCCCCTGATGAGGCGGCTGGTGTCAATGCCGGGGTGCTCCCCAAAGCGCGCGCGGATGAAGGCGCCTTCCCTGTCCTGGCCCAGCACGCCGCAGACAAAGACGGGCAAATCCGGGTCCAGCCTGGCCAGGCTGAGGGACACGTTGCAGGCCAGGCCGCCCACTGACATGCCCCGGGGCCCGTGAATCTGCGCCAGCTCGCCCCGGGCCGGGTAGTGCCCGGCCCGGTAGAGCAAATCCACAATCAGGTTGCCCAGGGTACAGATGCCCCGCCTGTCCATGCCCGCCTCCTAACCCGCGAAATCCCTGGCCGCCCGGTGCATGGCAAACAGCGCCCTGGGCGGCAGGTATTCCGGCACGCTGTTGCCGCTGCCCACCGCCCAGCCGGGACGCCCGGCGCTGCGCGCCAGCATGTCAAGGGTGCGCCGGTAGATGGCTTCCTCCGGCTGGGTGCACAGGTAGTCCATGTCCAGCCCGCCCAGCAGCGCGATGCGCCCGGCGTACTGTTCGTAGGCCTGCTCGATGGGCTGGATCTTGTCCTCAAAGGAGTGCTTGGCGTCATAGCCCAGGGCGATGATGTCCTCCATGAGGCTGGCCAGGTTGCCGCAGGAGTGCAAAAACACCGGCCGGCCGGCCTTGTGCACCGTGTCCACAATGCGCCTGTGCCAGGGAAAGACGTATTTGCGCATCATGTCCGGGCTGAGGAAGGGCTGGGAGTTGAAGCCCCAGTCGTCGTTGCTGGAGATGAGCCCCACGCTGTCATGCTGCAGCGCCAATTCATAGTAGCGCAGCAGGCGCTCCCCCACCGCGTCAAACACGCGCCCGGCCAGCTGCTCGTTGTCGTACAGCATCAGGCAGAGGTTCTCATAGCCCACCAGCTCAATCACGTTTTCCAGCACGCCGCCCGGGCCCATCACCATCACCCGCATGCCGTCGGGCAGGTCGGGCTTGATGTGGGTGAGCAACTCGCTGCTGTAGTCCTCCGGCTCCGGCCAGGCAAACATGTCAAAGCTGCGCTCATCCACAATGCCCGCGTTGGCATTGAGGGAGCGGGTGTGCTTGGTCTCAAAACCACCGGCGAAGCGGAAGGCGGAGGCGTGCAGGGTGACATAGTCATAGCCCATCCGGTGAAAGGCAGACAGAGTAAAGCGCGCGCGGCCCAGCGGGCTGTCATCCTGCAGCCTTTCCCCGTTCACCTGTTCATACAGCGGCTGGTTCATGAACAGCTCAAACAGCACCGGCCGCGCCGGCGACTGCCCGCGCAGCACCCGCAGCAGCTGCCCAAAATCCGCCTGGTGTGGCTTCATCGGCTGATCCTCCGCTTTGTGTCTGTATACCGTATGCTACCCAAGGCAGCGGGGCGCTGTCAAGCCAGCGGCATTCTGTAGACCCGCACCGCGCACTGGTCCCTGCGCATCGGGTGCCCCGCCGGGATGTCCACCGTGCGCTGATACACGGCGCCGGCCAGCTCGGCTGTGCGCGCGGAGGCCAGGTTGCCCGGCTGGCAGGTGATGGTAACCTCCGGCATCCCGTGCGCGCGGGCCAGTTCAAACAGCAGCCGGCAGGCGCGGGCGGCCAGGCGCTGGCCCCGGAAGGGCGGGGCGATCTCATAGCCGATGTTACCCGCCCAGGTGAGCGCCTCCTCATTGCCCAGGCGCAGCTCGCACTGGCCGGCCACCTCACCGCCTGCCAGGCGCAGGATGTCAAAGCGGTAGGCGGGCGCATGCCCGCGGGCCTGGTCGCGCTCCCTGCGCCAGGCACAGCGCAGGCAGATGACCCCGTCACTGAGGGCGTCGGTGGCTTGAAAGGCGGTGTTCTGTGTGGAGGAGGCCACAAGCTGCCACCGCAGGGCCGGGGTTTCCCGGGTGGTGATGCGCTCCACCCGCTCCGGCAGCCTGGCCAGGCGCTCGCGGAAAAAGAGGGGGAAGGCGTACAGCCGCGGCAGCTGGGACAGGGGCACCCAGACCGGGTGCTCGGCTGTCCCGTCCATGCTCACGCCGTGACCGGGCAGATTGTGGTGCCCCTGGGGCTTGAGCAGGTAGTAGAAGGCCAGCTCATGGGCAGGCCTGCCCGCGCTTTCCTGAAAGAAGTTTTCATGGATAAAGCAGAGCCGGTCAATCTCATAACGCAGCCCGGTCTCCTCATACGCCTCCCGCAGCACCGCCTCATCCGTGGTCTCCTGCAGGCGCACCCCGCCGCCGATGGCGTAGTAATAGGGATCGCGCACGTTTTGCGCCATCAGCACGCAGCCCGCCTCCAGGATGATGGCGGCGGCCCGCAGGCGAAACCAGCCCCGCGCTTGGTCAATGAAGCAGTCCATGGCCTTCATGCGCCCTTCCCCCTGATCGCTTGCTTTTCCCTGCCCTGTATAGCACAGGAAAAGGCGCCGCGCAAGAAAAACCCGCCAGGGACTGGCGGGCGTGAAGGATGTCCGGAAACAGGTCAGCGCTGGCCCTTGTCGTAGGGCACACCGCTGGCCCGGGGGGCCTGGGAGCGCTTGCTGGTGAAGGCCAGGGCGATCAGGGTCGCGATGAAGGGCACCATCTTGTAGATGTCGCTGGGGATGCCCAGCCCCTGCAGGATGGGGATGCCCGAATAGGCTGAGGCGATGGTTTTCATCAGCCCGAAGAAGAATGCGGCCACCAGGATGCGCAGCGGCTTCCACTGGCCGAAGATCAGCACGGCCAGCGCCAGGAAGCCATAGCCGGACACTGTGGCGTTGAAGTTGGTGGAGGTGGGGATGACATACACCAGCCCGCCCAGCCCGGCCAGGGCGCCGGAGATGAGCACGCCCGCGTAGCGCATCCTGTACACGTTGATGCCCACGCTGTCCGCCGCCTGGGGGTGCTCGCCGCAGGCGCGCAGCCGCAGCCCAAAGCGGGTGCGGTAGAGCACGAAGGCGGCCGCCAGGAAGATGATGATGCCGATGTAGGTGGTCAGGTAGGCGTTGCGGAAGAACATCGGCCCCAGCACCGGGATGTCGCCCAGCAGGGGCACCCTGGGGATGCGGAAGGTGTTGGTGAACTCGATTTGCTGCACGCCGTTGGGCTGGATCATCCGGGCCAAGTAGATGGCGCTGGCCGGGGCGATCATGTTCAGCGCGGTGCCGGAGATGGTCTGGTCAGAGCGCAGGGAGACGGCGGCGTAGGCGTGCAGCAGGGAGAAGGCCATGCCGGTGAGCACGGCCACCAGGACGGCCAGCAGCAGCAACGCCTGGCCGCTCATGCCCGACTGCAGCAGGCTGATGAGCAGGATGGAGGTGAAGGCGCCGGACACCATGATGCCCTCCAGCGCGATGTTCACCACGCCTGAGCGCTCGGAGAACATGCCCCCCAGCGCCACAATCAGCAGGGGAATGGAGAAGAACATCATCTGCTGTACCAGGAAATATACCGCGTCCATCAGTCTGCCTCCCTTTCCTGTCCGCGTGCCTGCTCCCGCCGGGCGCGCCGCCTGCCCGCGGCGGCGATGACATCGCGCACCAGCAGCGAGAAGGCGCTGAAGTAGATGATCAGGCCGATGATGACCTCGATGATCTCCTTCATGTACTTGAGCGACTGCAGGTAGGCGCCGCCCACGGTGATGTGCGCGATGAACAGCCCCGTGAAGATGATGCCGATGGGGTTGGACATGCCCAGCAGCGCCACCGCGATGCCGTTGAAGCCCTGGGCGGCCAGCACCTCGGCCACGTGGATGTGCATGCCCGAGGGGGGCGCCAGGTACATCAGCGCGCCGGCCACGCCCGCCAGCCCCCCGGCAATGGCCATGGAGGTGATGATGGCGCGGTTCTCGCTGATGCCCGCGTAGCGGCTGGCGTGGCGGTTGTGCCCGCAGGCCTTGAGTTCATAGCCAAAGGTGGTTTTGTTGAGCACCACATACACCAGCAGGGCCAGCCCGATGGCAATCAGGATGCCCGCGTTGACCGAGGAGGCGTCGTGGTAGGCGCCCTTCAGGATATAGAACACCCGGTCCAGCCCCGCCTTGGGGATGACGGCGTTGGGCGCCACATTGACCGTCTGGTTCTTCAACGCGTCAAAGAGGTGGGAGTTCTTGATCAGGTAGTTGATGCCGTACATGCCAATGTAGTTGAGCATGATGGAGGTGATGACCTCATGGACGTTGAGCAGCGCCTTGAACAGCCCCACCACCATGCCCCACAGGCTGCCCGCCAGCATCCCCAGCAGCAGCGCCACCACCCAGTGCCAGGCGCCGGGCAGGAAGGTCCAGGTGGCGCCCACATAAACGGACACAAAGCCGCCCACCATCAGCTGGCCCGCGGCGCCGATGTTGAACATGCCGGTCTTGAAGGCAAAGCCCACCGACAGCCCGGTCATGATCAGCGGGGTGGCGTAATACAGCACCTGGCCCACGCCCTTCATGCCGTTGTTCCACCCGCCCATGAGCACCATGCCCAGGCCCTTGAGGGCGTTGGCCGGGTTGCTGATCAGCAGGATGAGGAAGCCCGCCAGCAGGCCCGCCAGGATGGCCAGCAGCGAGGCGGACATCCCGGAAAGCCCTTTTCTGATCCTATGCATGGTCAACCTCCTGCCGCTTGCTGCCAGACATGTACAGCCCCAGCTCCTGCTGGCTGACCTGGTCCCCCGCCAGCTGGGCCACCAGGCGCCCCTCGTAGATGACCAGGATGCGGTCCGCCAGCTGGAAGACCTCGTCCAGCTCCAGCGAAATCAGCAGCACCGCCTTGCCCTCATCCCGCACCTTGACCAGCTGCTCGTGGATGTAGATCATGGCGCCCACGTCCAGCCCGCGGGTGGGCTGCACCGCGATGAGCAGCTCAGGTCCCAGGTCAATCTCCCGCGCGACGATGGCCTTTTGCTGGTTGCCGCCGGACATGCTGCGCATGAGCGTGTCCGGCCCCTGGCCGGAGCGGATGTCATACTGGTCGATGAGCTGCTGGGCGTACCTGCGCACCTGGTCAAAGCGGATGAAGCCGTGCCGCTGCAGCTGGTCGGACAGGTAGCGCTTGAGGGCCAGGTTCTGCTGCAGGTCATAATCCAGCACCAGGCCGTGCTTGTGGCGGTCCTCCGGGATGTGGGCCAGGCCGGCCTGGTTGCGCCGGCGCACGGGCAGCTGCTGCAGCGGTTTGCCCTTGAGCGCAACCTGCCCCTGGGCGGGGGTGAGGCCGGTCAGCGCGTAGACCAGCTCGCTTTGGCCGTTGCCGTCAATGCCCGCGATGCACACGATTTCCCCGGTGCGCACCTCAAAGGAGATGCCGTCCACCGCCTTCTTGTTGCCGTGCCCGGCCACGCTCAGGTCCCGCACGCTCAGCACCACCTCGCCCGGCTGGGCGGGCGCCTTGTCGATGTTGAAGTTTACCTTGCGGCCCACCATCATCTCGGCCAGGTCCTGGGTCGTGGTGTCAGCCACCGCCACCGTGCCGATGTAGCGCCCCTTGCGCAGCACCGTGCAGCGGTCAGCCACCGCCATGATCTCGTTGAGCTTGTGGGTGATGAAGAGGATGCTCTTGCCCTCCCCGGCCAGCTTGCGCATGATGCGCATGAGCTCCTCCACCTCCTGGGGGGTGAGCACGGCCGTGGGCTCATCAAAGATGAGGATCTCATTCTCCCGGTAGAGCATTTTGAGGATCTCCACGCGCTGCTGCATGCCCACGGTGATGTCCTCAATCAGCGCGTCCGGGTTGATGGTCAGGCCGTACTGGGTGGACAGGGCCATCGCCTTTTGCCGTGCCTCGTCCATGCGCAGCACGCCGTGGCGGGTGCTCTCCATGCCCAGCACAATGTTTTCCAGCACAGTAAAGTTGTGCACCAGCTTGAAGTGCTGGTGCACCATGCCGATGCCCAGGGCGTTGGCCTGGTTGGGGTCCGCGATCCCGACCGGCCTGCCGTCCTTCCGGATTTCCCCGGCGTCAGCCTGGTAAAGGCCAAAGAGGATGCTCATCAGCGTGCTCTTGCCCGCGCCGTTCTCGCCCAGCAGCGCGTGGATCTCCCCCCGGCGCAGCTGCAGGGTGATGTCGTCATTGGCGCGGATGCCCGGAAAATCCTTGGTGATGCGCAGCATCTCAATGATATAGTCGCTCATGATCTTTCCTATGATCCTGTTTTGTAGCCGGATGTGAAAAAAACCGGCTGCCCGCGCGGGCAGCCGGTTTGCCGGGTTTACTTGATTTCGGTCACGGCCACGTTCTCCACCGGGATCTCGGTCACGGCGGTGACGTCGCTGTCCTTGAGCAGGGTGATTTCATTCGCCACCAGGCGGGCGAACACGGCGTCATAGTCTTCCTGGGTGAAGGTGTTGAACTTGCTGGTGGCCATGGGCAGGGACACGCCGTCCAGCGCCGCGTCCTTCACCTGGGCCTCGCCGCCCGGGAACTCGCCGGCGTAGTAGGCGGCCAGGGTCTGCTCGACCGCGGCGCCCAGGCCCTTGGTGGCGGAGGTTATGACGGTCTCGCTCTCGCCGCTCTGGTCCACGTCCACGCCGATGACCTTGGCGCCCACGGCTTCAGCGGCCGCCATGACGGAGTTGCCCACCGCGCCGCCGCAGGCGAAGATGACCTCCACGCCATCCGCGTACCAGGCGGCGGACAGGGCCTGCACCTCGGGGGTGGCATCAAAGCCGCCGGTGTAGTGGTAGTTGAGGGTGAGGCCGCTCACGCCCAGTTCCTTGGCGGCCAGCTCCGCGCCCTGCACAAAGCCGTAGCCAAAGCGCACCACGGCGGGAACCGCCATGCCGCCCATGAAGCCCAGCTTGGTGTAGCCGTCCTTCACCGCGGCGTAGCCGGCCAAAAAGCCCGCCTGCTCCTCGGCGAAGACGATGCCCACAGCGTTGTCATTGGTGCGGAACTCGGAATAATCCGCGTTGTGCGGGTTGCCGTCAATGAGCACGAAGTGCACATCCGGGTACATGTCCTGGGCGATGAAGATGGGCTCCTCAAACAGGAAGCCGGGGGTGACAATGACCTTGGCGCCCGCGTTGACCGCCTGCTCGATGTAGTCCAGGTAGATGTCCGTGGACTGGGCGGTGGGCTGGTAGTAGTTGTAGGTCTTGCCATTGGCTTCCGCGAAGGCGACCACGCCCTCCCAGGTGCCCTGGTTGAAGCTCTTGTCGTCGATGGTGCCAATGTCGGTGACCATGGCGATTTCATAGGCCTCGCCCGCCAGGGAGACCAGCGGCAGCGCCAGCGCCAGAATCAGCATGAGGGCCAGAAATTTCCGCATGAATGTTCCTCCTATAATATGTTGTGTAGAAACCCAGTTTCCAATCATGCCCAGTATAGCACCCGGGCCATCTGTTTTCAAGGAAACCGTGCTCCCCTGCCCCAATTGTATACCCGCCCGGCGTTTGCGTGACGCGCCCGCCTGCGGTACAATACGCGCAAATGCCTGGCACAAATCAACCCGGGACAAGGAGCCTGACAGATGGACATTGAACTCAGGGCCCTCACCAAGCGCTACGGCGAGGGCAAGGGCGTGTTTGACCTGAGCTTCTCCGTGGACGCCGGGGAAGCCTTTGGCTTCATCGGCCCCAACGGCGCGGGCAAGACCACCGCCATCCGCCACCTGATGGGGTTTTTGAACCCCGACAGCGGCAGCTGCAGCATCCGCGGGTTGGACTGCCGCCACCAGGCGGCGCGGGTTCATGAGCTGCTGGGCTATGTGCCCGGTGAGATGGCCTTCTTTGACGGCATCCGGGGGGAGGAGCACCTGAAGCTGTGCGAGCGGCTGCGGGGGCCCGCGCCCGCCCCGCGCAAGGCCAGCCTGCTGGAGCGCTTTGAGCTGGACCCGACCGGCCCCGTCCGGCGCATGTCCAAGGGCATGAAGCAGAAGCTGGGCCTGGTGGCCGCCTTCATGCACGACCCGCAGATTTACCTGCTGGACGAGCCCACCAGCGGCCTGGACCCGCTGATGCAGCAGCGCTTTGTGGACCTGGTGCAGGAGGAGAAGCGCCGGGGCAAGACCCTGCTGATCTCCTCCCACAGCTTTGAGGAGATTGAGAAAACCTGCGGGCGCGTGGGCATCCTGCGCCGGGGCGAGCTGGTGGCCGACCAGCACATCCACCAGCTGCGCCAGGCCAGGCGGCGGGTGTACAGCCTCACCTTCCCGGATGAACAGCGCCTGCACGCCTTCCTGGAGGAGGGCTATGCGCCGCTTCATCAGTCCAGCCTGAGCGTTGACATCGCGGTGGTGGGCCCGCTGGCGCCCTTCCTGGCGGCCCTGGCCCGCCATCAGGTGGCGGGGCTGGAGGTGCGCACCCAGCGCCTGGAGGAGGTCTTTATGCAGTTCTATGGGGGGGCACAGCCATGAGTAAGGCCCTGTTCATGCGGAACCTGCGGGCGCACTGGCGCCTGGTCCTCATCTTCACCCTGGTGCTGGCGATGTACTTCCTCATCATCCTGGGCATGTTTGACCCCCTGAGCCCGGACATCATGGGGCAATTGGCCGCCTTCAAGCTGTCGCCGGCCTTGCTGGCCGCCTTTGGCTTTGACACCACCACCACCGAGCTGGCCGGATTTCTGGCCGGGTACTTCTATGGCATGTTGATGATTGCCCTGCCCCTGGTGATGCTGGTGATGCTGGGCAACAAGCTGGTGGCCCAAACGGTGGAGCGGGGCAGCCTGGCCACCGTGCTGGCCGCCCCCCTCACCCGCCTCAGGGTGGCCCGCACCCAGGCGCTCTTCCTGCTGTGCTGCGCCCTGCTGCCCGCCCTGCTGATCACGGCGCTGGGGCTGCTGGGCGCGGGGCTGCTCTTCCCGGGGCAGCTGGATGTGCCCGCCTTCCTGCGCCTCAACGCGGCCACGCTCTGCCTGCACCTGTTCATCAGCGGCATCGCGTTTGTTTTCAGCTGCCTGTTCTCTGACACCCGCTGGTCCCAGGCCCTGGGCGCGGGGCTGCCGGTCTTCTTCCTGCTGGCGCAGATGCTGGCCAAGTCCGGCAGCCGGGTGGCCTGGCTGCGCTTTTTGACCCCCTATACCCTGTTTGCGCCCATGGACATTGTGCGCGGCCAGCCCCAGGCCCTCCAGGCGCTGGCGCTGCTGCTGGGCGGGCTGGCGCTGTATGGCCTGGGCCTGGCGGTGTTCAACAAGAAGGACCTGCCCCTATAAAGTGAGATGGCCCCTGGCAGCCTGCCGGCCCGGGCGGGTATATTGGCCTGTGAACGGGCAAGCCCCGCAATCCATTTCATGGAGGAAGACTGATGAGGAAGTACTTCAGCGAGTTTCTGGGCACCCTGGTGCTGGTGCTGTTCGCCTGCGGCACCGCGGCCGTGACCGGCGCCAAGCTGCTGGGCAGCGCGGCGGGGGCCGCCTACCTGCTCACCGCCCTGGCCTTTGGCCTGGTGGTGGTCGCCATGGCCTATTCCATCGGCCAGGTTTCCGGTGCCCACATCAACCCGGCGGTGTCCCTGGGCATGCTGCTGTCCGGGCGCATGAGCGCCAAGGACTTTGTGCTCTATGTCATCGCCCAGTTCCTGGGCGCCACCGCCGGCGCCGCGGTGCTGTACTGGATCATCGGCGATGGCCTGGGCCTGGGGCAAAACGCGCTGTATCTGGGGGACGCCTTCAAATCCCTGGTGATTGAGGTCATCCTCACCTTTGTCTTTGTGCTGACCATCCTGGGCGTCACCAGCAAGCGGGGCAACCCCGCGCAGGCCGGGCTGGTGATCGGCCTCACCCTGACCCTGGTGCACATCCTGGGCATCTACTTCACCGGCACCAGCGTGAACCCGGCGCGCAGCTTCGGCCCGGCGCTGATCCTCTCCCTGGTGGGCCAGCCGGAAGCCCTCAGCGTGGTCTGGGTCTTCATCCTGGCACCGCTGATGGGCGGCGCGCTGGCGGCAGCCGTGTGGCAGGCGCTGGACCGGGAGGAGGGCGCGCTCAAGGCATAAGCCACACAACTCCGGTGTTCGCCGGGGTGGGAGGAGGGGCTGTTGCTGCCAATGAACGCGCCGCGCCCTGCCCCGCGACACCTCCCGGCATCCACTCATATGACAGGCAAACAGGCGCCCCGCAGAACCGGGGCGCCTGTTCCTGTATGTGGCCGGGCCTACAGGGTTTCCTTGTAGGCCCGCTCATACTGCGCGGGCACCAGCCCCGTCTGGCCCAGGCGCCTGGCCAGGGCCAGCGCCTTGTTGGGCTGGCGCAGCAGCTCCCGCCCCAGGGCCACCAGGTCACAGCTGCCGTTTTCCAGCGCGTTGATGAGCAGCTGGTCCTCGTCCAGGTGGCCCACACCAATGACGGGCAGGCCCGTGCCCTCCTTGATCTGCCGCGCCAGGGGCAGCATGTAGCCAGGGTAGACGTGCACCGGCGCCCTTTGCAGGCCGCCTGAGGACACGTGCACCAGGTCCATGCCCCGGGGCAGGTCCTGAAGCCAACACACCCAGTCCGCGGGCGTCACGCCGCCTTCCAGCCAGTCAGTGGCGGAGATGCGGATCCACAGCGCCTTCTCCCGTGGCCAGTGCTGGTCCACCGCCGCCACCACCTGCTGTAAAAACAGCGCCCTGTCCTGCCCGTAGGCGTCCTGGCGGCGGTTGGAGAGGGGGCTGAGAAACTGGTGGATCAGGTAGCCGTGCGCGCCGTGCAGCTCCAGGCCCTCAAAGCCAGCCTCATGGGCGCGCCGGGCGGCCTGGCCAAAGCCCGCCACCACGGCGTCGATGTCCGCCTGGCGCATCTCCTCATAGTCCACCGGGTGGTTGTTGTAGGGGATGGCGGAAGGGGCGAGGTGGCGCAGGCCCCGGGTCTGGGATTTGCGCCCGGCGTGGATGAGCTGCAGCGCGGGCACCGCGCCCAGCGCCTTGATGTGCAGGGCCAGCTCACGCATGCCCGCCACCTGCCCCTCTTCCCACAGCCCCAGGCACTGGTCGGTGATGCGGCCCTCCGGCGTCACCCCGGTGGCTTCCACAATGATCAGCCCCACCTGGCCGATGGCCCGCGCGCCGTAGTGGGCCAGGTGAAAATGGCCCACCCGGCCATCCTGCCGGTCGCAGGAGTACATGCACATGGGCGGCATCACCAGGCGGTTCTTGAGCTTCAGGTTCCTGATGACCAGGGGTTCAAAGGCTTTCATCGCTTGTCCTTTTCTGATGGTTTCACCCTCAGGCGTCCATCACCCGCAGCGCCTGCGCCGCGATGTGGTCCGCTGTCAGGTCATAGGCGGCCAGCAGCTCGTGGTAGTCGGCCGCTGAGGTGCCAAACACGTCCTGCATGCCCAGGCGGGTCACCCGCACGCGGCTGTCAGCCGGGCCGGACATCAGGACCTCGCACACTGCCGAGCCCAGCCCGCCAATCACGCTGGCTTCCTCCACCGTGAGCGCGCCCTTCATGCCCCGGGCATGGGCGCGGATGCCCTCCCCGTCCAGCGGCTTGATGGTGTGCACGTTGACCACCTTGAGGGACAGGCCCTGCGCCTCCAGCAGCTTGGCCGCCTCCAGCGCCAGGTAGACCATGTAGCCGGTGGCATACACCACCACGTCGTGCCCGTCCCGCATCAGCCGCACCTTGCCGGGGGTGAAGGGCTCGTCCTCGCGGGTCAGCACCGGCAGGTCGTTGCGGTTGAGGCGCAGGTAGCAGGGGCCGGGGATGTCGGCCATGGCGCGGGTCATGTGCGCGGCCTCCACGGCGTCCGCCGGGGAAAAGACCGTCATCCCCGGCAGCACCCGCATCAGGGCGATGTCATCCACCGACTGGTGGGTCTTGCCGTCGCCAAAGTCCGACAGGCCGGCTGAGGAGCCGCAGACCTTGACGTTCAGCCGCGGGATGACCACCGAGGAGCGCAGCTGGTCATAGGCCCTTCCGGTGGCGAACACCGCGAAGGTGCTCACAAAGGCGGTGTGTCCGGTCAGCGCAAGGCCTGCCGCCACAGACATCATGTTGGCCTCCGCGATGCCCAGCTGGAAGTACCGCTCGGGGTATTTCTCCCCGAAAAACATGGACATGGTGGAGCGGCCCAGGTCCGCCTCCAGGGCCACAACCCCGGGGTTGCTGCCGCCCAGGGCCACCAGGGTATCGCCATAGGCGCGGCGCATGTTCATCAGTTTCATTGTGCTGCCTCCTGCATCATCTGCTCCACCGCCGCCAGCGCCTGCTGGTACTGCTCCTCATTGAGCGCGGCGTTGTGGAAGGCCACGCGGCCCTCCGCGAAGGGGAAGCCCTTGCCCTTGACGGTGTTGGCCACAATCACCGTGGGCCGGCCCCTGGTGGCCCGGGCTGTTTCCAGCGCCTCCACCACCTGGTGAAGGTCATGGCCGTCAATCTCCAGCGTGTGCCAGCCAAAGGCCGCCCACTTGGTGGCCTGGTCGGGGTTGGGCAGGATGGCCTCGCAGGAATCGGTGGCCTGCAGGCCGTTCTGGTCGATGATGGCGCACAGGTTGTCCACGCCAAAGGCCCCGGCGGCCATCACCGCCTCCCAGACCTGGCCCTCGGCAAGCTCGCCGTCCCCCAGCACGCAGTACACCCGGGCGGGGGAACCATCCAGGCGCAGGCCCAGCGCCATGCCCAGGCAGATGGACAGCCCCTGCCCCAGGGAGCCGGTCACCGCCTCAATGCCCGGGGTGTAGTCCATGTCCGGGTGGCCCTGCAGCACGCCCTTGAGGGTCTTCACCCGGGCGAACTCCGCCTTGTCAAAATAGCCCAGCTCCCCCAGCGCCGCGTACTGCGCCAGCACCGCGTGCCCCTTGGAGAACACGCAGCGGTCCCGCCGCGGGTCCCGGGGGTCGGGGAAGACCTTCATGTGGTGGAAATAAAGCGCGGCGGTGATGTCCGCCACCGAGGAGCTGCCGCCCAGGTGCCCCACCTTGCCCGGGGGCACCATCAGCAGGATGTTGCGGCGCAGCCTGGCCGCCATCAGGCGCAGGTCGCGCAGGTCCTTGTCATGTGTGTTCATGCCCTGTCCTTTCGTTTGAGTCAGTAGGCGGTGACACCGCCGTCCACCGGCAGCGCGGCGCCGTTGATGAAGGCGGCCCCGTCACTGGCCAGGAAGCATACCAGGTGCGCCACGTCCAGGTCGCTGGCCAGCCGGCCCAGGGGCACCTCGCCCAGGCGCTGGGCGGCCCAGTCCGGGTCCCCCAGCATCTGCCGCACCAGCGGGGTGTCCACGGTGCTGGGGTGGACGCTGTTGCAGCGGATGTTGTCCGCGCCATGGCGCGCGGCAATGGATTTGGTGAGCAGGGTGACCGCGCCCTTGCTGGCGGTATAGGCCTCGGGCGTGTAGCGGTGGCCGATGAGGCCGCAGACGGAGGAGATGTTGATGATGCTGCCCCCGCCCTGGGCGCGCATGAGGGGGATGGCGGTTTTGCAGCCCAGGAAGACCGAGCCGGTGTTGACCGCCATCATCTTCATCCACTCCTCTATGCTCATCTGCTCAATGGGCTTGCGGATGTTGATGCCGGCGTTGTTCACCAGCACATCCAGCCGGCCGCATTCCGCCTGGGTGAAGGCGGCGGCTTCCTGCCAGGCGGCTTCACTTGTGACCTCCAGGCGCACATAGCGCGCCCAGTGGCCCTGGGCCACCAGGGCATCCGCCAGCGCCTGGCCCGCCTGGTCGTCCACATCGCTGATCACCACCCGCGCGCCCCGCTGGCACAGCTGCCTGGCCATGGCACTGCCCAGCCCGCCAGCCGCGCCGGTGATCAGGACGCCCTTGTCCCGCACATTCATGCCCTTCCTCCTCTCCTGCCCCCATCCGGGGCACACGAACAAGGCGCCCTTGCAGGCGTGCCCGACAGCCCCTCAGCCGCTGATGACGCCCTTTTTCAGGATGAGGTTGGCATACAGCGCCCCCTCCCCTGTCTGCACGGTGGCATAGGCCTTGCGGCTGAGGTCGTAAAAAGCAAAGCGCTCCACAAACTGGATCCTGGCCTTTGGCTCATGCCGGGCGATGACCTGGCGGAACTCCTCCCAGATGGGCGGGTCGCCCTGCATGCTGCCCGGCACCACCGCCATGAGGGTGACCGGGGCCTCCACAAAGCTGTCCAGCGGGAAGAGGCGCAAGATGGCGTCCAGCAGCTCGGTGACCTTGTGGCCGTCCGCGCGCAGGCAGCGGGCGTTCATGCTGGCGGCGGGAAAATTGCCGTCCCCCAGCACCAGGTCATCCCCGTGGCCCATTTCGGCGATCACCTTGAGCAGCTCCGGGGACAGCAGGGGAGAGATGCCTTTGAGCATGGAAAGTTCCTCCTGAAGTATCTGTTTGTCCTCCTCATTTATATGCGGATGTCCAGGCGCTGTCAAGGGCGCCGCCGCCTTGACAAGGCATAGGGCCCCGCGCTACAATACCGCGACACCGCAAGCGGCTGTGTCATCCCACGCACAGGAGATGAGGTTCATCATGCGGTATGTGATTCAGGGCGTCACCGTCCACAACCGGGAGGGGCGGGTGCGCAGGGACCTTGTGTTGACCGGGGGCAGGCTGCGCATGGCACCCGGCAGCCAGGGGGAAGGCCCCCTCATCCCCGTCACCGGGCGCGACCTGCACCTGTTTCCGGGCTTCACCGATGTCCACGTGCATCTGAGGGAGCCCGGTTTTTCGTATAAGGAAACCATCAGAACCGGCACCCGGGCGGCCGCCCGGGGCGGCTTCACGACCCTTGTCACCATGCCCAACCTCAACCCCGTGCCCGACAGCCTGGAAACCCTGGATGTCCAGCAGCGCCTGATTGCCGACCAGGCCCTGGTGCGCGTGATCCCCCTGGGCGCCATCACCAAAAGCCAGCAGGGCCAGGAGCTGGCGGACATGGACGACATGAGCGACTGGGTGGCCGGCTTCAGCGATGACGGGCGGGGCGTGCAAACCCGGGCCTTGATGCTGCGGGCCATGCGCGAGGCCAGGCGCCTCAACCAGATCATTGTGGCCCACTGCGAGGACGAGGCGCTCACCCAGGGCGGCTGGATCCATGACGGGGACTGGGCGCGCGCCCACGGCCACACCGGCAACCCCTCCCAAAGCGAGTGGCGCCAGGTGGCGCGGGACCTGGCCCTGGCCCGGCAGGCCGGCTGCAAATACCATGTGTGCCACGTGTCCACCCGGGAGAGCGTGGCGCTGCTGCGCCAGGCCAAGGCCCAGGGCCTGGATGTGAGCTGCGAAACCGCGCCGCACTACCTGCTGCTGGATGACAGCCAGCTCAAGGACCACGGGCGCTTCAAGATGAACCCGCCCATCCGCGCGCGGGCAGACCGGGAAGCCCTGGTGGCAGGGCTGATTGACGGCACGGTGGACATGGTGGCCACCGACCACGCGCCCCATTCCCCGGAGGAAAAAAGCGGCGGCCTGCGCCACAGCCTCAACGGCGTGGTGGGGCTGGAGACCGCCTTTGCCACCCTGTACACCGGCCTGGTGCTGCCGGGCACCCTGAGCCTGGAGCGCCTGCTGGACGCGCTGGTCTACCGGCCCCAGGCGCGCTTTGGCATCGCCCCCCTGGAGGACTGGACCCTGTTTGACCTGGGCGCCGCCTACGACATCCAGCCTGATGCCTTCCAGAGCTTGGGCCGCGCCACGCCCTTTGAGGGGCAGCGGGTGCATGGCCAGTGCCTGCTCACCATCCACAAGGGGCGGGCGGTCTGGCAGGACCCGGCCGTCTTCCCCCAGGAGGCGGCAGAATGAGGCAGACAGCCTTCACCATCCTTGAAAACACGCCCATCGCGCGGGACACCTACCGCCTGCGCCTGGCCGGGGACACCGCCGCCTTCAAGCAGCCCGGGCAGTTTGTCAACCTCAGCCTGCCCGGCTACTACCTGCGCCGGCCCTTCTCCGCCTGTGACTGGCAGAAGGGGGAGCTGCTGCTCATCTACAAGGTGCTGGGCCAGGGCACGGCGGACCTGGTCGCCCTGCGGCCCGGCACCCGGCTGGACGCGCTGTGCGGCCTGGGCCGGGGCTTTGACCTTAATGCCTGCGGCCGGCAGCCGCTGCTGGTGGGCGGGGGCGTGGGCGTGCCGCCGCTGTACCGCCTGGCCCGGGAGCTGGTGGCCAGGGGCAGGACGGTGCGGGTGGCCCTGGGCTTCAACACCGCGGCGGACGCCTTCCTGGTGGGTGAGCTGCAAGCCCTGGGCGCCCAGGTGCGGGTGGCCACCCTGGATGGCAGCCTGGGAGAGCGCGGCACGGTGCTGGCCGTCTGTGATGCGGACAGCGCCAGCGATTTTTGCGCCTGCGGCCCCACCGCCATGCTCAAGGCGCTGTGCGCGGCCACGCGGCTGCCCGGGCAAGTGAGCCTGGAGGAGCGCATGGGCTGCGGCTTTGGCGCCTGCATGGGCTGCACCGTGATGACCCCTGCCGGCCCGCTGCGGGTGTGCAGGGAGGGGCCGGTCTTTGACCGGGAGGTGCTGGCATGGTAGACACCAGGGTGGACCTGTGCGGGGTGGCGCTGTCCAACCCCGTCATCGCGGCCAGCGGCACCTTTGGCTTTGGGCAGGATTTTGCCCCGCTGTATGACCTGAACCAGCTGGGCAGCTTCTCCTTCAAGGGCACCACCTGGCTGCCCCGGGAGGGCAACCCCAGCCCGCGCATCGCCGAGTGCCCCGCCGGCCTGCTCAACGCCATCGGGCTGCAAAACCCGGGGGTGCACAAAGTGATTTCAGAGGAGCTGCCCAGGATCCGCCAGGTGTTTGACAAGCCGGTCATGGCCAATGTGAGCGGGTTTTCCATTGAGGACTATGTGCGCGTCAGCGAGCTGCTGGACGCCCAGGCGCAGGTGGGCTGGCTGGAAATCAACATCTCCTGCCCCAATGTGCACGGCGGTGGCATGGCCTTTGGCACCGACGCGCGCATGGCCGGGGAGGTCACCCGCGCGGTGCGCGCGGCAACGCGCAAGCCCCTGATCATCAAGCTGTCCCCCAACGTGACGGACATCACGGAGATCGCGAGGGCCTGTGAAGCCGAGGGCGCGGACGCCCTCAGCCTGATCAACACCCTGCTGGGGCTGCGCCTGAACCTGAAAACCCGCAAGCCCCTGCTGCCCTTTGGCACCGGCGGCCTGTCCGGCCCCGCCGTGCTGCCCATCGCGCTGCGCATGGTGTGGCAGGTGTATGAGGCGGTGCGCCTGCCCCTGGTGGGCATGGGCGGGGTGAGCAGCGCCCGGGACGTGATTGAGATGATGCTGGCCGGCGCCACCGCGGTGCAGGTGGGCAGCGCCAACCTGATTGACCCCTGGGCCTGCCCGCGCATCATCCACCAGCTGCCCGGGGCCATGGCACAGCACGGCATCAGCTGCCTGCGCGACATCATAGGAGGTGCCCATTGACACAACGAGAGGTCATCATCGCCCTGGACGTCCCCGACCGTTCGTCCGCCCTGGCGCTGCTGCAGCGCTTTGGGCAGGAGAGGCCCTATGTGAAGGTGGGCATGGAGCTCTACTACGCCCAGGGCCCGGACCTGGTGCGGGAAATCCATGACCGCGGCCACCGGATCTTCCTTGACCTGAAGCTGCATGACATCCCCAACACCGTGGCCTCGGCCCTCAGGGGCATCAGCCGCCTGGGGGTGGACCTGGTCAACCTGCACGCGGCCGGGGGCCTGGCCATGATGCGCGCGGCGGCGGACGCGCTGGGCGACAGCCCGCGGCCGCCCCGGCTGATTGCCGTGACCGTGTTGACCTCCCTGGGCCAGGACGCGCTGCGGGACGAGCTGTGGATCAACCAACCCCTGCCGGACACCGTGCTGCACTATGCCAGCCTGGCCAGGGAGGCCGGCCTGGACGGGGTGGTCTGCTCGCCGCAGGAGGCGCCGGTGGTGCACAGCCACCTGGGGGTGGACTTCCTCACCGTCACCCCCGGGGTGCGCTTCGCGGGGGGCGCTGTGGGCGACCAGCAGCGCGTGACCACGCCCGCCCAGGCGCGGGAACTGGGCGCAGACCACATCGTGGTGGGCCGCCCCATTACCCGGGCCTTGGACCCCCTCGCCGCCTACAGGAGGTGCCTGGATGAATTTGTCCGACGCTAAGCAGGTCGCCAGGGGGCTGCTCGCCATCGGCGCGGTGTTCCTGCGCCCGGACCAGCCCTTCACCTGGGCCAGCGGCATCAAAAGCCCCATCTACTGCGACAACCGCCTCACCCTGTCCCACCCGCCGCTGCGCACCCTGATTGAAGGCGCCATCGCCGCTGTGGTCCGGGAGGCCTACCCCCAGGCCCAGGCGCTCATGGGCACCAGCACCGCGGGCATCCCCCACGCCGCCATCGCGGCCCACCTGTTGGAGCTGCCCATGGGCTACGTGCGCTCAGGCAGCAAGGACCACGGCCGCCACAACCGCATTGAGGGGAGGCTTGAGCCCGGCTGGCGGGTGGTGGTGGTGGAGGACCTGATCTCCACCGCCGGCAGCGTGGTGGAGGTGGTGGCGGCGCTGCGCGGGGCCGGCGCCCAGGTGCTGGGCGTGGTCAGCATCTTCACCTATGGGATGCAGAAGGCCCGGGAGCGCCTGGAGCAGGCTGGGGTGGTGAACCATTCCCTCTGCGACCTGGACACGCTGGTGCAGGTGGCGCAGCAGGAGGGCTACATCCGGCAGTCCGACATCGCCCGGGTGCTGGCCTTCCGCGACAACCCGCAGGACCAGTCCTGGATGACCCACACCCCCACATAAAGAAAGGCGGAACATGCGGCACATCACAGCCATTTCAGACCTGAGCGTGCAGGAGATTGACGCGCTGATCATGAAGGCCCGGGACATCATGGCCAACCCCGGGCGCTACCAGGAGGCCTGCCGCCACAAAAAGCTGGCCACGCTCTTTTATGAGCCCTCCACCCGCACGCGGCTGAGCTTTGAGGCGGCCATGTATGAGCTGGGTGGCCAGGTGCTGGGCTTCTCCCAGGCGGAGGCCAGCTCGGCCGCCAAGGGCGAGAGCGTGGCGGACACCATCCGCACCATCAGCTGCTACGCCGACCTCATCGCCATGCGCCACCACAAGGAGGGCGCCCCCACCGTGGCCGCCCACTACGCCACCGTGCCCGTCATTAACGCGGGCGACGGCGGGCACAACCACCCCACCCAGACGCTGACGGACCTGCTCACCATCCAGATGGAGAAGGGCCGCCTGGGCAACATGACGGTGGGCCTGTGCGGGGACCTGAAGTTTGGCCGCACCGTACACTCCCTGATCGAGGCCATGTGCCGCTACCCGGGCGTGCGCTTTGTGCTGATCTCGCCAGAGGAGCTCAAGGTGCCCAGCTATGTCAAGATCCCCCTCAAGCAGGGCCAGGTGCCCTATGAGCAAACCACCGACCTGCAAAGCGTGATGCCGCGGCTGGACATCCTGTACATGACCCGCGTGCAGCGCGAGCGCTTCTTCAACGAGGATGACTACATCCGCCTGAAGGATTCCTACATCCTCACCCCAGCCAAGCTGGAGCTGGCCAAGCCCGATCTGAGCGTCATGCACCCCCTGCCCCGGGTGAACGAGATTGCCCTAGCCATTGACCAGGACCCCCGCGCGACCTATTTCAAGCAGACGCTGTACGGCAAGTACATCCGCATGGCGCTCATCCTGATGCTGCTGGAGGTGCAGGCATGAACATAGATTCCATCAACAACGGCATCGTGATTGACCACATCAAGGCCGGCCAGGCCATGCAGATCTATGATTTTTTGAACCTGGGCGCGCTGGACTGCCCGGTGGCCATCATCAAGAACGCCGTGAGCAACAAGATGGGCCGCAAGGACATCATCAAGATTGATTCCGTGCTGGATGTGGACCTCAACGCCCTGGGCTACATCGACCCGGCCATCACCATCAACCTGATCAAGGACGGTGAGCGCGTGCGCAAATACCACCCGGAGCTGCCTGCCACCATCACCAACATCATCCGCTGCAGGAACCCGCGCTGCATCACCAGCATCGAGCAGGAGCTGCCCCACGTGTTCAAGCTGACCGACCGGGAAAAAGACGAGTACCGCTGCCTGTACTGCGAGAGCAAGGCGGGGAAATAAAGCCGCCACGGCGCCCAGGGGCAAAGAGGCAACAGAAAAAAACGACCAGGTGGCTGAAGGCACCTTGTCGTTTTGGGAGAAGGGCGGTTTTGCCCGGCGGGCACAGCCTTCTGACACTCCCGGAGATGCTTTTTATGCCGCCGCCCCGCATGGGCGGTTTTTTTATGCGGAGGAAGGGGTCGGAATGATTGTTGTCAGCGCCGCTCCATCAGCCAGGTGCCCCCCAGGGTGAGCAGGCCAAAGAGCAGGTAGTAAAACCCGCACACGGCCACCGGGCTGTTGTCGCGCTGGCCGCCCCCGCGGGCGACATAGCCAGCCAGCAGCGCCGCCCCCAGCAGGAAGGACAGCAAACCCAGCAGGTGAAACAGGAAGGTGCGGGCGTCTTCCCCGCGGAAGCTTCTGGCCTGCACCATGCGCCCCAGCGCGGCCCCCAGGTCGGTCAGGTGGCCGGTGATGTGGGTGGTGCGCGCCAGGATGCCCCGGTAGCGCATGGCCAGGCCGTTTTGCGCGCCCAGCACAAAGGCGGTCAGGCTGACGGCCAGCCAGGGCGGCAGGGACAGGCTGCCGCTGATCAACAGCGCCGCGCCGCAGCCGCTGATGACCAAGCCGCTGCGCCGCCACTGGCGGGCGCTGTGGCGGGGAAAGGCAAAGCCTGACAGCGTGGCCCCCAGCAGGAAGCTGAGCAGGGGCCAGACAATCAGCCAGGCGGGCTGCCCCTGGGCGATGCGCAGGCCCAGCTGGGTCAGGTTGCCGGTCATGTGGGAAAGGGTTTTCCCAAACTGAAAAAAGCCCGCCGTGTTCAGCGCGCCCGCCAGCAGCATCAGGGTATGAATCCACAGCGCTCCAGCCTCCTTGCGCTAAGCTCCTGACACCCCAAGCCCCCTCCCTGGTTTCTTTGATCTTCATCCACATCATACGCCCGGACGCCGCGCGGGGTCAAGCGCGGCGCCCCATCCGCCGTCCGGGCGCTGCGGGTTCCCAGGATGCCCGCCGCCGGGCGGCCGGCACCCGCCCCCTGCGCCTGCCTTTGACAAATGGCGCGGCCGCGGCTATGATGCGCATGGAATACAAAAATAAAACAAAGCAGGCCGCCCATGCAGACAAACCCGCCGCGCCTTAAAAAGGCCATCAGCCTGGAACCCTTTGCCTTCCTGCTCGCGCTCATCGCCGTGTTCTGGCTGTTCTGCGCGCGCATGGGCTTTGTGGCATAGGACCTGACGACGTTGTATTTCGTGCTGGCTGTTCTGCGCGCGCATGGGCTTTGTGAACGCGCTGTCCACCGTGATGCAGACCGCCTTCCGCCTGCTGACGGACACTGTGTTCTTCCTCACCGCCATCGCCGTGCTGGCAGGCGCACTGTCGGGCCTGCTGCAGGAGTTTGGGGTCATCACCCTGCTGGACCGCCTGCTCACCCCGCTGATGAAGCCCCTGTTCGGCATGCCCGGCGCCGCCTCCATCGGCGCCCTCACCACCTACATGAGTGACAACCCGGCCATCCTGGCGCTGGCGGCGGACCAAAACTACCGCGGCTATTTCAAGAAATACCAGCTGCCCGCGCTCACCAACCTGGGCACCGGCTTTGGCATGGGGGCCATCGTCACCACCTTCATGCTGGGCCTGTCCGCCCTGACGGAGCAAAACTACCTGCCCGCGGCCCTGGTGGGCAACGCTGGCGCGCTGGTGGGCAGCATCCTCAGCACCCGGCTGATGCTGCGCTTCACCCGGCGTGTTTATGGCGCGCAGGAACCTGCCCTGCCCGGCGGCGGGGAGATGGTGGACCGCTCCTACCGCATCGTCCGCTCGGGCAACACGGCGGCCCGCTTCCTGGGGGCCATGCTGGACGGCGGCAAGGCGGGCGTGCAGATGGGCATCGACATCATTCCGGGGGTGCTGGTGATCTGCACCTTTGTGATGATGCTGACCGGCGGCCCGGGCGAGGCCGGCCTCTACACCGGCGCCGCCTATGAGGGCATCGGCCTGCTGCCCCAGGTGGGTGAGGCGCTGCAATTCCTGCTCAAGCCCCTCTTTGGCCTGCAAAGCGCGGAGGGCATCGCGGTGCCCATCACGGCGCTGGGCTCCTCCGGGGCCTCCCTGTCCATCGTCACCCGTCTGGCGCGGGAAGGCCTGGCCGGCCCCCACGACATCGCCGTGTTCACCGCCATGTGCATGTGCCTGAGCGGCTACCTGAGCACCCACGTGGCCATGATGAACGCGCTGGGCTTCAGCCCGCTGACCGGCAAGGCCATCCTGTCCCACACCCTGGGCGGCCTGGCGGCCGGGGTGTGCGCGCACTGGCTGTACACCTTGCTGGAACTGATTCTTTAGAATTAAAAAACGTTGACAATCGTGGGAATATAACCCCGCGCCCTGGCGCTCAGCCGGGCGGCGCCACGGTGTCACGCTCCATCAGCTGACAGGGTAGGATGAGGGCCTGGGGCCTGGTGGTAGGCGCTGCCACCAGCTTCTTCACCAGGCCCGCGGCCTGGCGGCCAATCTCACGCACCGGCAGGGCCACGGTGCTCAGCCGGGGGCGCAGGTAATCGGAAGCCTCCCGGTGGTCAAAGCCCACCAGGGAAACGTCCCGGGGCACGCCCAGCCCCGCGTCCTGCAGCGCGTGCAGGGCGCCCGCCGCCATGAAATCGTTCATCGCAAACACGGCAGTCGGCCGCTGGGGCAGGTCCAGCATGCGCCGCATCTGGTCATAGCCGGACTGATACTCCCAGTTTCCGTAGGCCATAAAGCCCTCCGGGATGGCCAGCCCCGCCTCCTGCAGCGCGATCTGAAAGCCGCCCAGGCGCTTCATGGTCGGGAAAGAATGCGGGTGCCCAGCGATGACCGCGATGCGCCGGTGCCCGGCCTGGATAAAATGCCGGGCCACCTGGGCCGCCGCCTCCTTGTTGCCATAGGTCACAAAGAAGTCATCCGCGCTGCCCAGGGAATAGGCATAGACCAGGGGGCAGGGCCTGCTGTCCAGCAGCCCGTCCAGGTGCCGGTCATGCATGGCGACATAGATGACCCCGGACACCCCGTCGCCCACCAGCGCGTCCACGCCCTGGTTGACCTCCTCCTGGTAGGCGCCGATCAGCTCATGCTGGTTGTACAGCTTTTCATACAGGTGCAGGTCACGCAGCACAATCTGGTAGCCGGCCGGCTCCAGCGTTTCCGCGATGCCGCAGAGCACGTCGGGCACCGGGAAACAGCGCAGGTCCTCCACCAGCACGCCGATGGACTTGATGCGCGCGAAGGCGCCGCCCTGGCCCTTCCTGGGCCGGTAGCCCAGTTCACTCATGGCCTGCCGCACCTTTTTGGTGGTGGCGGCGGACAGGCGCTTGGTGCCGTTGACCACATGGGATACCGTGGCCGTGGACACCCCCGCCCGCGCCGCGACCTGTTTCATGGTAGGCATTGCTGTGCTCCCCATCCAATTGATAGGTTAAATATTAACCTCACAAGCCGGGGCCGTCAAGCCCCTGACAGCGCTTACGGCCTCGTTAATATTTTACCAACCGCCGGGCCCGCCCTTGATGTCGTTTCAGTCCTTGACAGGGCCAGTCCATGCAGGTAGACTGCAAATGGAAGGTAAAATAATAACCAAACTGGGGGTAATCAAGTGTTGAAGCCACTTCCATTTACCAAGGTACGCGTCACCGACCCGGACTGGACGCGCCGGATTGACCTGGTGCGCACCGTGGTGCTCCCCTACCAGTGGGAGATTCTCAACGACCGGGTGGACGGCGCGGAAAAGAGCTACTGCGTGCGCAACTTCAGGGCCGCCGCGGGGGACATCAAGGCGCCGCACGGCGGCATGGTCTTCCAGGACTCGGACCTGTACAAGTGGCTGGAGGCGGTGGCCTACACCCTGGCCGTGCACCGCGACGAGGCGCTGGAGAAGCTGGCCGATGAGGCGGTGGAGCTGATTGTGCACGCCCAGGAGGAGGACGGCTACCTCAACACCTACTACAGCCTCATGAAGCCGCAGAAGCGCTACACCAACCTGATGGAGGGGCACGAGCTGTACTGTGCCGGGCATATGATAGAGGCCGCGGTGGCCTATGACCAGGCCACCGGCAAGGACCGCCTGCTGCAGGCCGCGCTCAGGCTGGCCCGCCACCTGCACGGCTATTTTATGCCGCGGCGGGGCTATCCGGGCCACCCGGAGGTGGAGCTGGCCCTCATCAAGCTGTATGAGCACACCGGGGACGCCGGCAGCCTGGAGCTGGCCCACCACCTGATTGACGTGCGGGGCGCGGGCGAGAACCAGCTGGACCTGGAGCGCAAGGACCCTGACCACGACTGGATCTGGGAGCCCATGAAGCGGTTTGACGACCAGTATTTCCAGGCGCACCAGCCGGTGCGCGAGCAAAAAACAGCCGAGGGCCACGCGGTGCGCGCGATGTACCTGTACAGCGCCATGGCTGACGCCGCGCGGCTGGGCGGGGACAAGGCATTGCGGGATGCCTGCCTCGCCCTGGCCGACAACATGCGCACCAGGCGCCTCTACGTCACCGGAGGCATCGGCTCCGCCAGCTTTGGCGAGCGTTTCACCACCGACTATGACCTGCCCAATGACAGCATGTATTGCGAGACCTGCGCCTCCATCGGCCTGATGCTGTTCGCGCGGCGCATGAGCTGGCTGACCGGGGACCCGCGCTACTTTGACCTGTGGGAACGCGCGCTGAACAACACCGTGCTGGCCGGAATGGGCGAGGACGGCAAGCACTTCTTCTATGTCAACCCGCTGGAGGTGCGCCCGGACGCCATCCGCTGGAACATGACCTATGAGCATGTCAAGCCGGTGCGGCAAAGCTGGTTTGGCGTGGCCTGCTGCCCGCCCAACATCGCCCGCACGCTGCCCAGCCTGTCCGGCAGCCTGTATGCCCGCTCAAAGGGCGCGCTGCATGTGCTCAGCCACATCGCCAGCCAGTTTGAGGACGAAGGGCTGCGGGTTGAACTCCGCCGCTCTGGCGAGGACTACACCCTGGCGGTGGACGGCCCGGCCCTGGAGCTGCACCTGCGCGTGCCAGAAGGGTCTGAGCTGACGGCGACAGATGGCCAGGCCGAGGTGGGCAGGCACATCTTCCGGCACCCGGGGGGCGAGCAAACCTACCGCTACCGCCTGCGTCCGCGCCTGCGCGTTGTGCGCGCCAACCCCAAGGTGGCCGCAAACGCGGGCAAGGTGTGCGTGATGCGCGGGCTGGATGTCTATTGCCTGGAGGAAAAGGACAACGGCCCCTGGCTGTCCGGCCTTTGCCTGAAGGAGGGCAGCCTGCCCCGCGAGGTGCCCGGCCAAACCATGGACGGCCTGCCTGTGCTTGAGGCCGAGGGCCTGCGCATGGCGGACAGCGGCTATGAGGACAGCCTGTACGCAGATCTGAAGCCCGCCTACCAGCCGGTGACCCTGCGCTTTGTCCCCTACCGCGCCTGGGGCAACCGCGGCGCGGGCGAGATGACCGTCTGGGTAAACAGCCTGCACTGACCCTGTTTCCCTGCACCCCTGGTGCATACACAATTGTAAGGAGGAGAACACATCAAAGGGGCGCAGATGATGCTGGCCATCCTGCCGGGTGTGCTGGTCTACCTGGTGGGGCAGCGCTACTTTGTGGAGGGCATCGTGATGACCGGCCTGAAAAGCTGAGCAAGCCGGCAACAACACGGCCCGGCACCCAACCCAATTGAAACCAAACCATCGGCCTGGCCGATGGTTTGTTCATAAAGATTGATCAGGCCTGTCCGCGGTATTTGAGCATCAGCCCATGGAAAATCTCCCCGGCGCTGGGCGGGGTGTAGGTGATGGCATTGGCGCCGGCTTCAATGGTCTGCAGGATGCTCTCCTGGGTGGGGCCGCCGGTGGCCATGATGGGGTAATCCGGCCCGGCCAGCTCGCGCACCCGGCGCACCAGTTCCACGGTCCCGGGCCCGCCGGACACGTTCAGGATGTCCGCGCCGGCCTGGATCTTGCCCATGAAGTCCTCCTGCAGGGACCCCACGGTGGCGATCAGGGGGATGTCCACCACCTCGGCAAGCTCCCGGATCATCTCCGGCTTCATGGGCGCATTCACCACCACGCCATAGGCGCCCAGCAGCTCGGCCTGCAGCGCCAGGCTGATGCAGCGCTGACCGGAGGTGGTGCCCCCGCCCACGCCCACAAACACGGGGCAGCGCGCCATGCCAAGGACAGCGGTGGCGATGTTCAGTTGCGGCGTGAAGGGGTAGACGCACAGGATGGCCTGGGCGTTGTTGTTGGCGATGATGGATACGTCTGTGGTGAAGATGATGGATTTGATGCGTGTGCCCATGATGGTGATGCCTGTGCTCTGGTAGATGACCTCGGGCACGGAAATGCTGTTGCGGCGCAGCTCCGACGCCAGGCCCGGGCTGGGCTTCCGTTTGTCCTCCGCTCTCATGGGGCCTCCTTTTGGCTTGGGGTTCCCGCGGGAGTTCCGTCACTTTATTGTACCACATGGCCAGCGTCAGCCGGCCCAGGCTGTATACAAACTGATGGCGGGGCGTTTGAGGGGCCCGGCCTTCTGGGCGCAGCCGCATCTGGCGCGCCGGGCAGGCGGGGCTATTGCGCCTGCAGGCGCCTGATCAGGGCACGCCCCTCCTCTGAGCGCAGGTAGGCCTGGGTGGTGGGCGGCAGCAGCAGGCGCAGGCCTTCCAGGTCGCCGGCCTTGAGCAGCCCGCGCACGCGGGTGGCGCTGATGGGCTGGCCGTCGGCATCCGCCCGCCGGGGGATCACCCGCAGCGCCACGCCATAGCCGGGCAGGTCGGCCGCCATGGCCTGGTTGTACAGCCTGGTGGCAAAGGAGAAGGGCTCCTCCCCCACAAAGCGCCGGTTGATGCCCAGGGCACCGGCGATGCGCCCAAAAACAGCCGCGTCCACCCGCGCCTGGGCGATGGTGACCTGCTCGCTGTCCTGGATAAAGTAGGAGGGAAAGGTAGCTGAACTGACGATGTAGGGCCCGGTGTGGTGGTAGACCACGTTGTTCAGGTGGGCTGTGCCCACGCGCACCAGCCGGTCACGTACCAAAAAGGGAAAGGCGGAGACGTCCTCCCGCACCACGAAAAGATGCAGGATGTCACAGCTGGCGCTGGCCTGCTCGGCCAGGTGCTGGTGCCCCAGGGTGAAGGGGTTGGCGTTCATCACCACGGCGCCCACCCGGGGCGCGTCCACAAAGCGCGCGCGCACATCCTGCAGGTAGGCGTCAAAGGCGGTGGCACTGCTTTCCATGAAGACCACCGACTGGTCCACCCGGGCCAGGGTGTGGAAGCCCAGCTCCTCAAAATACCGGGCCGCGGGGGCCTTGGTGTACAAAAACACGTCAAAGACGCCGCGCTGGGCCAGCTCGTCGCGCAGGTGGCCCACCAGGGTGCCCAGCAGCCCCTCCCCCCGCAGGTCATCCCGCACGGCCAGGCAGCGCAGGGTGTTGCGGAAGAAGGAGCCCGTGCCCGCCATGCGCCCGGAGGGCTCGTAGGCGGCCAGGGTGTAGTCCAGGTTGCGGTCCATGGTGAGGCCCTCCCCCAGCAGCAGCGCCTGCACCTGCTGCCGCGCCGCCTGGTCAAAGGCGTATACCCGCCTGATGTCGTACTGCATCGCGCCAGCCTCCCCTGCGGTTGAATCAGCCCTGGTTCCCGTCAATCATAAAATGTTTGGCGGTGCCGGTCAACGCCGCCCACAGCGCCGGGGGCGCGCAAGGCTGATGGGCCAAATGCCAGCAGGCATGATTAGGCCAGTTGACAGCCAGCGTTTTGCTGTGCAAATTGACGGCCTTTTTGTGCCGGGCTATGATGATAGCCGGCACATCATCACGCAGGACGCGCAAAGGAGGCAGCCTCATGGATGTACAGGGCATGATGCGCGCCCGGGACGGGCGGGCCAGGCGCCAGGCGGCGCTGCTTGAAGAGCACGGCCTGACCTTGGTCTGCCTGGGCCTGAACATCGCCGGCCCCCTGAAAACCAACCGCCGCATTGAGGCCGCCTTCCGCCTGGCCTGCCAAGACCTGTACGATGCCCTGGCCGCCAGCCGCCTGCGGGTGAAGCACCGGGAAACCTACCTGCTGCCCAGCGGGCCGGAGGGCTATGTCTGCGTGGAGGGCGGGGCACAGGCCGTCAAGGCGCTGTGCCTGGCGCTGGAGGAGCGTGACGCCCTGGGCCGGCTGCTGGACCTGGATGTGCTGGCGCCGGACGGGCGCAAGCTCTCCCGGCAGGCGCTGAGGCGGCCTGCGCGCGGCTGCCTGGTGTGCGGCCGCCCGGGCTCCTACTGCGCGGCCAGCCGCGCGCACGACGCGGGCACCCTGTACCGCGCGGCCATGGGCATCATCACCGCGGCGCTGGGGCAGCGCCAGCAGGAGAAGGTGGGCGCGCTGGCAACGCAGGCGCTGCTGGTGGAGCTGGCCGTCACCCCCAAGCCCGGCCTGGTGGACCGCAACAACACCGGTGCCCACCAGGACATGGACTGCCACACCTTCGTGGCCAGCGCGGCCGTCCTGACCGGCTATTTTGAAACCTGCGCGCGCCTGGGCCGCAAATACGGGGCCGGGGAGGGCTGCTTCGCGCGGCTGCGCCTGGAGGGCAAGCTGGCCCAGGGCAGGATGCTGCGGGCCACCGGGGGCGTGAACACCCACCAGGGCGCCATCTTCACCCTGGGCATCCTGGCGGCGGCGGCCGGCTATCTGTTGAACCAGCAGCAGCCCGTGAGCCCCAAGCGCCTGTCCCAGGCCAGCATGCGCCTGTGCGCCGCGGCGCTGGAGGGGGAGCGCGCCCAGTTGAGGGAGGCAGTGACCTGGGGCGAGCGGCTGATGAAGGGCCGCCTGGCCGGCGCCCGGGCAGAGGCGGCCGCCGGCTTCCCCACCGTGATGGCGGCAGGCCTGCCCGCGCTGCAGGAGGCCCTGGCGGGGGGGCAGACCCTGGATGAGGCCGGCGCCAGGGCGCTGCTTGTCATCATGCTCAAGGCCGAGGACACCGTGCTGCTGCGCCGGGCGGGGGCCGCGGGCGCGGGCCGGGCGCTGGCGGATGCCGCCAGGGTGCTGGCAGGCGGCCTGCGGCCTGATGACCTGCTGGCGCTGGACCAGGCCTTCATCTGCCAGGGGCTTTCCCCCGGCGGCAGCGCCGACCTGCTGGCCGCCACCCTGTTCGTCCACCTGCTGGAAGCGGATGGAAAAATACAAGGATAGGGCAGCGTTCGGGCGTGCAATTTGACGCATCTTTTAGTATAGTGGTATTTGTGGTTTTTTGGTCTCGCGCGAAATTCGCGCCCAGCAACATAGAAAGGAGACATGGACATGGCGACACAAATATCCTGGTGGATGGTGGTGCTGCTTGGCATGGGCATCGTGTTCATCGGCCTGGGCCTGCTGGTGCTGCTGTGCGACATCCTGCGCGTCCTGCTGGCCCGTTCCGGCCACAAGGCGCCGGACGCCGCCCAGCCAGCCAGCCAGCCGGCGCCCGCCGCGGCGCTGCCCACAGGGCCGCAGCGGCAGAAGCTGATGGCCATCATCACCGCCGCGATTGCGGAGGACCTGGGCCAGGAGGTCAGCGGTTTTCGGATTGTATCATTTGAGAGGAGGACACAGGCATGAGAAAATACAAGGTGATTGTGGATGGAACGGCATATGAGGTGGGCGTGGAGCTGTTGAGCGGCGCGCCGGAGGCTGCGGCCGCCCCCGCCCCTGCCCCCGCGCAGCCAGCACCCGCGGCGGCCGCGGGCGAGGTCATCCGCAGCCCCATGCCGGGCAACATCCTCTCCGTCAACGTGCAGCCCGGCAACGCGGTCAAGGAAGGCCAGGTGCTGATGGTGCTGGAAGCGCTGAAGATGGAAAACGAAATCATCTGCCCCAGGGACGGCGTCGTCGGCGCGGTGCATGTGCAGGCAGGCGCATCGGTGGAGACCGATACGCCGCTGTGCACGCTGCAGTAAGGTCGCGCCATGCAAAACGTCATTGAGTTCCTGAAGCAGACAGGCTTCTATCTGCTGGCCGGGGATTACCGCTACCTGGTGATGATCCTGATTTCCGTCGTGCTGCTCTACCTTGCCATCGCGCGCAAATTTGAGCCGCTGCTACTGCTGCCCATCGCCATTGGCATGCTGCTGAGCAACCTGCCCGGCGCCAACATCTACCACGCAGAGCTGTTTGCCCAGGGCAAGGTCAACTGGCAGGCGCTGGCGGCCACCGGCGGGCTGCTGGACTACCTCTACCTGGGGGTCAAGCTGGGCATCTACCCCTGCCTGATTTTCATCGGCGTGGGCGCGATGACCGACTTTGGCCCGCTGCTGGCCAACCCCAAGAGCCTGCTGCTGGGCGCCGCCGGGCAGCTGGGCATCTTCCTCACCTACACCGGCGCGGTGCTCTTCCTGGGCTTTTCACCCGCCCAGGGCGGCTCCATCGGCATCATCGGCGGGGCGGACGGCCCCACGGCCATCTTTGTGGCCACCAAGCTGGCGCCCGAGCTGCTGGGCCCCATCGCCGTGGCCGCCTATTCCTATATGGCGTTGGTGCCCGTCATCCAGCCGCCCATCATGCACGCGCTGACCACCAAGAAAGAGCGCCAGATTATCATGAAGCCGCTGCGCACGGTGTCCCGCCTGGAGAAGATTGTCTTCCCCATCGCGGTCACCATCTTTGTGGCTTTCCTGGTGCCCTCGGCCACCCCGCTGATTGGCAGCCTGATGCTGGGCAACCTGCTGCGGGAGAGCGGCGTCACCGAGCGGCTGAGCAAGACCGCGCAAAACGAGCTGATGAACATCACCACCATCTTCCTGGGGCTGTCCGTTGGGGCCACCGCCACGGCGAACATCTTCCTGACCTGGTCCACCATCAAGATCCTGCTGCTGGGCGTGCTGGCCTTTGCCATCGGCACCGCGGGCGGCGTGCTGCTGGCCAAGTTCATGAACCTCTTCCTGAAGGAAAAGATCAACCCGCTCATTGGCTCCGCCGGCGTATCCGCCGTGCCCATGGCGGCGCGGGTCTCCCAGGTGGAGGGGCAGAAGGCCCGCCCGGGCAACTACCTGCTCATGCACGCCATGGGCCCCAACGTGGCCGGCGTCATCGGCTCGGCCATCGCGGCCGGCGTGCTGATCGCCCTATTTTCCTAAGCGAGGTCATCCATGGAACATAAGAAACTGCAAATTACAGAAACCATCCTGCGGGACGCCCACCAGTCCCTGGCGGCCACGCGCATGCGCACGGAAGAAATGCTGCCCGCCGCCCAGCTGCTGGACAGCATGGGCTACTGGTCCCTGGAGGTGTGGGGCGGGGCTACCTTTGACACCTGCCTGCGCTTTTTGAACGAGGACCCCTGGCAGCGCCTGCGCGACCTGAAAAAAGCCATGCCAAACACCAGGCTGCAGATGCTGCTGCGTGGGCAGAACCTGCTGGGCTACAAGCACTACGCGGACGACGTGGTGGACGCGTTTGTGCGCCTGTCCATCGAAAACGGCATCGAGGTGGTGCGCATCTTTGACGCGCTCAACGACATGCGCAACCTCACCTCCTCCATGCGCGCGGTCAAGAAATACGGCGGGCTGGTGGAGGCCTCCTTCAGCTACACCCTGAGCCCCGTGCACAATGAGGCCTACTTTGTCAACCTGTCCCGGCAGCTGCAGGACGAGGGCGCGGACACCATCTGCGTCAAGGACATGGCCGGGCTGCTGCTGCCGGAGGCAGCCGCCAGCCTGGTGCGGGAGCTGAAGAAGCACATCAGCATCCCCATCCACCTGCACACCCACAACACGGCCGGGGTGGGCGCCGAAACCTACCTGGCCGGCGCCCGCGCTGGCGCGGACATCGTGGACTGCGCCCTCTCCCCCCTGGGCAGCGGCACCGCCCAGCCCGCCACCGAATCGGTGGTGGCGGCGCTGCAGGGCACGCCCTGGGACACCGGGCTGGACCTGAAGCAGCTCACCCAGGCGGCCAACCACTTCCGCAAGGTGGCCGACCGCCTGGAGAAGGACGGCTTCTTTGTGCCCGGGCAGGTGCTGCGCACCGACGTGAACGCGCTGATCTACCAGGTGCCTGGCGGCATGCTCAGCAACCTCTACAACCAGATGCGCGACGCCAAGGCCCTGGACAAGTATGACCAGGTGCTGCAGGAGGTGCCCCGGGTGCGCGCGGACTTCGGCTACCCGCCCCTGGTGACCCCCACCAGCCAGATTGTGGGCACCCAGGCGGTGTTCAACGTGCTGCAGGGCCGCTACAAGAGCTTCACCAAGGAATCCCGCGCGCTGCTGCGCGGCGAGTACGGCCGCCTGCCCGGGGACATCAACCCGGACGTCCAGCGCATGGCCCTGGGCGATGAGGAGCGCATCACCGTGCGTCCGGCCGACCTGATCGCGCCGGAGATGGACAAGCTGCGCGAAGACAGCCGGGAGTTTGCCCGCAGCGAGGAGGATGTGCTCAGCTACGCCCTCTTCCCCCAAGTTGCGGAAAAATACCTGCGGGAGCGCAACGCGCCCAAGGCGCCGCCCGCCCCCGCAGCCCCGGCGCAGCCCCAGCCCCAGGAGCCCCGCGTGCTCTACGTGCAGGACAGGGCCTGACAGGGGGCGCGCCCGAACTACCCACACAGACAAACAGACAGGAGGCCGCAGGGCCTCCTGTCTGCTTGTGCCAGCAAAGAAACGGGCGCCATACCCGCCGATGTGGGCACGCACCAGCAAGCCCTATTGCCGCACCTCAAAGCCGCGCTCGCGCAGCTTGTCCAGCACCAGCCCCAGGTCGATCCCGCGCAGGGCCGCGCCCTTTGGCAGGGTCATGAAGCGGCCCACGCTCCTGAGCATGCCGGGCTTGAGGATGTCCGTGAAGCCCAATTCCCCCATCAGCTCTTTGATTTCCGGGTAGGCCTCACACAGGCTGTATACCGAGGCGTTCAAATCGATCCGCTTTTCGTCCATATCCCCTCCGGCCAGCGTGACCCTGGTGGGCGGTTCAGGCCGCCCGGTGGCCGCATGGCAGGCCATATGCTAAAGGATATCATGGCGCAAATCAACAGGTCGAGGTTCAGGGCATGACAGATCGTCAGCCGGACAATGCCGGAACGGTTTTCTCCCGGAAAAGTGCCTGTTTCTTGACAGAAGGGGAGCCGGGGACTATAGTTGAATGGCTGTGGACGCGGTGTGTTTCCTGCGCTTGCGGCAAGGCGACCCGTCCGGATGAACCCCAATTTGAACAGATGAGAGATGAAGCAAACATGGGCATGAAGGATCCGCCGCGGGACCGGCCGCGCCTCTACCTCTCCTCCCCCACCATGCACGGGGATGAGCAGCGTTTTATCCAGGAAGCCTTTGACAGCAACTGGATTGCCCCGCTGGGCAGGAACGTGGATGAGTTTGAGCGCGAGGTGGCGGCCTATGTTGGCGTGCCCTGCGCGGTGGCCCTCATCTCGGGCACCGCGGCGCTGCACCTGGCCGTCAAGCTGGCCGGGGCAGGCCCCGGGGACCTGGTGTTCTGCTCGGACCTGACCTTCGCCGCCACGGTGAACCCCGTCTCCTATGAAGGCGGGCGGCAGGTCTTTATTGACGCGGAGCGCGAGACCTGGAACATGTCCCCGCAGGCGCTGGAAGCCGCCTTCAAAAAATATGACGGCAGCGCGCCGGACCGCCCCCGCCCCAAGGCGGTCATCGCGGTCAGCCTGTATGGCACGCCCGCCAAGTTTGACGAGCTGAACGCCATCTGTGACCGGCACGGCGTGCCCCTGATTGAGGACGCGGCCGAAAGCCTGTCCGCCACCTACAAGGGCAGCCAGACAGGCAAGCTGGGCCGCTACGGCATCCTCAGCTTTAACGGCAACAAGATCATCACCACCTCAGGCGGGGGCATGCTTCTCACCCATGATGCCGCGTCCGCCCGCAAAGCGCGTTTTTGGGCCACCCAGGCGCGGGACCCTGCCCCCTGGTATGAGCACTCGGAGCTGGGCTACAACTACCGCATGAGCAACGTGCTGGCCGGCATCGGCCGGGGACAGCTGCTGCACCTGGAGGCGCACCGGGCGCGCAAGCAGCGCATCTACCAGCGCTACAAGCAGGGCCTGCAAGGCCTGCCGCTTGTCATGAACCCCTGCCCGGACAACACCCGGCCCAACCACTGGCTGTCCTGCATCCTGCTGGATGCGGACCTGAGCCTCACGCCGGAGGACCTCCGCCTGAAGCTGGAGGAATACAACATGGAAGCCCGCCCGCTGTGGAAGCCCATGCACATGCAGCCCTTCTACCAGGGGCATGACTTCATCAGCCAGGAGGGCAATGTGGCGGCGGACCTGTTTGAGCGCGGGCTGTGCCTGCCCTCTGACATCAAGATGACCGACGCGCAGCAGGATGAGGTGATCTCCATCATCCGCGGGCTGCTGGCGCGCGGCTGACCCCGGCTGCCTGGGGCGGCACATCACCACCAAAGGAGTTTTTGTATGAACCTGTATGATCAGCTGCTGTCCGGGCAGGCCAAGCTCTCCCTCATCGGCCTGGGCTATGTGGGCCTGCCCATCGCGATTGCCTTCGCACGGAAGGTGCAGGTCATCGGCTTTGACCTCAACGAGCGCAAAATCCAGGAATACCTGGAAGGCCGTGACCCCACCCGCGAGGTGGGCGACCAGGCGGTGAAGGACAGCAGCATGGTCTTCACGGCGGACCCCGCCAGGCTGAAGGAGGCCCTGTTCCACATCGTGGCGGTGCCCACCCCGGTGCGCAGTGACCACACCCCGGACCTGCGCCCGCTGGAGGGCGCCAGCCGCCTGCTGGGCCGGCACCTGCAGCCCGGCTCCGTGGTGGTGTTTGAGTCCACGGTATACCCGGGCGTCACCGAGGAGGTGTGCGTGCCCATCCTGGAGAAGGAGTCCGGCCTGGTCTGCGGGAAGGATTTCAAGGTGGGGTACTCCCCCGAGCGCATCAACCCGGGTGACCAGCTGCACCGGCTGGAGAACATCGTCAAGGTGGTCTCCGGCATGGACGGCCAGTCCCTGGACCTGATTGCCAGGGTGTACGAGCTGGTGGTGGAAGCCGGGGTGTTCCGCGCCCGGAACATCAAGGTGGCCGAGGCCGCCAAGGTGATTGAGAACAGCCAGCGCGACATCAACATCGCCTTCATGAACGAGCTGTCCATCATCTTCAACCGCCTGGGCATCGACACCCAGGACGTGCTGGCGGCTGCCGGCACCAAGTGGAACTTCCTCAAGTTCACCCCCGGCCTGGTGGGCGGGCACTGCATCGGCGTGGACCCCTACTACCTCACCTACAAGGCGGAGCAGGCGGGCTACCACAGCCAGATCATCCTGTCCGGCCGGCGCATCAACGACGGCATGGGCCGCTATGTGGCCGAGAACCTGGTCAAATGCCTCATCCGCTCCGACCGGCCGGTGAAAAACGCCCGCGTGGCCATCCTGGGCTTTACCTTCAAGGAGAACTGTCCGGACACCCGCAACACCCGGGTGATTGACGTGATCAATGAGCTGAAGGAATACGGCATCAGCGCCCTGGTGGCCGACCCCGAGGCGGACGCCCGCGAGGCGCTGGAGGAATACGGGCTCACCTTCACCAGCATGGAGGGGATCAGGGACATGGACGCCGTCGTCCTGGCGGTGGCCCATGACACCTTCCGGGAGCTGAGCATGGCGGACATCGGCGCCTTCTTCAACAAGGGGCAGAAGGTGCTGCTGGACCTGAAAGGAATGCTTGACCGGGACGCCTATGAGCAGGCCGGGTATCTGTACTGGAGGCTGTGATGAAGGGGGCCTTCGCGGGGTTGTTTCCCGCTGACACACGCTTCCTGGTGACCGGCGGCGCCGGCTTCATCGGCTCCAACCTGGCGGAAGCGCTGCTGGACGCCGGCTATGCCGTGCGCTGCCTGGATGATTTTTCCACCGGCAAGCGCCACAACATCAAGCCCTTTGAGGGCCACCCCCGCTTTGAGCTGCAGGAAGGTGACATCCGGGACGCGGACACCTGCCTGGCAGCCTGCAGGGGGGTGGATTATGTCTGCCACCAGGCGGCCTGGGGCAGTGTGCCCCGCAGCATCAAGCTGCCGCTGCTGTATGAGCAGGTCAACATTCACGGCACCCTGAACATGCTGGAAGCCGCGCGCCAGCAGGGCGTCAAGGCTTTTGTGTATGCCTCCAGCTCCTCCGTCTACGGCGATGAGCCCGCCCTGCCAAAGGCCGAGGGCAAGGAGGGCAAGGCCCTGTCACCCTACGCGCTGACCAAGCAGGTCAACGAGGACTACGCCCGCCTCTACACCAGCCTGTACGGCCTGCCCACCATCGGCCTGCGTTATTTCAACGTCTTTGGCCGCAGGCAGGATCCGGACGGCGCCTATGCCGCGGTCATCCCAAAATTCATCAAGGCGCTGGCCCAGGGCCAGCCCTGCCTGATCAACGGCGATGGCAGCCAGTCCCGGGATTTCACCTACATTGACAACGTCATCCAGGCCAACATCCGCGCCTGCCTGGCACCGGAGGCGGCCTGGGGCCGCGCCTTCAACATCGCCTGTGGCGGCCGGGTCACCCTGCTGGCACTCTACGCCGCGCTGGCCAAGGCGATGGGCAAGCCGGACACCCCGCCGCAGTTTGGCCCGCCCCGCGCCGGGGACATCCCTCACAGCCACGCTGACATCAGCCAGGCCAGGGCACTGCTTCATTACGAGCCGCAGCACGATTTTGAAAGCGGGCTTGCGCTGGCCATCGCCTGGTACCGGGAGCACCTGACATGACGGTTCCAGCGGCCGCGCGGCAAGCATCCAGCGCCCAGGGCTGGCGCCTGTTCAACAAAAAGGGCATCCCCTGGTTTGATTACCTGCTCATCATCGGCATCATGATGGCGCCCATGACCGAGCTGCGCCTGTGGAAGATCGGCCCCTCGGAGCTGCTGTGCTTCATCTGGAGCACCCGCTACCTGGGGCGTTTCATGAACACGCGCATGGACAACCTGCTCACCCGCTTCTGGCTGGCCTTCTACCTCACCCTGCTGGCGGGCACCGTCTACTGCCTGTTCCGCTACCCCAGCGAGTCCTCCGGCCTGAACGGGTTGACCACCTGGTTTTTCATGATGTACATCTCCTTTGGCGCCTACTACGGGATGAAAGACAGGCGCCGGGAAGAGGTGCTGGCGGTGATGGAGAAGGCGGGGCTGTTTTCCCTGGTGTGCTTCGCGCTGATGCTGGTATACACCGCCACCGTCTCCCAGTACCTCTTCGGCATCCGGCTGTGGTATGCCGGCAGGCGCTTTGCCGGGGGCGGCGCCAACCCCCACCAGATGGCCATCCTGTCCCTGTGCCTGGTGTTCTCCTCGCTGTATTTCCTGGCCCGGGTGCCGCTGACGCGCAGAAAGCGCCTGCTGCACGCGCTGCTGGTGGGCTTTTTCACCTATGTGCTGTTCCTCACCCGCTCCACCACCGCCCTCATGGCGCTATTCACCTCCGGCGCGCTCTACCTGCTGCTGCTGGTCATCCGCCACAAGCAGGCGGTGCGCGAACGCCAGGCGGTGACCATTGCCCTGCTGTCCCTGATGACGCTGGTGGTGGTGTTTGGCTTTGCCTGGTTTTTCCAGAAGTTTATGGATTGGGTGGCCAAGGACCCCAACGGCCTGCACCGCTTTGAGCTGTTCGCCTATGTGCGCGACCCCCTCATGAAGAGCCCCCTGTTTGGCCTGGGGGACGGCACCCACAGCAACGCGGGCATCTCCGAGTTTCACAACACCTACCTGGAGATCATCGGCATGACCGGGCTGATTGGGGTGGTCATATTCATCATCTTCACCATCCGGCTCATTGGCGCGCTGTCGGTGGACCGCTTTTTGTGGGCGCTGCCCTTTGCGCTGTACATCTATGGCCTGGCCGGCTTTGGCCTGCGCCGCTTGCCCAACTGGGTGTTCACCGCCTTCATGCTGGCGCTGGCGGACCAGCTGCGGCAACGTAAGCCAGCGCCCGCGCCCAGGGCGCTGCGGGCCGGGGAGGACCTGCGCGCCCATGGCTAAGATCCTCATCATCAGCACCGCCTTTGCGCCCAAGAATGTGATTGGCAGCATCCGGCCCACCAAGCTGGCCAAGTACCTCACCCGCCTGGGGCATGAGGTGGCGGTCATTTCCCCCTACCTGCCCCCGGACGCTCCCCGGGACCAGCTGCTGATGAGCCCTGAAATCACCCAGCTGGCACAGCTTCAGGTCTCCTATACCCAGCTGCACAACCTGCTGGGCAGCAAGTACCGCCAGGATACCAAGGCCTCGGGCACCGGCGCCAGCGCCGCCAGGAGCGGCTGGAAGGGCAGCGCCATCGGGCTGTACAAGCATGTCCAGGAGTGGCTCTGGGCCCGCAAGGCCCGCGGGGCGCTGCGGGAGCTGGCCGGGCAGGAGGGCTTTGACGCGGTCATCTCCACCTACCCCAACTACGGCCCGCACTGGCTGGCCGCCTGGGCGCGGCGCCGTGGCCACGCCAGGCGCTGGGTGGCGGATTTCCGCGACCCCATGGCCTATGAGTGGCTGGGGCCCCTGCTGGGGCCGGTCAACCGCCGCCTGCAAAGCCAGGCCGAGCGCCAGGCTGACGCGGTGGTCACGGTGTCCCAGGACCTGATGGAAAAGTTCCCCATCGCGGGTGACGGTGCTCGGCTGCACTGGTTGCCCAACGGCTTTGACCCGGAGGACCTGCAAGGGCTGGAAGCCCGGGATATGCCCGTGCCCGACCCGCAGTCGCCCCTGGTGTTCTCCTATGCGGGCGGCCTGTACGCCGGCCAGCGGGACCTGCGCCCCTTCTTCCTTGCGCTGCGGGAACTGGTGGACGCGGGCGCCCTGCGTGAGGGCGATGTCCGCCTGGACTACGCCGGCGCGGACGGGGCCATCCTGCGGGGTTACGCCGAGGCTGTGGGGCTTGCGGGCATGGCCCGTGACCTGGGCCTGCTGGTGCGGCGCGAGGCGCTGGCGCTTCAGCAGCGGGCGGACTGCGCGCTGATTGCCACCCACAACACCAAAACCGACCGGGGCATTCTTACCGGCAAGGTTTATGAGTGCCTGATGATTGGCAACCCCATCCTGGCGCTGGTGGCGGGCGACGTGCCAAACAGCGAGCTGGGCCAGCTCATCAAGCGCGTCCAGGCGGGCGCGGTGTATGAGGCCGCCCGGCACCAGCAGGACTTCCCCGCGCTCAAGGCGTTCATCCTGGCGCTGCTGGCGCAAAAGCGGGCCTCAGGCCAGGTTGCCTGGCAGATGGACATGGCGCAGAAGGAAGCCTACACCTACGCGGGCATCGCCCGCCGGTTCGCTGACCTGGCACAGGTTTAGCCACCAGCCGCCACAGGCGGGACTATCAAGAAGCGGAGCGACACACAGCCAAGATGTCTACCATTGAAACGGGCCAGCTGCCGGATTTCAAGCCCCAGACCTCCCGGATGAAGAAGACGGTTGCCCTCGGCCTGGCCACCTTCATCGTCAACCTCACCAAGATTGCCCTGGCCGCCCTGCTGGCCCGGGTGCTCACCCTGTCAGACCTGGCGGCCTACAACCAGACGCTGCTGGCCTACCAGACCTTCGTGCCGGTGCTGGGCCTGGGCATCACCCAGGCCTTGTACTACCTGCTGGCCAACAATGAGAACCGGCAGACCTCCATGGTGCGCGAATGCCTGATGATCCTGGCCATGATGGGCTTTTTGTATTCCGCCTTCATCCTGGCGGGCGGGCGCTTCTTCCTGGCCCAGCGGGTGAGCAACCCCCAGGTGGCCAATTTGCTGCTGTGGATGGTGCCCCTGGCCATCTTTGTGACCCCCTCGGAAATCCGCATCCCCATCTGGGTCTACAATGACCGCCTGGTGCTCAACGCCTATTTTTCGGCTTTTTCCAACCTCTTCAATGTGCTCAGCGTGTTCTTTGTGGCCTGGATCGCCAAGACCGCGGCGGCGGCCGTGGCCACCCATGCCCTGTCCAACATCACCGTGAGCGTGGTGGGCCTTTACCTGGCCTACCGCATGCTCACCCCGGACAAGGACCGCATGCGCCTGGGCAGCGTGAAGACCATCCTGGCCTTCTCCCTGCCCCTGGGGCTGGCCACCATGCTGGGGGCCCTCTCCCATGACCTGGACAAGTGGATCATCTCCTTCATGCGCTCGCCGGAGGAGTATGCCGTCTTCTCCTACGGGGCCTATGAGCTGCCCTTTATCAACACCCTGTCGGGCATCCTCAGCACCGTCATCATCGTGGACATGGTGGAGTACGCCAAGCGGGAAAACTACAGCATGACCCTGCGCCTGTTCCGGCGCATCGCCACCCTGACCTCCTACTTCATTTTCCCCATCATGCTGTATTTCATGGTGGTGGCCGATCCCTTCTACCGGCTCATGTATACTGACCGCATGGCCAACGCCGTGCCCGTGTTCCGGGTCTACCTGCTGGCGCTGCCCATCCGCACGGTGCTTTACGGCCCGCTGCTGATCGCGCTGGGGCAAAACAAGCAGGTGCTGTACAAGACCATCATCGGCCTGGTGGCCAACCTCATCATGAGCGTGGTGCTGGTCTACTTCATCGGCACCATCGGGGCCACGGTGGCCACCGTGCTCTCCCTCTACCTGGTGTATGTGCCCATCAACCTGCGGCTGATCTCGCGGCGCACCAAGATCTCCTGGACCCAGATCCTGCCCTTCGCGCACTACGGCAAGTGCCTGCTGATGGCCCTGCTGCCCGCCGGCATCACCCTGCTGGTCATGCCGCTCATGCGGGACCTGCACCACCTGTACCCCATCGTCATCGCGGCGGGCATCTTCGCCCTCACCACGCTGCCAATGTACTTCCTGTTCTTCAGGGAGGACTTTCTGTCCTTCTCAAACCGGCTGCTGCGCATGGTGAAGGGCAAATTCAAGTCAAGGAGCAAGCAAGCATGAGGAAAATCCTGCTGTATGGCCTGGTGGCCGAGCGCAACTTTGGCGCGCCCTCCATCATGCACGGCGTGCAGGCGCTGGCCGAGCACCTGGGGGTGTCAGACCGCCTGGTGTGCTACCAGAAGCCCAGGCCTTCTGACACGTCGCTTTCGGACTTTCCCTTCCCCCTGCTGCAGGTGCCCTATGCCTCCACCCCGCGGCTGCTTGGCGCCGGGCTGCTCTACCGCCTGGGCATCAAGCCCCGCGACCCCAAAAAGCGCCAGCTGCTGGAGGACATCCGCCAGGCCGAGGTCATCATCAACCTGTACGGCATCCTGTTTTGTGACAACCTGCAGGGCAAATACGGCCACCTGCTGCCTGTGCGGGTGCTGTCCATCCTGCGGGTGTTCACCCTGAGCCTGATCGGGCGGCTGTTTGGCCGGCCCAGCGTGAAATCCCCCGCCAGCTACGGCCCCATGGACAAGGTCAACACCCGGCGGGAAGCCAGGCTGAGCGCCCGCTGGGCCTTCACGCAGATGTTCGCCCGGGAGGCGGAAAGCCAGCGGCAGCTGCAGGCCGTCACCCCCAAAGGGTTTGAGGCCAAGGTGCTGCCGGACCTGGCCAACTACTGGGATGTGCAGGTGGACAAGACGCCTGGCCAGGAGCCGCTGGTGGGCATCTCCGTCAGCCACCAGATCATCCGGCAATGGCAGTCTGAGGAAGGCTATGAGGACTGCATCAGGCGGCTGATCCGCCATGTGCGCGCAACCACCGGGGCGCGCGTGGTGCTCATCCCCAATGAGTTCCCGCAGCGCAGCCGCGGCAACGACATCGACACCGCGGCGCAGATCCTGCAGGATGACACCCGGGACTATGTGAGCGTCGCGCCGGTGGAGCAGATGTCCGCCACGCAAATCAAGCAGCTGATCAAGTCCTGCGAGGTGATCATCGCCAGCCGCTACCACTCCTGCGTGGCCGCGCTGTCCTCCGGCGTGCCCGTGATGACCCTGGGCTGGCACTACAAGTACCAGGAGCTGCTGGCCCACTACCAGCAGGAGCGCTGGCTGCTCAGCCACCAGGGCTGCACCGCGCAGAAGCTGATGGACATGTTTGACGCGTTTTGGGCCAGCCGGGAAGCTGAGCGGCAAACCATCCAGGCCCAGCGGGCGCTGGTGCGCCAGCGGCTGGAGGTTGGCGCGGCCGACCTCTTCCCGGGCCATGGCACAGGGACAGGCGGCTGAATGGCCGCAACCAACAACCAAGGCAAGGAGGCCCCAACATGGTCATGACGGTGGTGGGCGCGCGCCCGCAGTTCATCAAGGCGGCCGCGCTTTCCCGCGTGCTGCGCCAGGAGCGCGGGGAAGTGCTGGTGCACACCGGGCAGCACCACGACGCCAACATGTCCGAGGTGTTCTTTGAGGAGCTGGCCATCCCCCGGCCTGACCACAACCTGGGCATCGCCGGGGGCAGCCACGCCCAGATGACCGCGCGGATGCTGGTGGCGCTGGAAGAGTTGATGCAGGACATCAAGCCCGCCCTGGTGCTGGTGTATGGCGACACCAACTCCACCCTGGCCGCCGCCCTGGCCGCCGTCAAGCTGGGCATCCCGGTGGCCCATGTGGAAGCGGGCAACCGGGTGGGCACGCTGCAAAACCCCGAGGAGGTCAACCGCATCCTCACCGACCATGCGGCCAGCCTGCGCTTTGCCTGCGTGCCAAGCGCCATGGAGGAGCTGAAAAAGGAAAACCTGCTGCGAAACGCGTACCTGGTGGGCGACCCCATGTATGACGCCTTCCTGTACTACCGGGAGCTGGCGCTGGGGCGGCCGGTGCGCGACCTGCTGGACTTTGAGGGCCGGCCCATCCCCCTGCCCGGCCAGTTCTATTACATGACCTGCCACCGCCAGGAAAACACCGACGACCCGGACAAGCTGCACCAGATCCTGCTGGCCATGGAGGCGCTGGACGCGCCGGTCATCTACCCGGTGCACCCGCGCAACCGCCAGGACGTGGCCCGCCTGATGGCGCGGCATGGCTACCGCAACATCCGCTTCGCCCAGCCGGTGGGCTACCTGACCTCCATCCGCCTGGTCAGCCAGGCCCAGCAGGTGGTGACCGATTCCGGCGGCGTGCAGCGGGAAGCCTTTTTCGCGGGCGTGCAGTGCGTCACCATCCTGGACTTTGTGTGCTGGCCGGAGACCATGGTGGACAACCGCAACCAGCTGTCCCCGCCGGAGCGCGACAGCATCCTGGCCCGCCTGGCCGCGCCCATGCGGCTGGACCCGGACCTGAAGCCCTTCGGGGATGGCAGGTCCTGCGAGCGGATTACCCGGCACATCAACCAGTTTCTGAACTGACCTGAAGGAGGCCTCCTTATGCAAACCCCGCTGCGCTTTGCCCTGATTGGCTGTGGCCGCATCTCCCCCAACCACATCGCGGCGGCCAAGGCCAACAACCTGGCCTTTGCCGCGCTGTGTGACATCGTGCCTGAGCACATGGAAGACAAGGTGGTCAAGTTTGAGCTGCCGGAGAACATCCGCCGCTACACGGACTACAGGGAGCTGCTGCGCGAGGTGCAGCCGGACCTGGTGGCCATCTGCACCGAAAGCGGTCTGCACGCCCAGATTGCCCTGGACTGCATCGCCGCTGGCAGCCACCTGATCATTGAGAAGCCCATCGCCCTGTCCATCAAGGACGCTGACGCCATCATCCAGGCGGCCGCGGAGAAGGGCGTCAAGGTGTCCGCCTGCCATCAGAACCGCTTCAACAAATCCATCCTCAAAATCCGCGACGCGGTGGACAAGCGCCGCTTTGGGCGGATGTTTCACGGCGCGGCGCACATCCGCTGGAACCGCGGCTGGGAGTATTATGACCGCGCGGCCTGGCGCGGCACCTGGGAGCAGGACGGGGGCGCCCTGATGAACCAGTGCATCCACAACATTGACCTGCTGCGCTGGATGATGGGCGGGGAGGTGGAGGAGGTCTTCGCCTACACCGACCGGCTGAACCATGACTACATTGAGGCGGAGGACCTGGGCGTGGCCCTGGTGCGCTTCAGCAACGGCGCCTACGGCCTGATAGAGGGCACCACCAACATCTACCCGCGCAACCTGGAGGAGACCCTCTACCTGTTTGGCGAGAAGGGCACCGTCAAGGCGGGCGGGCAGTCGGTCAACCTGATTGAGGAATGGCGCTTCTCCGACGCCCTGGACGACGCCGAGCAGGTGATGCGGGAGCACCACGAGATCCCCCCCAACGTGTACGGCTTTGGCCACACCCCCCTGTACGCGGACGTGATTGACGCCATCCTGAACGACCGGGAGCCGGCGGTGACAGCCCTGGATGGCAAGCTGGCCATGGAACTGGTGCTGGCCATCTACAAATCCGCCGCCGAGGGCAAGCCGGTCAAGCTGCCGCTGAAAGAATGCGCCACCACCGATTTCACGGGCAGGTTTGATTCATGAGCGACTATTTTGTGCACGGGAGCAGCTATGTGGATGAAGGCGCCAGCATCGGCAGCGGCAGCAAAATCTGGCATTTCTGCCACATCCAGCCCGGCGCCGTGATTGGCCGCAACTGCAGCCTGGGGCAGAACGTCAACATCAGCAACCATGTGAAAATCGGCGATGGCTGCAAGATTCAGAACAACGTGGCCGTCTATGAGGGTGTGGAGCTGGAGGATTTTGTGTTCTGCGGCCCCTCCTGCGTGTTCACCAACGACCTGACCCCGCGGGCCAAGTACCCCAAGGGGCGGGAAAAGTGGCTGGACACGCTGGTGAAGACCGGCGCCTCCATCGGCGCCAACGCCACCATCGTCTGCGGCAACACCATCGGCCGCTGGGCCATGGTGGGCGCGGGGGCCGTGGTGACAGGCGATGTGCCCGACCACGCGCTGATGCTGGGCGTGCCCGCCCGGCAGCGCGGCTGGGTGTGCAAGTGCGGCGAGGTGCTGGACCATCAGCTGGCCTGCCCGGCCTGCGGGCGCCGCTACCAGCCCTGCGAGACCGGATTGGAGGAGGTATCCTGATGAAATTTCGTGACCTGGGCGCGCAGTACCAGCAGCTCAAGGCAGAGATCGACACCGCCATCAGCCAGGTGCTGGAAGGCTCTGCCTTCATCCTGGGGCAGCAGGTGGGGGAGCTGGAGCAGCGGCTGGCTGACTATGTGGGGGTGCGGCATTGCGTCAGCTGCGCCAACGGCACCGACGCGCTGCAGCTGGTGCTGATGGCCTGGGGCATCGGCCCGGGCGACGCCGTCTTCACCTCCAACTTCACCTTCTTCGCCTCCGCCGGCTGCGCCTCCATCCTGGGCGCGCAGCCTGTGCTGGTGGACATTGAGCCGGACACCTTCAACCTGTGCCCTGATGACCTGGAGCGGCGCATCGCGCAGGTCAAAGCAGAGGGCCGCCTCACCCCCCGGGCCATCATCCCGGTGGACCTGTTTGGCCAGCCGGCTGACTACCCGCGCATTGAGGCCATCGCGCGCAGGCACGGCCTGCTGGTGCTGGAGGACGGCGCCCAGGGCTTTGGCGGCGCCGTTGAGGGCAAGCGCGTGTGCGGCTTTGGTGACGCGGCCATCACCTCATTCTTCCCGGCCAAGCCCCTGGGCTGCTACGGGGATGGCGGCGCGATCTTCACAGACGATGACCGGCTGGCCACCACCCTGCGCTCGCTGCGCGCCCAGGGCCGCAGCCCGCAGGACAAGTACGACAACCGCGAGATCGGCATGAACTCCCGCCTGGACACCCTGCAAGCCGCCATCCTGCTGCCCAAGCTCAAGGCCTTTGAGGACCATGAGCTGGAGGCGGTCAACCAGGTGGCCGCCTGGTATGACGCGCGGCTCAAGGGCCAGGTCATTACCCCGGTGGTCAGGGCGGGCTACACCTCCAGCTGGGCGCAGTACACCATCCGCCTGCAGGACGCGCGCCAGCGCGACGGCCTGCAGCAGCACCTCAGGCAGCAGGGCATTCCCTCCATGGTCTATTATCCCCGCGGGCTGCACCAGCAAGGCGCCTTTCTGCACCTGGGGCTTGGGGATGAGGACTATCCCCAGACCAGCGCCGCCACCCGCCAGGTGCTCAGCCTGCCCATGCACCCCTACCTGAGGGAGGAGGAGGTGGACCAGGTCTGCCGGGCCGTGCTGGCCTACCTCAGGGGGGATGCCGGCACGGTGTGACAGCCTGCACCGGATGTGATAGAATGTCAGGGTTGAGAGGCAAGGATGGAGCAAGATGAACCTGATGAGCAAAACCTTTCTGTCAAGCAGGAGAGCGCGCCGCGTCATTCTCCTGCTTGTGGATCTGATTTGTTTTGCCGCGGCGGCCGCCCTCATTCTGGGCATCTACCCCAGCTCCGCCATGCGGCTGACCCCGCGCGTCAAGCTGATCCACGGCCTGATCCTGCTGGGGTCAGTTTTTGTGTTCCGCCTGATTTTGCGCGTGTACGCCCAGTCCTGGCGGTACGCCAACGAGTCAGCCTACCTGTCCTTCATCCTGGCGGATGCCCTGGGCGGGCTGGTCTATTACCTGATTTCCGACCGGGTGATGGTGTGGAAGGTGTCCGCCATCCACGCGCTGGCCATCGTGGCCACCGAGCTGCTCTTCACCCTGAGCGTGCGCTTTTTGTACCAGTGGTGGCGCGCCCATGAGCGCGGAGGGCTGTTTGGCCCGCTGCGCCCCAGGCGGCAGGACAGGCCCGGGCGGGTCAAAAGCCGCATCGCCATCGTGGGCGCCAGCGACATGGGCGTGCCCCTGGCGGCCGACCTGCTGCGCCAGCCGGACGCCCGCTACCTGCCTGTCTGCTTTTTTGACAACAACCCGGAAAAAATTGGCGGCTACATCGGCAGCCTGAAGATCTACCCGGAGGATGAATACATCGCCCAGACCGCACAGAAGCTGGGCGTGGATACCTTTGTCATCGCCGTGCCCGGGCAAAACCCGGCATACATCCAGCAGCTGTTTGAGCTGTACAAGCGCACCGGCCGGCGGGTGCTGATCTATGACTACCCCCACAACCACCTGGGCGAGGAAAACAGCACCCGCGCCATCCGCGAAATCAACATTGAGGACCTGATGCCCCGGGAGCCGGTCACAGGGCTCGACGCCGCCTGCAGCGAGTATTACAAGGGGCAGACCATCCTGGTCACGGGGGCCGGCGGTTCCATAGGCAGCGAGCTGTGCCGCCAGCTGGTGCAGTTCCAGCCCAAGCAGCTGGTGATGCTGGACATCAATGAGAACGGCGTCTATGACCTCTTCCAGGAGCTGCGCCTGCAGCACGGGGAAAGGCTGGACCTGCAGATTGAGATCGCCTCGGTGCGTGACGGCCAGAAGGTGGATGAGGTCATCGGCCACTACCGCCCAGCCATCATCTTCCACGCGGCCGCGCACAAGCATGTGCCCCTGATGGAGCACAACCCGGAGGAAGCCATCAAGAACAACGTCTTTGGCACCTACAACGTCGCGAGCGCCGCGGAAAAGCATGGCGTCCGGCGTTTCCTGCTGGTGTCAACCGACAAGGCGGTCAACCCCACCAACATCATGGGCGCCACCAAGCGCCTGTGCGAGATGATCATCCAGAGCCGCCAGGGCAGCGCCACCGGCTTTGTGGCGGTGCGTTTTGGCAATGTGCTCAACTCCAACGGCTCGGTCATCCCGCTGTTCAAGCGGCAGATCGCCGCCGGCGGCCCGGTCACCATCACCCACAAGGAGGTGGTGCGCTACTTCATGATGATCCCGGAGGCGGCCCAGCTGGTGCTGCAGTCGGCCTGCAAGGCGGGCAATGGGGAGATTTTCGTGCTCAACATGGGCCGCCCGATGAAAATCATGGACCTGGCCGAGAACATGATCCGCCTGAGCGGCCTGGAGCCCTACACCGACATTGACATCGTGGAGGTAGGCCTGCGCCCCGGCGAAAAGCTGTATGAGGAGCTGCTGGTGCACGGCGAAACCACCCGGGAGACCGAGGACCACCGCATCTTCATTGAGTTGGAGGAGGGGCTGCCCCGCGAGCAGGTGGACGGGATGATGGACCACCTGACAGAGGCGCTGAAGCCCGGCAGCCCGCAATCCCTCAAGGACACCCTCCGCGCCCTGGTGCCCAGCTACTGCGACGCGGATGAGGTCAACCAGCATGCCCAACAGGCCCGGGAGATGCTGGAGGCCACGCAATACCAACTTGATCAGACAAAGGAGACCACCCTGTGAAACACATTGAGTTGACCCTGAAGGAGTTTGTCATCGCCATCCTGTACCGCTGGAAGCTGGTGGTGGCCATCGCGCTGATCCTGGCCGCCCTGTTTGGGGCGTACAGCTACTGGTCGGTGCAGGGCAGTTTCACACAGCTGGAGGAAGAATACCAAAGCCGCCTGGCCACCTATGAACAAAACCTGATGGCCAAGCAAGCTTCCATCGCCTATAACCAGGATGTGATCGCAGCCACCGAAAAATACAATGAAAACAGCCTGCTGATGCAGATTGACCCTTACAACAAGCAGGTGGCAACACTCAACTTCAGCGTGAACCTGGACCCGGACACCCTGGAAATCCCCACCGCGAACGGTGGAACGCTGGGCATCGTGGACCTGCGCGAAACGCTGGCGCGCAAGATTGCCCGCCAGTACTTTATCCTGGCCGAGAGCGCGCCGCTGTCGGACATCATTATGCAAGCTACTGACCAGCACTACAACGACACCGCCCTGCGCGAGCTGGCTCAGGTCAACCGCCGGGAAAATGGCGATGAGATCATTGACAACATGGGCATCATCACCCTGCGCGCCTTTGGCACACCCCAGCTGGACCCCCTGGACACCATCACCGCGCTGTACCAGTACCTGCTGGGCAAGCAGGATCTGATCGCCGATTCCACCAGCCCGCACACCCTGTCCCTGCTCAACCAGTCCAGCATTGTGGTGGTGGACACCGCATTGGCTGAGAAACAAATCCGCCAGCGCAACCTGCTGGCTGACGCCGCAAACCAGATTGAGACGCTGCAGGATGAGATCGAAACGCTGCGCAGGGAAAAGCCCGCCGCGCCATCAAAGATCAGACACCTGCTCACCAACGCCGCCCTGGGCTTTGTGCTGGGCCTGCTGGCGGGGCTGGTGGCAGCCATCTTCCACTACCTGCTCAACTTCCCCCTCCAGGCGCCGGAGCAGCTGCAGCAGCAGACCGGCCTGCGCCTGCTGGGCGGTGTGGAGAAAAAGGGGCTGCCCGGTCTGCGCCGGCTCAGCAGCCGCCTGGCCGGCAACTTCCTGCTGGCCCCCGCGCCGGAAGCCCTGGGCATGATGGCCGCCAACATCAAGGAGCTGATCGCAGACAAACGGCGCCTCTTCCTCACCGGCTCCCTGAGCCAGCAGCAGCTGGACAACCTGGCCCGGCAGCTGGCCGCCCAGGAAGATTTGCAGGGTGTGGAGCTGGTCAGCGGCATCAGCGTGAACAAAAGCGCCCAATCCATCCGGGAGCTGGCCCAGGCGGACGCCGTGGTGCTGGTGGAGCGCCTGCAGACCTCCCGGCTGAAGGAAGTCTGGCAGGAGAAGGAGCGCGTGGAGCAGGCCAACAAGCCCGTCCTGGGCTATGTGCTGATCTGATACCGTCCACAGGACACCCTTGACATCCCAGAGGTGCAAAGATGAAGCGATGGCTTTCCCTCATGCTGGCGATGGCCCTGCTGTTGCCGCTGTGGGCCGGCGCGCAGGGCGGGCCGGACAACCAGGTGCTGCTGCTGGGCACCGACCGTCTGGGCCACCGCGTGGTCAACGAGGAGGACAAGCTCTCCCGCGCGGACGCCATCTACATTATCTCCGCCCCCGGGGAGGGCCAAGGCCTGCGCCTGCTGGGCATTGAGCGGGATTACCTGATTGAGCTGCCGGAGGGCGGCGTCAACAAGCTGTCCACCGCCACCTATTTTGGCGGACCCTCCCTGGCGCTGCGGATGGTCAACCAGCTGCTGGAGCTGGAGCTGCGCTACTACATCCAGATTGATATTCCCGGCACTGTCCAGGCCGTTGACGCCATGGGCGGGGTGGACGTGATGGTGTACGAGGAGGAGCTGGCCGTGGTCAACCGCTCCCCCATCATTGTGCCCAAGGCACGGGTGGGCCTCAACCACTTTGACGGCAAGCAGGCCCAGGCCTTCATGCGGGTGCGGGACATGGCGCTTGAGGGCGTCACCTCCAATACCCAGCGGGGCAGCCGGCAAATCCGCGTGCTCAGCGCCATGATGGAGAAGGTACTGACCCTGGGCCCGCGCCAGGCCGCCCGGCTGGCCACCCAGGTGCTGCCGCTGGTGCAGACCAACATGTCCGCCTATGACCTGCTGGGCTTCCTGCGAAAGGCCCTGTCCAGCGACCTGCGCGCCGACGCGCTGGTTTACCGGAAGTCCCCGATTGGCCCCTACCTCCAGCGCCGCGCCAACCTGCACCTGGTGGTGGTGCCTGAGGACCAGGCAGAGGAAATCCGCCTGGTGCACGAGTTCCTGACCCATTGACCCCGGCCAGTCCGGGGCTTCCTTTTCCAAGCATTGAGGAGGTCATGATGTTGCGCAAACTGCCTGCCCTGATCCTGGCGCTGCTGCTGCTGGCCACGCCCACCCTTGCTGCCTTTGAGGGCAGCCTCACCTTCACCCACCCGGAGATTGGCGAGCCGCTGACCATCACCTTTGAACATGGCATGCCGCTGTTCAAAATCTACGGCTTCACCTATTACCAGGTGATGGATCCCACGGTGCCCTACCGGGGGCTGACGCTCAACCAGACGCCCCTGCCCCGGGCGGACCTGCCCACCGCTGGGGAAGTGTTCACCGCCTTCTTCACCAGCCTTCAGGGGCAGGAGGCCAGCTACAGCTACCCGGGGGCGCTGGCGCCTTTTGCCCAGGCGCTTGAGGCCCTGCCCCTGGAAGACAGGGTGGACGCCTTGCTGAAGCTGAACGGCCTGGAAGGCCAGGACGGCTACGCGCGCCTGATGGAGCTGCCAGGTTTTGAAGGGGATGCGCTGTCGGACCTGGCCAAGCAGTTCGCCCCCTTCACCGTCAACATCGCCGGGCAGCGCTACCCCTTCCGCGCGCTGCAGCTGCGGGTGGATGAGGGCACGGCGCACGAGTTCTACCTGGAGCGTTACAACTTCATTGAGCTGGAGGGCGCCTGGCGCCTGGTCCGCGCGGTGCGGGAGTACGCGGACGAGTACGACCAGCGCGCCTACATCCACGGGGTGACCGGCTACAGCGAGAACCTGGTGTACGCCGCGGGCTATGAGCTGCTGCGGGAGAACGACTGGGGCCAGTCCCGGGACGAGGTCCGGCAGTTTGAGAGGGACGCCGCGGGCGAGGATGAGCTGCTGGTTGCGGGCGTGGAGCTTTTCCGCATCCCGGCGGATGTCACCTACCGCTTTGAACAGGATGGCCTGGTATCCCTGCGCTACCAGTTTGGCAACAGGCAGGCCTATTATTCCGCGCTCATCTCCCTGTACATGCGCTTTGGCGACCCGGTGGAGGTGCTGGAGGACGGCACCGTGACCTGGTGCACCAACGACACCCTGATCCGCCTGCACTTTGACAAGGAAGCCCCGGCGCTGGAGGCCCTGATGGCTTGAAGCAAATTCCGGCTTGCATTTTTCTCCACACTTTTGTAATATGTGTAACGAGATCTTAACCGAAAGGATACAATTATGAGAAATCGTGCCTTGCTGCTCCTGCTGGCCCTGCTGCTGGCCATCACCTTCCTCGCCCAGGCCTCCGCCGAGGCGGTGCAGATCCCCAGCGTGCTCACCCGCGGCAACCCGCCAGGCAATGTGCCGGACAACCCGGTCATCCCCGGGATCAGCAGCCTCACCGGCCTGCCCATCAGCGAGCAGAAGTACGTACCTATCCTCTCGCAGATCGACAACAACCTGGGCGCCCTGCCCCAGTGGGGCCTGGTGGAAGCCAGCGTCATGTATGAGCTCCCCATCGCGGGCTCGGGCTGGACGCGGCTGACCGCCCTGTTTGCCGACCAATACCCCGAGGAAGCCGGCCCGGTGCGCTCCGCGCGCGTGATGCACGCCGATCTGCGCGAGCAGTGGGATGCCCTGTTGATCCACTACGGCGACCAGACCACCAGCGGCAGCAACTTCCGCGAGGTGCTGCGCAACTACGGCGTGTCCGCCAAGGGCTTGGTGATGGATGGGGTGGCCAACAAGTACAAGGATTTCTTCCTGCGCACCCGCTACCACACCTCCCCCCACAATGTGACCGTCTACATCCAGAAAACCCGGGCGCTGATGCTGCAAAACGGCTATGACTTTCAGGAGCGCCCCTTCCTGTTCACGGACGAGAAGAACTACGCGGGCCCGGACGCCGTGCGCGTTGAGCTGATCCACAAGGACAACAAGAGCACCGCCTCCTCCTTTGTGTATGAGGAGAAAAGCGGCACCTACCTGCGCTACACCGCCAAGGGCCTGTACACCGACCTGCTCAACCCCGGCACCCCGCTGAACTACAGCAACTTCATCGTCCAGCGCACCCGGCTCGCCTTCAACAGGAGCTCCCGCAACCCCCTGCTGCCGGACGTCGTGGGCAGCGGTGCCGCGGACATCTTCACCGCCGGCAAGTACATCGCCGGTTCCTGGTCACGCGCCACGCCCCAAAGCCGCACCGTGTTCTTTGACCAGAACGGCCAGGAAATCCGTTTGCAGCGCGGGCGCACCTGGATTGCCATCACCAATGAGGATTCACAGCTCTCCTACGAATCCGCTTTTGACGCGGACACCCAGGCCTACATCGACGCCAAGGGCAGCCTGCCCCTGCACCGCCCCCTCAAGGAGGGCGACAGCGGCGAGGAGGTGCAGCGCCTCAAGCAGGCCCTGTACGAGCACGGTTACTTCAAGACCAACAAGTTCAACAACCGCTACCAGGATTCCACCAGCGAAGCGGTGAGCAAGTTTGAGGCCGATCAGGGCCTGCCGGTGGACGGCATCGCTGACAGCCTGGTGCTGTCTCTGCTGTATGGGGATGAGAACACGGTGGTCCAGATTCCCGAGCGCGCGCCGATTGACAGCAGCTTCACCGTGGGCGCGGAGGACGACCCCGAGCCCCTGCCCGGCGATGACCTGGCCACCGCTGATGACGCGGAGTTTGGCGAGGAGATGGACCCGGACGAGGCGGAGCCCCTGACCGAACAGGAAACAGAACCCCCTGTCGGGCCGGATGCGGAGCCCCAGGAACCCGGCAGCCAGGAAGACGAAGCCGATCAAGGCGCAACCCAGCCCGATCCCGCCGGGGAGGAACCCCAGCAGCTGATGGCTACCGTGACCACCCGCAACAAGGGCGTGCTGAACCTGCGCAACCGCGCGGACAAAAAAGGCCGCCTGGTCGCCCGCATCCCCCACCAAACCGTGGTGGAAGTGCTGGAGCAGGGCAGCGAGTGGAGCCAGGTGCGCTACCTGACCCATGAGGGCTATGTGATGAACACCTACCTCACCTTCCATGCCCCGGGGGAGGGAGGCGGCCTTCAGGCGCCCAGCGGGCTCACAGTGGGTGACAAGGGCCCGGAGGTCATCAAAATGAAAACCCGCTTTTATCAGCTGGGCTACTTCAAAAACAATGTCTTCAGCGACGTCTTCCAGGAAAACACCGCTGACACCGTGCGCCGCTTTGAAAAGCGCAATGGGCTGCCGGTGGACGGCATCGCGGACGAGGAGATGCTCACCCTGCTGTACTCCAAGGAAGCCAAGCGGCCATAAGCCAGCGATCATCTCGCCAGGAAGGCCCATCACCAGACCGGTTTATCCTCACCCTTTCGGACCAACCAACATCAGGAGGCTATCATGAAGAAACGGCTGCTCAGCGCTCTACTGTCCGCCCTGCTGCTGCTGGCCCTGTTGCCGGCGGTGACCGCCCCCGCGCGCATGGCGCCCACGAACGTCGTGGTCACGGTGGACAAAATGGTCGCCCAGGTGGGTGATACCCTGACCTGGACCGCCAACATTGCCCCCTACACCGGGCGCTACCAGGCCCGGCTCATCGTCAAGGTAGGCGCCGTGACCGTGTTCAACGGCGGCTTCACCAGCGCCCGCACCTTCTCCTACACCACCGACCGGCCTGGCGTGCACACCGCGGAGATCCTCGTGTTTGACCTGAATGACAACGCCACGCTGTCGGGCTTCAGCCTGCCCACCACCATCAAACTGCGGCCGGGCACCACCATCATCTCCACGGAATCCCGCAACGGCAGCAATGCCTTTGTGACCTGGGCCCCCCTGGCGGGCGTGACCGGCTACCGGCTGCTGCGCTCCACCACCCTAGCCGGCCCCTACACCCTCCGGCGCACCACCACCGCCACCACGGCCTCGGACACCTACCTAACCCCGGGCCAGCGCTATTACTACAAGGTGGAGGGGTATTCCCTGGTGGACGGCAAGGTGACCGTCATCACCGTTCCCAGCGCCGCCAAGGGCCTGGTGCCCACGGGCATCCCCACCATCACCTCCATCCGCACCACCGGCCCCGGACGGATCAACCTGACCTGGAAGGCGGCCGCCGGTGCCTCCGCCTACCAGATTTACCGCAGCACCTCCCCCACGGGCGGCTTCGCCCACATCCGCAACACCACGGCGCTGACCTTCACCGATGTGAACCTGCGCCCCGGCATCACCTACTACTACAAGCTGCGCGCCTTCCGCAGGGTGTACACCACCAATTTCTACGGCAGCGAGAGCGCGGTGCGTTACCTGCGCCTGCTGAAGTAAAGGCAACTTCCCAGCCAACACAAGGGGCTGTCACGCTGTGACAGCCCCTTGTGTTGTATCAATACGCGCATAGGCGTTTATTCATCCCGCAGCTCCACCTTGATGACGGTGTCGGTCAGGTCCGGCGGCACGGGGTCGGGCCCCAGGCTGACAAAGCACAGGTCCGGGTAGTTGTTGGTGATCCAGTTGCGCTCAACCTGCAGCTCATGCCCGGTGGACAGCAGCCGCACCGACCTGATTTGCTCCGCCTGGACGCCGTACAGCGGCACATAGCCCACCGGCATGTCAAAGATGTGGTAGTACAGCGTCTGGCCGCGGCGGGTGACCCGGCCATAGTCCGGCTTGTCCAACCCCGCGTGGCCACAGCCGTACACGCTCTCCCCGTTCAGGCGCATCCACCGGCCAATTTCCGCCAGGATATTCAGGGAGGGCTCTGGAATCAGCCCGCGGGCGGTGGGGCCCACATTCAGCAGCAGGTTGCCGCCCTTGGAAACGCATTCCACCAGCTTGCGCACAAGCATAGGCGCCGGCTTGAAGTAGTTGTCTGTGCCGTGGAAGCCCCAGTTGTTGTTCATGGTCACACAGGCCTCCCAGGCCACCGGCTCGCCCCTGTGGTTCACAAGGCCGCGCGGCGGGATGATCTGCTCGGGGCTCAAGAAATCGCCCGCGTATTCGGCCGGCGCGTCCGTCAGCAGGCTGCCAAAGCCCTCGCCGGAGGCCTCCAGGCGGTTGTCAATCAGCACCTGGGGCTGGTGGCGGCGCACCATGCGCACCAGGTCGGTGGCCCGCCAGGCCTCCCCGCGCAGGTGGTCGTAGCTGAAGTCAAACCACAGCAGGTCCAGCTGGCCGTAGCCGGTCACCAGCTCCTCCACCTGGGCGTGCATGTAGTCCAGGTAGCGGTCAAAATTGTGCGCCCTGCCCTTCCAGGCCGGGTTGTCCCGCATGGGGTGCTGGCGGTCGCCATAGGCCGGGTAATCCGGGTGGTGCCAGTCGATGATGGAAAAGTACAGCCCCACCTTCAACCCTTCCGCGCGGAAGGCCTGAAGGAACTCGCGCACCAGGTCGCGCTTCGCCCTGGTGTTGGTGGCCTTGTAATCGGTGTGCTGGCTGTCAAACAGGCAGAAGCCGTCATGGTGCTTGGCGGTGAGCACCGCGTAGCGCATGCCGGCCTCCCGGGCTGCCCTGGCCCAGGCCCGGGGGTCATAATCCACCGGGTCAAACTCGTCAAAGTACTGCTGGTAGTCCTCAATGCTGATTCTCTCGGTGCTGCGGATCCACTCGCCCCGCGCCGGGATGCTGTAGAGCCCCCAGTGGATGAACATGCCAAAGCGCGCCTCCGTGTACCAGGCCATGCGTTTGTGATAGGCGTCCCAGTCCATGCTGTCCTCCTGTCGTCCCGGCGCGCTGTCGCGCGCCGCGTGTGCTGTACAAACAAGCGGATGGGCAGGCCTTTGGGGCGGGGGGCCGCAGGGCCACAGCCCGCGCTGAAAGGGTCCTGCCCTCCGTTTGGGCCTGGCCTCAGGGCAGGATGTTCCCCGCGGCCAGGTAGATCTGGTACCACTCATCCCGGGTCAGGCTGACCCCGTAAGCCGCCTTGCACTCCGCCAGGCGCTCGGGCCGGGTGGTGCCGGTCACCACCTGAATCCTGGCCGGGTGGCGCAAAATCCAGGCCACCGCGATGGTGGTGGGGGACACCTCATGGCGCCTGGCCACCTGTTTGAGGGCCTCATTGAGCTCAGGGAAGTCCGGGTTATCAACAAACACCCCGCTGAAAAAGCCGTGCTGGAAGGGTGACCAGGCCTGGATGGTGATGTCGTGCAGCCGGCAGTAATCCAGGATGCCGCCATCCCGGTCCACCGCGCCCTCATCCAGCATGTTCACATGGATGCCCTGGTCGATCATGCCGGTGTGCATGATGCCAAACTGCAGCTGGTTGGCCAGGATGGGCTGCTTCACATAGCGGCGCAGCAGCGCGATCTGGCGGGGGTGCTGGTTAGACACGCCAAAGTGGCGCACCTTGCCCTGGGATTGCAGCTGGTCAAAGGCGCTGGCCACCTCCTCCGGCTCCACCAGCGCGTCCGGGCGGTGCAGCAGCAGCACATCCAGGTAGTCGGTGTCAAGGCGCCTCAGGATGCCATCCACCGAGGCCAGGATGTGGTCCCTGGAGAAATCAAAGCGCTTGCCGGGCACAATGCCGCACTTGGACTGCAGGATGGCCTGCCCGCGCTTGTAGCCCAGCGCCTTGTAGGCCCTGGCGAAGACCTCCTCACAGCTGCCCTTGCCGTAGATGTCCGCGTGGTCAAAGAAGTTCAGGCCCAGCTGCATGGACTGGTCCACAAAGCGCTCCACATCCCGTGAGGCCAAGCCGGATATGCGCATGCAGCCCACCGCGATGGGGGGCACCATCAGGTCGCTCGCGCCCAGGCGCATCAAATGCTCAGACATGTTTCCCTCCTTGTATACAGATGTTGCCCCTATTGTACCACGTTTCCCGCGCATGCCGCGCGTTTTCTTGACGCGTGGCGCCGCCTGGCCCTATGATGCCCACAGCACCGCAAGCAGGAGGCCTTATGCGCCCGACATGGACAGACCTCTCAAGCGCCACCCGGCTGGCGCCCCTGCCAGACTATTACGGGCAGCGCTACGCGTCCTGGCCGCTGCCGGACAGGCAGGCGCTGGCCGCGCCCTACATCAGCCCGGGGCACCTGGACCAGATGGCCGCCTGGTGCGGCTTTCCGGAGGACCTGGACCAGGCCCTGCGCCGCGCCTGCCGGCGCCTGGACACCCACCCGGGGCTGAAGTTGGCCGCCCTGTTCCTGCACTGGGCGCTGTTTGTGGAGCGGCCCTTCTACCTGACCGCCTGGTTTGAGGCCCTGGCCACCGGCCTGTGGGGGGAGGAGGCCGCCATGCTGGGCCTGTGCGTGCTGTGCAGGCAGGTGCCCCACACCCTGGAGGACCTCGCCCGCCGTGACCACCCGAAGCCGGAGGACGTCAGCACCAACTTCCGCCAGCTGCACCAGTACGCCCAGCCCCACCACGCGCGCACCGGCCACTGGGGGCTGATGAACGCCGCCTGGTGCGCGCTGTGCGTGACGCCCTATCTGAACACCGCCCACCACCTGCGCTTCAACCCCACCAAGCTGGAATATGACTACCATTTCTACCGCCACCTGCCCACCGGGCGGCTGCTGGGGCTGGCCGGCGGCGGCATCCCGCTGCGCGCGGACGGGCTGCTGTGCGATGAGGGGGAAAGGCCCGCCTTCACCAGCACCTGGCAGCTGCAGGGCAGACGGGTCATCGCCCACCAGATCATGCCCAGCGGCTTCATCTCGCCCACGCCCAGCAGCCATGACCTGGGCGACACCGAGCAAATCCTTGGCCCGGGCGACATCCTGCTTGGTTTTCACATCCCCTCAGGGCCAGGCTACACGGTGGACAATTGCCGACTGTCCTTTGAGGCGGCGCTGGCCCTGTTCGCCCGCGCCTACCCGGAGGTGCGCCCGCGGGGCTTCATCAGCCATTCCTGGCTGTACTCCCCCCAGCTGCCCCTCATGCTCAGGGAGCAGGACAGCCGCATCATCCAGGTGCAGCGCTCCCTTTTTCTGATGCCCGGTTTTGTGGACAGCGGCGCCTTTGCCACCTTCCTCTTTAACCTGGACAGCCTGCCCCCGCCAGCGCGGTTGCCCCGGGACAGCCGCCTGCGGGCCCTGGTGCGGGATTGGCTGCTGGCCGGGCGCCACCTCAGCGCGGGCTGCGCGCTGCTGCCCCTGGACGACCTGGGGCGCTATGGCCATCAGGCCTACGCCGGGGCGGAGGACTGGGCTGGTTTCGCCCGGCTGGCCGGCATGCCGGAGGCGCCGGGCGCCTCCTCCCCCGCACAGTAGGATAGGTGGCGTGCAGGCACCCTTCGTTGGTTGAAAAAGAATGAACTGATCTCAAAAAGCCGGACAGCAAGACAGGGCGGCAGCGCCTGGCTGCCGCCCTGTCTTGCTTTTAGTTTGGGTTTAGAGCTGCTTGGCCAGCTTCACCACGTTGTCCACCGTGAAGCCGAGCTCCCGGAAGATGGTGTCCGCGGGCGCGGAGGCGCCAAAGCGGTCGATGCCCAGCACCGCGCCGTCCAGCCCCGTGAAGCGGTACCAGGGCTGGGTGGCGCCTGCCTCCACCGCCAGGCGGCGGCGCACGGCAGCAGGCAGCACCTGCTCACGGTAGGCCGGGCTTTGCTGCAGAAAGAGCTCCATGCTGGGCATGGACACCACGCTTGCCGCCAGGCCTTCCTGGGACAGGCGCTCCTGCGCGGCCATCAGGAGGGCCACCTCGCTGCCAGAGCCCATGAGGATGAGGTCCGGCACCGCCTTGCCGGCGGGGCTGAGCACATAGCCGCCCTGGTGGCCCTGCCCCGCGGTCTGCTTGAACTGGGCCAGGTTTTGCCGGGTGAGCACCAGGCAGGTGGGGCCTTCCTGGGTCAGCGCGGTCAGCCAGGCCTGGGCGGTCTCGTTGGCGTCGCAGGGGCGGATGACCCGGATGCCCGGCGTGGCGCGCAGGGCGGCCAGGTGCTCAATGGGCTGGTGGGTCTCCCCGTCCTCCCCCACGCCGATGGAGTCGTGGGTGAGCACATAGGTGACTGGCAGCTTCATGATGGCGCTCAGGCGCATGGCCGCCTTCATGTAATCGGTGAATACGAAGAAGGTGGCGCAGAACACCCGCAGCCCCCCATGCAGGGCGATGCCGTTGCAGATGGCGGCCATGGCGTGCTCCCGCACCCCGAAGCGCAGGTTGCGCCCCAGGCGGTTCTCCGCGCTGTAGTCGC
>JAAYEI010000046.1 GCA_012728815.1 Clostridiales bacterium
AATCGAGCATTGGATGAACAACTACCCGCGCCGCCTGCTTGGCTACAGGACGGCCAAGCAGGCTTACCAGGCAGCTTGAGTGAACAGGGCTACAGGGGGTGCGGCAATTAAAGTTGCAATCTAGAGGGGATGCGGGCGGCCGGCGCTTTCAGGCTTGACAGCCCGCAGGCGCCATATTATAGTGTAGAAGTTACAGGTTCGGCCCTGCCCTGCCGTTGGGCCAATGTGCCGTGTTGAAGAAGGAGTGAGGACCCATGAAACGTACCTACCAGCCAAAGAAACGCCAGCGCAGCAAGGTGCATGGCTTCCGCCAGCGCATGGCCACCAAGAATGGCCGCCGCGTGCTCGCAGCGCGCAGGCGCAGGGGCCGCAAGGTCCTGTCCGCCTGACACGCCGTGACCGGACTGCAAGGCTGATCGTCCGCCCGTTGCACAGGTTTCACAGCGCGATGGGCGGATTTTGCTTGCAGAGGGGACGTTTTGCATGCAGCAGCAGCACAGGATCCGCAAAAACGGCCACTTCCGCTATGTCTACCGAAGGGGCAGGCACGCCGGAGGCAGGCTGATGCGCGTACACCTGGCGCGCGGGCGCTGGCTGCAGGTTGGGTTCTCGGTTTCCCGCCAGGTGGGCGGCGCGGTCACGCGCAACCTGGTCAAGCGCAGGCTGCGCGAGGCCTTCCGCGCGCTGATGCCCAGGCTGGTGACGGGCAGCTATGTCATCACCGCCAACCCCGAGGCGGCCAAGGCCGACTACCACCAGCTGGCCCAGCAGCTGGCCGTCCTGCTCAAGCGGCTGGACGCGCTGAAGCCTCCGGCGTGAAACGGCTGCTCATGGGGCTGGTGCGCTTGTACCAGCGCACCCTCAGCCCCCACCTGCCGGCGGCCTGCCGCTACCAGCCCAGCTGCTCCCACTATGCCCTGACCGCGCTGGAACGCTTTGGCGCGCTGCGCGGGGGCTGGCTGGCGCTGAAACGGATCCTCCGCTGCAACCCCTTTTCCAGGGGCGGCTATGACCCGGTGCCTGAATTGCCAGACTCAGTAATAAGGAGGGACTAAGCCCAGTGTCAGCCATCACCAACTCCCTGACCGGGGTCATCCAGTGGATTTACAGCCTCATCCACAACCACGGTTGGTCCATCGTCATCTTTACCCTGCTCATCCGCACCGTTTTGATGCCGCTAGACATCTCCAGCCGCAAGGGCATGCGCAAGATGGCCAAGATCCAGCCCCAGATCAACGCCCTGCAGAAGAAGTACGCCAATGACAAGGCCAAGCTGCAGCAAAAGCAGTCCGAGCTGATGCGCAAGGAGCGCTACAACCCGCTCTCCGGCTGCCTGCCGCTGCTGATTCAGATGCCCATCCTGTTCGCGATGTTCGGCGCCATGCGCCTGATCGCCAACGAACAGATCGTGGACCAGGTCTTCACCTTCCTGAAGGGCGGCACCCCCCAATACGAGGGCTGGCTGTGGGTCAAGAACATCTGGATGGCTGATTCGCTCTTTGCCTCCGTCGCCCCGAACCTCAACGCCCTGCAGGTCATCGGGCATGATGTGTGGCACAAGATCTGGACCCTGATGCCCGCGGCCGACCAGCAGCTGGTGATCAGCAGCATCAGCCAGCACGTGCAGGATTTCGCGGGCGCGGTGGACTTTTCCAACGCTGAGGCCTTCAAGGCTCTGCTGCCCCAGATCCAGGCCACGCTGTCCCAGATGCCCGCCTACGTGGCGCAGACCGCGCCCATGCCGGGCTTTGAGAACATCAACCTGATCATCTTCTCCCTCAAGGTCTTCGCCCAGTTCAACGGCTTGCTGATCCTGCCGGTGCTGGCGGGCTCCTCTCAGCTGCTGATGACCAAGGTGAACCCCCAGGCCGCCGGCCAGCAGCCGGCCGCCGGCGGGCAGGGCGCGGGCATGGGCAACTTCATGAAGTACTTCTTCCCGCTGTTCTCCGTGTACATTACCCTGACCAGCAACGCCGGCTTCGCGCTGTACTGGGTGACCAGCAACCTGATTGCCACCGCGATGAGCTACTTCATCAACCTGTACTACGACAGGAAGGACAAGCTGCCCGCGGCGAACGAACTCCAGGAAGGAACCGTCAAATAATGAAATCATATGAAGCAAGCGGCCGCACTGTGGAGGATGCCATCTCCGCAGGCCTGGCCGAACATGGCCTGTCCATCGGCGATGTAAGCGTTGAGATACTGGAGGAGGGCTCCAAGGGGCTGTTTGGCCTGTTTGGCAGCCGCGAGGCCCGCGTGCGCCTCACCCTCAATGATGACAACAACCACGCCGACGCCATGGACCTTTTCCGTGATTCCCTTGCCAGCAAGCCCCAGCGCAGGCCCGCGCCCAGGGAGGAGGCGCCCCGCAGAAGCGAGGAAGCCCCCAGGCCCCAGGTGCGGGAAGCCCCCAAGCCCCAGGCGCCCGCTCCCCGGGCCACTGAAGCCCAGGCGGAGGACAGGCCCGTCCGTGCGCCGCGCAAGCGCAAGCCGCGCCAGCCCAAACCCCAGGCCGGGCAGCCCCAGGCCACCCAGCCTGCCGCCCCCGCCGCCCTGCAGGAGGAGCGCGTGCTCACCGCCCTCACCCAGGTGGAGGCCGACAGCCCCGCGGGCATCGCCCAGCGCTTCCTGCAGGAGCTGACGCAGCTGATGGGCCTTGAAATCACCGTGTCCATCGCCCTGGACCAGGAGGGCCATGTCTTCGCCACCCTGGAGGGTGACCCCCAGGGCATCCTGATTGGCCGGCGCGGGGAAACGCTGGACGCGCTGCAGTACCTGACCAGCCTGAACGTCAACAAGGGCCGGGAGGACTATGTCCGCGTCACCATCGATTCTGAGGGCTACCGCCAAAAGCGCCAGGAGGCGCTCATCCGCCTGGCCAACCGCATGGCCAACCGCGCGCGCAAGACCGGCCGCCGGGTCAACATGGAGCCCATGAACCCCTACGAGCGGCGCATTTTCCACAGCGCGCTGCAGGCCAGCCCGGGCATTGTCACCCATTCAGAGGGGGAGGAGCCCAACCGCCATGTGGTCATCACCCCGGTCAGGGACGACGGCGCGGACGGCTGATTATTCTGTTTGACAAGGCTGTGGTGGCTGGCTATAATACTGTGCGTTCACCATGGAGGGAGGCGGTAGGATGATGCTGGACATAACTGCCGCAATCAAGGCCCCGGGCACGGCCATTCCCTTTGTTCACAAGGAGGCGCTGGAAGACACCCACATCCTGGGCGAGGACGTCCGCTTCCCGGAGCCGGCCACCATCAAGGGCGTGTTCCGCCTGGTGGACGAGGCCCTGGTGATCAAAGGGCGCCTCAGCGTCACCGCCCACGCCCATTGCGCGCGCTGCCTGCAGCCTGTTGCCTACAAGGTGAGCGCGCCCCTGGATGAGAGCTTCCTGCGCGTCAACCCGCGGGCCCTGGCTGAGGAGCCGGAGGATCCCTGGGAGGAGAAGCTGGTCTTCTCCGGCAGCCGGGTGGACCTGTCCAGCCTGGCCCACACCCTGGCGCTGCTGGAGCTGCCCATCCGCTTCCTGTGCAGCCAGGATTGTCAAGGGCAGCAGCTGCCCGAAGACCCGCAGGACCAGCAACCCGAAGACTCGCTACATGAGGCCCATCCTTTTGAGGCGCTCAGGCAGTTGTACAACAAGTTTCAGGAGGAGTAAGCCATGGCAGTCCCAAAGAGTAAAGTGTTCCGCGCGCGCGGTCGCAAGCGCCGCACCCACTACAAGCTGAACCTGCCGTCCATCGTCGCCTGCCCCAAGTGCGGCGAGATGCGCCTGGCCCACCACGTCTGCAAGGCCTGCGGCACCTACAAGGGTGTGCAGGTGCTGGCGGTGGAAGAGGACAAGCAGCGCGCCTAAGCGCAATCCTGCCCGTTGCGGAAGAGGAGTACACGCCTGGTTGCTCCCCAAAGAGAAGCGCCCCCTGGCTGAAAGGGCGCGGGAGGCAAGGCGCGGAAGGTCGCTTCCAAGGGCCGCGGCATGGCCGCCGGGGGCGCCCGTTAGCGCGCGAAGAGGCGGCGGAAACGCCGCGAAGCAAGGTGGTACCACGGGTCGCCCGTCCTTCGTGATGCGGCGGCCTGTTGTATTCTAAGCATATGATGTGTCAGGAGGATACCATGGCCCACACAGACATGGAGAAGACCTTTTCGCCCCAGCAGCAGGAGCAGGCCATCTACGAGGCCTGGGAGCGCTCCGGCGCCTTCACCCCCACCCGGGAGCCGGGCAAGCAGTCCTACACCATTGTCATGCCGCCGCCCAACATCACCGGGCAGCTGCACATGGGCCATGCGGTGGACGTCACCCTGCAGGACATCCTCATCCGCTTCCACCGGATGCTGGGCCAGCCCACCCTGTGGCTGCCGGGCACCGACCATGCCTCCATCGCGACTGAAAACAGGATCGTGGAGCAGATGCGCAAAGAAGGCCTCACCAAGGAAGGCATCGGCCGGGAGGCCTTCCTGGCGCGCGCCTGGCAGTGGAAGGAGGAATACGGCGGCCAGATCACCCGCCAGCTGCGCCGCCTGGGCGCCTCCTGCGACTGGAGCCGCGAGCGCTTCACCATGGACGAGGGCTGCTCCCGCGCGGTCACCGAGGTCTTTGTGCGCCTGCATGAGCAGGGGCTGATTTACCGGGGCGAGCGCATCATCAACTGGTGTCCGGTGTGCAGGACCGCGCTGAGTGACATCGAGGTAGAGTACGAGGAAAAGCAATCCAAGCTCTGGCACATCCGCTACCCCGGCGCTGATGGCGGGCCGGGCGTGGTGGTGGCCACCACCCGGCCGGAAACCATGCTGGGGGATACCGGCGTGGCCGTCCACCCGGAGGACGGGCGCTACCAGCATCTGATTGGCCAGACCGTGCGCCTGCCCCTCACCGGGCGGCTGATCCCCGTGGTGGCCGACAGCTATGTGGACCCGGCCTTTGGCACCGGCGCCGTCAAGATGACCCCGGCGCATGACCCCAATGACTTTGAGATCGCCAGCCGTCACAACCTGGACATCCTGCGGGTGATGAACGATGACGGCAGCATGAACGAGGCCGCCGGGGCGGATTTCGCAGGCATGAGCGGCGCCCAGGCCCGGGAGGAGGTTTTAAAGCGCCTGACCGGTGAAGGCCTGCTGGTCAAAACCGAGGACTACACCCACAACGTGGGCAGCTGCTCACGCTGCCACACCACGGTGGAGCCCCTCATCTCCCGGCAATGGTTCCTGCAGATGAAGGAGCTGGCCCGCCCGGCCATTGACGCCGTGCACGAAGGCCAGCTGCGCTTTTACCCCGAGCGCTTCGCCCACACCTACTTCAACTGGATGGAAAACATCCGCGACTGGTGCATCAGCCGCCAGCTGTGGTGGGGGCACCGCATCCCGGCCTGGTACTGCGACAGCTGCGGGCGCACCATCGTGGCCCGCCAGGCGCCGGACACCTGCCCGGACTGCGCTTCTGACCGCCTGCGTCAGGATGAGGACGTGCTGGACACCTGGTTCTCCTCCGCCCTCTGGCCCTTCTCCACCCTGGGCTGGCCCGAGCGCACGGAGGACCTGGCCTATTTCTACCCCACCAACACCCTGGTCACCGCATACGACATCATCTTCTTCTGGGTGGCCCGCATGATCTTCTCAGGCCTGCACCACACCGGGCAGGTGCCCTTTGACACCGTGCTCATCCACGGCATCGTGCGCGATGAGCAGGGGCGCAAGATGTCCAAATCCCTGGGCAACGGCGTGGACCCGCTGGAGGTCATTGAAACCTACGGCGCGGACGCGCTGCGCTTCTCCCTGGTGCAGGGGGTGGCGCCGGGCGCGGACATGCGGGTCAGCGCCGAGCGCAGCGAGGCGGCGCGCAATTTCGCCAACAAGGTCTGGAACGCCGCGCGCTTTGTGCTGATGAACCTCAAGGGCGAGGTGGGCAGCGTGGACCCCGCGCAGCTCAACGCGGCGGAGAAATGGATCCTCTCCCGCATGAACCGCGCGATCCGCACCGTGACCCAGCACCTGCAGGGCAATGACCTGGGGCTGGCGGCCCAGGCGGTCTATGATTTTGCCTGGAGCGAGTTTTGCGACTGGTACATCGAGCTGGCCAAGGGCGACCTGTTCGGGGATGATGCGGCGCGCCAGGCCCAGGCCCGCGCGGTGCTGCTCACGGTGCTCAGCGCCCTGCTGCGCCTGCTGCACCCCTTCATGCCCTTTTTGACCGAAATCATCTACAAGGCGCTGCCCGGGCAGGGGCAGGCCTCCTGCATGCTCTCGGAGTGGCCTACGGCCCATGAGGCGCTGGATTTTCCCCGGGAAGAGCAGCAGATGGAGGGCGTGATGGACCTAATCCGCGCCATCCGCGCGGTACGCACCGAGCTCAAGGTGCAGCCGGGCATGAAGGCGCGCCTGCTGCTGCGCCCCAAGGAGGGCTGGGCCCAGCACCTGCTGGATGCCCAGGCATCCTTCATCCGCCTGGCGGGCGTGTCCAGCCTGCGGGTGCTGGACCTGGATGAGCAGGTGGAGGAGAAGACGGTGTCCGCGGTGGGCCTGGCTGGCGAGGCCCTCATGCCCCTGGGCGAGCTGGTGGACATCCAGAAGGAAATCGCGCGCCTGATGAAGGATGCCCAGACCCTGCGGGATGAGATTGCCCGCAGCCGCGGCAAGCTGGCCAATGAGGGCTTTGTCAAAAAGGCGCCCCCTGCCCTGGTGCAGGCGGAGGAGGAGAAGATCATCACCAACCAGGGCATGCTGGACACCCTGAGCAAGCGCATCCAGGAGCTGTCCAGGTGACCCAGCCCTTCCACCACACCCCGGTGCTGCTGGGGGAGAGCCTGCGGGCGCTGGACCTCAGGTCCGGCGGCGCCTACCTGGATGGCACCGTGGGCGGAGGCGGGCACAGCCTGGGCATCCTCCAGGCACTGCAGGGGCAATGTGCATTGACCTGCCTGGACCGCGACCAGGAGGCGCTGGAAGCGGCCAGGGCGCGCCTTGCGCGGTACCCCCAGGTGCGCTTTGTGCATGGCAATTTCCATCAGGCGCAGGCCCTGCTTCCTGGGCAGCGCTTTGACGGCATCCTGCTGGACTTGGGGGTGTCCTCCCACCAGTTGGACCAGCCCCACCGCGGCTTTTCCTACCATGAGGAGGCGCCGCTGGACATGCGCATGGACCAGGAGGGCGGCCCCACGGCGGCCGACTGGCTCAACACGGCCCCGGAAGGGGAGATTGCCGGCGCCCTGCGCGATTACGCGGACGAGCGCTGGGCGGTGCGCATCGCCCGGATCATCCTGGAGATGCGCGCGCAGCGCCCCCTGGAAACCACCCAGGACCTGGTGCGCGCGGTGGACCGGGCCATCCCCCGGGCGGTGCGCCGCCGTGAGGAGGGTCACCCGGCCCGCCGGACTTTCCAGGCGGTGCGCATCGCGGTCAACGATGAAATTGCCCCGCTTAGGGCGGCGCTCACGGGTTTGCTGGGGATGCTCACGCCCGGCGGCCGCCTGGTGGTCATCACCTTCCACTCCATTGAGGACCGGGTGGTCAAGCGGGCCTTCAACAGTTTCAGGAACCCCTGCGTCTGCCCGGTGGACGCGCCCCTGTGCGTGTGCGGCCGCCAGCCCCTGGCCAGCCTGCCCCGGGGCTACCCTGTGTCCCCGGGAGAGGAAGAGCTGCGCACCAACCCCCGCGCCCGCAGCGCCCGGCTGCGCGTGGCGCAGAAGCTGTGAGGCAGCCATGAGTACGCTGTATGTGGTGGCCACCCCGCTTGGCAACCTGGAGGATCTCAGCCCCCGCGCCCGGCGCGTGCTGATGGAGGCGGACCTCATCCTGGCCGAAGACACCCGGGTGACCCGCAGGCTGCTCAACGCCTTTCAGATTGAGACAAAGCTGGAGAGCCATCACCTGCACAACGAGCGGGGCAGCGCCCCGCGGCTCATCGCGCGCATGCAGAGGGAGCGTTTGCGGGTTGCCCTGGTTTCTGACGCGGGCACCCCGGCCATCAGCGACCCCGGCGCCCGCCTGGTGCGCCTGGCCCACGAGGCGGGCATCCAGGTGTTCGCCATCCCCGGGCCCAGCGCCCTGACCGCCGCCCTGTCCGTCAGCGGCTGTGAGCAGACCGCCTTCACCTTCCATGGCTTTGCGCCCCGCAAGCAAGGCGAGCTGCTGGCCTTCCTGCGCGCCCTGCCGCCCGGTCTATCTGTCCTGTATGAGGCGCCCCACCGGGTGCTGGCGCTGCTGCGCGCCCTTGCGGAGGTTTATCCGGACTGCCCGCTGACCATCTGCCGGGAGCTGACCAAGCTGCACGAGCAGACCCTCACCGGCAGCGTGGCCCAGCTGCGCGCCCGCTTTGAGGCCCAGGAAGGCCCGCCCCGGGGCGAGTTTGTGCTGCTGCTGCAGGTGGGGGAGCAGCCCGCGCCGTTGGCGCTGGAGGAGGCAGCCTTGGGCCTGGAAGCCCGGCTGGTGGACCTGATGGCCCAGGGGCTGACGCTGCGGGAAGCCCAGGCGCAGCTGGTGGACGGGGGCCAGCGCAAGAACGCGGTCTACGCCGCGGCGCTGCGGCTCAAAGAGCTTGTTGGGCAGCAGCTGTAAGCCCGGTCAAATTGACAGGATCCCTTCCCTTTGCTATATTTCCCTTGCCGGTATCGCCATGAGCCGGACGCTGCTTCCCATCCCATCTTGATGTCGGGCATCCACCGCGAGCCTGAACGGAGGAACACATGAAAACAAGCAGAACACGTGCCCTCACCCTGACTGCCATCCTGGCCGCCTTCATCTTCCTTTTTGGGTTGACCCCCCTGGGGCTGATCCCCCTGGGTTTCATCAACGTCACCATCCTGGCGGTGCCCGTCATCATCGGCACCCTGTCCCTGGGCCTGGGCCACGGTCTGGTGCTGGGTTTCTTCTTCGGGCTGGTCAGCCTGATGAGCGTGCTGGGCCTGTCCCTGACGCCGCCCAGCGCGCTGGCGGGCACCCTGCTGGCGGCCAGCCCGGTCCTGACGGTGGTGATGTGCTTCCTGCCGCGCTTGCTGGTGCCGCTGTTCACCCACCTGTCCTATGGCCTGGTGGCCCGGCTGTCCAGCCGCAGGCTGGCCATCCCGGCTGCGGCGGCGGTGGGCTCGCTGACCAACACCGTCTTCTACCTGGGCCTGATGTACCTGTTCTATCAACTGGCAGCACTGGATGCCGCGCGGGTGGTCAACCTCATCCTTGGCATCGCGTTCATCGCCGGCTTCTCCGAGGCCGCGGTGGCCGCCATCCTGTCCTTCCCGATAATGATGGCGCTGGACAAACTACAAAAAAGGTAAGGAACCGCAATGATCCTCATCATGGACATCGGCAACACCAACATCAAGACAGCCGTCTTTGAGGGGCGCGACCTGGTCAAATCCTGGCGCATCTCCACCAACACCAGCTACACTTCCGATGAGTACGGCATCCTGATGACCAACATGTTCCGCCAGGCCGGGCTGTCCATGGGCGAGGTGAGCGGCATCATGATCTCCTCCGTGGTGCCCAGCATCAACTTCACCATTGAGCACATGTGCCATGACTACCTGAGGCTGGCGCCGCATTTTGTGGGCCCGGGGCTCAAAACCGGCATCAACATCCTTTATGAGAACCCCAAGGAGCTGGGCAGCGACCGCATCTGCAACGCGGTGGCCGCCTACAGCCTGTACGGCTCCCCCTGCATTTTCATTGACTTTGGCACCGCCACCAGCTTTGGTGTCATCAGCGGCAACGGCAACTTCCTGGGCGGCTGTATCCTCACAGGCGTCCGCCTGGCGCGGGAGGCCGTGGTGACCGGCACCTCCAAGCTGCCGCATTTTGAGCTCAACCTGCCTGACAAGGTCATCGGCCGCTCCACCATCACCAACCTGCAGTCCGGCCTGCTGTATGGCTACGTGGGCCAGGTCAACTACCTGGTGGAGCGCATGAAGCAGGAGATGGGGGAAAGCCGCGTGGCGGTGGTGGCCACCGGTGGCTTTGCCAGCCAGATTGCCGGCCAGTCCGACGCCATTGAGTACGTGGACGCGCTGCTCACCCTCAAGGGTGTGCGCATGATATACGAGAAGAATTACCAGTAGCCGCCCCCTGTCCGGATGGAGAGCCTCCCCAGGGGGCTCTTTCATTTAGGCCGGTTGACAAAGCAGGCGCCGCGGGGCTATAATCATTACACAATTGTTTCAAATATATGAAGCAATTAGGAAGGAGAAGCCTTCATGAGACTGCTGAAATGCATCCTGGCTGCCTGCCTGATTCTGGCGCTGCTGCTGCCCATCCTGCCCCTGTCCACCTCCGCGCAGGAGGGTGAGCCGCCCGCCGCCGCTGAAACCACAACGCCAACCGATCAGGACGGGGAACAGCCTGAAGACAGCCCGCCGCCCGCGGCGACCGCCCAGCCCTTTGCCACCCTGCCCCTGACCGACAAAGCCCAGATGCCCACGCCCGCCCAGGAACCGTCCGGCGAGGTCATCGTCATCGCCCCGGAGGGCGCGGGCTTCTTTGAGCTGCCCGACCATGGCTCCGCCATGCTGGAGCACCTGGAGGCGGGTGCCGTGCTCCAGCTAAAGCTGCTGGGCCAAAGCTGGAGCCAGGTCACCCTGGGCGAAGCAACTGGCTATGTCCCCACCCAGGCGCTCAGCCTGGCCTTTGGCGCCAGCCAGCCCGTGCTGGCGCTGGCCACCGCGCCCCTGGGCAAACTGACCCTGCGCGCGGAGATGAGCACCCGCAGCAAGGCGCTGGCCACCGTGCGCTCCGGGCGCGCAGTGCTGATGCTGGCCCGGGGCGAGGTCTTCTCCCTCGTGCGCCATGAGGGGCAGGAGGGCTACCTGCTCAGCGCCCACCTGGTTCAGGTGCCGGTGCGGGACAACCTGGGCACCTACACCCAGGTGGTCAGCCTGGTGGAAACCCGCGAGGCCAACGTGCGCCTGCGCGCGGAGCCGGCCAAGAACGCCGCGGTGTATACCACCGTGCCCTCCGGCCAGTTTGTCGTGGTGCTGGACATCGCCGATGGCTGGGCCCAGGTGGAGTACCAGGGCTATCATGGCTACATGATGGCCGATTACCTCAAGCGCTTTGACTGATGGGGAATTGGACCTGACCCGCGCTTGGCCTGACAGCCTGGAACCACTGCGCCGGGCGCGGTTTCCCGCGGGCGGCTTGTAGACACCCAACAACAAGAGGCAGGGCAGCAATGCCCTGCCTTGTCATATTCTGATTGATTCCCATTGGTTCAGCGGCTTGTCAAAGCACATGATCCGCCCGGCGTCCCCAGGCCCCGGCTGCCCGCCCGCCCTGCGGAGTATGCCTCGTTGTGGCGCCTCAGGCCCCACCTGTGCTACACTGTGGTCATCAATCCCTATAAAGGAGACCACCATGAAACACATTCTGTTCTACGGCATGAACGGCGAAAAATCCTGCTTCATGCATGTGCTGCTCAACGCCGCCCAGCTCCACGAGGCCGGGCACAAGGTCCGGGTGATTTTTGAGGGCGCCTCGGTCAAGCTGGTGCCGGTGTTTGAGGAGGAGAAGAACCCGGTCTACCAGAAGGTGAAGGCGGCCGGGCTCATCGCCGGGGTCTGCCTGGCCTGCGCCAAGACGCTGGGCGTGTACGAGGCCGCCCAGCAAAGCGGCCTGCCCTTCCTGTCAGACATGAGTGGCCACGCCGGCGTCAAGCCCTTTTTGGAGGCGGGGTACGAGGTCATCAGCATCTGAGCGCCTAGCGAGGTTCCGCCAGGGCTTCTCCAAAGGCCCTGCAAACGGAACCTAGTCAACCGCCTGCGCGATTGCCATGCGCAAGCACCTGACCAAACAATAATGTCTGAAGGAGGACATCATGCGTACATTTTCCTGGATGAACGAGAGCAGCCTGACAGAGAAGGACGGGGTTCTCACCATTCACGCCCCGGCCAAGACCGATTTTTTCAACTTCGGCGAACAGCTGGACGCCAGCGGCCTGCCCAGCGAGTCCAGCGGCAACGCGCCGTATTACTACACCGAAATCACGGGTGACTTTGTGCTGCGGGTCAAGGTGTCGCTGGATTTTGAGTCCGATTACGACGCCTGCTCCCTGATGCTGATGAAGGACCGCCTCAACTGGGGCAAGCTGTGCTTTGAGAAGAGCGACTTTGGCACCATCGCGGTGGTCAGCGTGGTCACCAAGGTGCGCTCGGACGACGCCAATGGCGTCAATGTGTCCGGCGAGCCCATCTGGCTGCAGGCTGCCCGGGTGGGCAACTACTTCTCCTTCCACTATTCCCTGGACGGCAAGCGCTTTGACATGACCCGCCTCTTCCACATGGACGTGGAGGGCCCCCTCAAGGTGGGCCTGGTGGCGCAGTCCCCAACCGGGGAGGGCGGGCCGCGCCACTTTGAGCAGCTCACCATCCAGCAGCGCACCATCGCCAACCTGCGCAAGGGCGAATAAGCCACCACACCCGGAAGGCCGCGGCGAAGCCCGCGGCCTTTCGCCATGCACCGGGCCGGGGCAACCAGGCAACCTGCCCCTGCCGGCCGGGCTTGCAAGCCCTGCCGTGTTTGGCTATGATGTACGCGCCGCGCCAAGGGCAGCGGCCTGACCTGCCATTCAAATACTGTTCGGGCGGCAGCCCGCGGAAACGAGGATACGCAGCATGGTCCGTTTCAAGGCGCTAATCAAGCGCAACCAGCTGGTGGACACCCTGATCAACCTGCGCGGCAACGCGCGGGCCTGTGTGTACACCGAGCCGCTCTGGGGCATCCCCACCACCCTCTACCTGCCCCTGGTGGCCAAATACATGGAAGCGCTGGGGCTGACCCCCCTGCAGATCGGCATCGTGGCCACCCTCTCCATCCTGAGCCAGATGGTGTTCGCGCCGCTCAGCGGCGCCATCACCGACAAATTTGGCCGCCGCTGGACCACCACCATCGTGGACGCAATCGCCTGGTGCCTGCCCCTGCTCATCTGGATGGGCGCGCAGGGCTTTGGCTGGTTTGTGGTGGCGGCCCTGCTCAACGGCACCTGGCGCATCACCGAAAACTCCTGGGGCCTGCTGATGGTGGAGGACGCGCCGGCAGCCCAGCTGGTCAACATCTATGCCCTGGCCAACATCGCCGGCCTGATCTCAGGCTTTGTGGCGCCGCTCACCAGCATCCTGGTGGCGCGCCACTCGCTGGTGAGCACCATGCGCGCCCTCTACCTGTTTGCGGCCGTCAGCATCGGGATTAAAATCATCATCCTGCACTTCATGGTCAAGGAGACTGAGATCGGTGAACAGAAAAAGGCCGAGCTGAAGGGCAAGCACTTCCGCCACGCCCTGCAGGGCAGCATGAAGGTGCTGCGGCATATGTTCTCCAAGCGCCCGCTCATGCTGGTGCTGGGCATCATCTCCTGCGTGATGGTCATCCGCAGCGCCACAGACAACTTCTGGCCGCTGTTCATCACCGGCTCCCTGGGCATCGCCGAGGAAAGTCTGCCGCTGCTCTCGGGGTTGCGCTCACTGGCCATGCTGGCCGCCTTCTTTGTGCTGGCGCCCCGCATCCAGCCCCAGCGCTTCCACCGCCCCCTGCAGCTGGGCCTGGTCATCATGGCCGCGCTGCACCTGGTGCTGTTCCTGCTGCCTGCCGGCAGTGGCTGGGTGGTCTTCCCTGGCGTGGTGGCTGAGGCCCTGGCGCTGAGCATGCTGATCCCGCTGTTTTCCAGCCTGCAGATGCTGCTGATGGACAAGGTGGAGAAGGCCCGCATGTTTGGCTTCTCCCTGGCCTTCTGCCTGATGGTCACCGCGCCCTTTGGCACCATCAACGGGCTGCTGTCCAAATGGAACCTGGCCCTGCCCATGCTGCTGTCCGCGGCGCTTGCGGTGCTGGCGCTGTACTTCGTGCACCTGCTCAAGAAAAGCCTGGAGCATGTGCGCCTGGATGAGGCCTGAGATGCGTAACGATCTGCAGCGGTTTCTGCGTGACCGCAAGCTCTACCTGCTGGACATGGACGGCACCCTCTATCTGGGGAAGCGGCTGTTTGAGCACAGCCTGGCGTTTTTGCAGGCCATCCGGGCATCCGGCGCGGACTACCTGTTTTTGACCAACAACTCCTCGCTGGGCACACAGGCCTATGTGGAGAAATTGCAGGCCCTGGGCATCCCTGCCCGGCTGGAGGATTTTTTCACTTCGACTGACGCCGCCTGCGCCTGGCTGCGCGCCAACTACAGCGGCCGGCTGATATACGCCCTGGGCACCGCCTCCTTCCGTGCCCAGCTGCGCTCGGCTGGTTTTCCCATCACCCAGCGGTATGAGGAGGCGGTGGACTGCCTGCTGATGGGCTATGACACCGAGCTGACCTACCAGAAGCTGATAGACGCCACCCGGCTCATCAACCGCGGGATCACCTACCTGGCCACCAACCCGGACTGGGTCTGTCCTACAGAAGAGGGCTACCTCCCCGACTGCGGAGCCATCGCCCAGGCCCTGGAGCATGCCACCGGCAGGCTGCCCCTGTTTTTGGGCAAGCCCCGGCCGGAGATTGCCCAGCTGGCCATGCAGATCAAGGGCGTCACGCCAGCCCAGACCGTGCTGGTGGGTGACCGCATCTACACCGACATCGCCTGCGGCCGGGCCGCGGGCACCGGCACCATCCTGGTGTACAGCGGGGAATCGACGCCTGCCACACTGGAAGGCAGCGACCTGAAACCCGATTTTGCGCTGGGCGGCATTGGGGAGATTCTGGCCGCCCTCCCCTGAGCCGGCTGGCTGGCCGGGTACAATGATTAGGCAGCGCCAGCTGTTGAACACACCAGGACACAGGGCGGCAGCCCGGAAGGCGGGACAGTATGAAGTGGGAAGGCAGACGCAGAAGCACCAATGTCAATGACCGGCGTGGTCGGACCAGCGCCGGGCGGCGCATGGCCGTGGGCGGCGGCAGCCTGGGCGTTGTGGGCATTGTGGTGTACCTCCTGATCACCCTGCTCAGCGGCGGGGGCGGCGGTGACCTGGGGGACATCCTGGGCGGCGCGGTGCTGCCCGGCAGCGTGCAGACAGACAGCCAGCAGCAAAGCACCTATGTGGAATCAGAGCAGGAGCGCGAGCTGATGGGCCTGCTCTCTGTCGCCCTGGCGGACATAGAGGACACCTGGTCAGCCGTTTTGCCGGCTTCCCAGTACCAGGCCCAGTACCGCGAGCCGGAGCTCACCGTCTACACCGGCGCCATCAACACCGCCTGCGGCGCGGCGGACGCGGGCGTGGGCCCCTTCTACTGCCCGGGCGACCAGACCATCTACCTGGACCTGAGTTTCTATGACACCCTCACGCGCAAGTACGGCGCCAAGGAGGGCGACTTCGCCATGGTTTACGTCATCGCGCACGAGGCCGGTCACCATGTGCAGACGCTGCTGGGGGTCACCTCCCAGCTCAACGACCTGCGCCAGCGCGTGGCCCGCGGCGCCATGAGCCAGACGGAGTTCAACCGCTACAGCGTGGCCTTTGAGTTGCAGGCAGACTACCTGGCCGGCGTGGTGGCCCGCTACATGCAGGAGCGCGGCTACCTGGAGCGCGGCGACCTGTCCGAGGCCATGAGCGCGGCGGCCTCGGTGGGCGATGACGCCATCCAGCGGCGCTACCAGGGCTATGTGGATCCGGACACCTTCAACCACGGCACCAGTGAGCAGCGGCAGGAGTGGTTCCGCCGCGGCTTTGAGGCAGGGGACCTGTCCGGCTGGGATACCTTCCGTGGGTTGTGACGCCGCGCGTTTGTTTTTCGCCCGCCGGGTTACAATCCCGGCAGGAGGTGCCCCATGAACACCCTGAAGGCCCTGTTGTTGGCGCTGCTGCTGATTGGCGGCGCGTCCATCCCCATGAAAGGAATCGCGACAGACATGTCCACGCCGGAGACACCAAGCCCTTACACCAAACCCAGCGACGAGGAGCTGCGCAAGCGCCTTACGCCGCTTGAGTACCATGTCACCCAGGAGGCGGGCACCGAGCGCCCCTATACCAACGCCTACTGGCAGCTGGACGAGCCGGGCATCTACGTTGACATCGTGACCGGCGAGCCGCTCTTCTCCTCCCTGGACAAGTACCACAGCTCCTGCGGCTGGCCCTCCTTCTCAGACAGCCTGGTGGACGAGCGCATCGTGGAAATCGAGGACCGCTCCTTTGGCATGGTGCGCACCGAGGTGCGCAGTCGCCTTGGGGATACCCACCTGGGCCATGTCTTTGAGAACGACCCGGAGTCGCCCAACGGCACCCGCTATTGCATCAATTCCGCCTCCCTGCGCTTCATTCCCCAGGATAAAATGGAAGAGGAGGGCTACGGCGAGCTGCTCAGCCTGTTTGAGTAAACTGCCCCTTCCCATAAGCCAAAGGCCCGTGGCAGCATTTGCCACGGGCCTTTCACAGGGCACTCAGCGGTGCTCCACCTCCCAGACCAGCAGCTCCCCCTGGCTGTTGCCCAGCACGAAGTCATACAGGTTCTGCGCGATGCTGTCCGCCTGGGCGGCGTCAAAGGCCAGGGCGGCCAGGCTCAGGGTGAGCAGCTGGTGCTTGTCCTGGCTGCCGCTCTGGGCCACGGACACGTTGAAGCGCTGGCGCAACCGGCTTGTCAGGGACTGGGCCTGCGCCCGCTTCTCCTTGAGGCTGCGGCACCAGGCCAGGTGCAGCTGGGCGGTGATGCACAGCACAATCACAGGGAGCTGCCCGTCTCGTTGATGTCCAGCACGCGCTGGAAGGCGGCCCGCGCTTCTTCCGCACGCTCGTAGGGCACATAAATCCGGTAGGATTCAAACAGGTCCCCGGCGGACAGGGTGAAGCCGCTGCCAAGGTTGGACAGCGCGTTGAAGGGGATTTCCGTGGCCCCAAAGCCAATCTGCAGGGCGTTGCGCAGGCGGCCGGGCAGCTCGCCAATGTAGATGGGGTCATCCGCGCGCAACTGGGCGCCCGCGTGGCCGCAGTCCGGGCACACCCGGGCGCTGAAGGCCTGGAGGCAGCGCGCGCAGTAGCGCTGGCCCTCCAGGCTGGGCACCACATCGGGGGCATCATGCGCGCGGGCATGCGGGTCCATCGCCGGGTCCAGCCCGCTCATCACCACCAGGTCCAGCACCCGGTCGCCCTGGGCGTCCACCTGGGTGAAGCGCGGGTGCTGGTAGCGTTCCATCACCCACTGGTAGCCGCGCTTGTCCGTCACCGCGGGCCGGCCTGCCTTTTTCAGCTCCTCCAGCGCCAGGTCCACCTGGTGGTAGATGGCGGGCTCCTGGCCCTTGACCAGCAGCACGGACAGGTCCATGCCCGGCGCGTCCAGGCTGTCATAGCCCGGGGGTGGCGTGGTGCCCGGGGGCAGGAAGAGGCCGATCCAGTACTCAAAGGCCTGCCCATAGTTGGAGCGCATCAGGCCAATCTGGCTGCCGGCCTCGGGGTAGGCCGCGCGCCAGCTGTCGTCCACCAGGCGCTCCAGGGGTTCAAAGCGCCTGTGCTCAAACCAGGCCTGCCACAGGTGGGCGAAGCTGTTGCCCAGGCGGTGGTCCTCGCCATACCGGATGCCGATGAAGCGGCTGGGCGGCGCCTGCTCCTGATAGATTTTCACAATCTCCGCCATGTTTCCATCCTTTCTGCCTGCAAGCGGCCGCCTGGCCGCCCGGGTTATGCCCTGTCCTGCCACCTGGGTGGCGCTGCTAAAATGATACCACCAAATCTGGTGAACGGGTATATTCACCAGGAAACATCAAACAACAGGAGCGTACAAATGAAACTGGTATCATGGAATGTCAACGGTTTTCGCGCCGTGCTGAAAAAGGGCTTTGACGAGGCCTTCATTGCCCTGGACGCGGATTTTTTCTGCCTGCAGGAGACCAAGATGCAGCCCGGCCAGGCCCAGTATGACCCGCCGGGCTATGAGGACTATTGGCATTCCGCCCAGCGCAAGGGCTATTCGGGCACCGCGGTGTATACCCGGCATGAGCCCCTCAACATCAGCTTCGGCCTGGGGGAGGAGCACGTGGACGAGGGCCGGGTGATCACGCTTGAATACCCTGGCTTTTACCTGGTCAACGCCTATGTTCCCAACGCCCAGCCGGAGCTGGTGCGCATCGGCTATCGCGAACACTTTGAGGATGCCATGCGCGCCCACCTGGTGACGCTGGACAGCAAAAAGCCGGTCATCTACTGCGGGGACCTGAATGTGGCCCACAACGAGATCGATTTGAAGTACCCCCGGCAGAACCGTGGCCAGCCCGGCTTCTCCGACCAGGAGCGGGCCAAGTTCAACACCCTGCTGCAGGCGGGCTTTACCGACACCTTCCGCCACCTCTACCCGGACCGGGCCGAGGCCTACACCTGGTGGAGCTACCGCAACAACGCGCGGGCCAGCAACGCAGGCTGGCGGATTGACTATTTTCTGGTGTCCAACCGCCTGCAGGACAGGATCCGGGCCGCCGACATCCACAACCAGGTCTACGGCTCCGACCACTGCCCGGTCAGCCTGACGATCGACCTGTAAAGGCAGACACAGTCAAAAACGCAACAGCCCGGCGCGACACGCGCCGGGCTGTTGGCTGTAACGGGCCTTCGTTTCAGGCCGCCGCCCCGTGCTGGCTCAGTCCTCCCAGCGCCGGGCCAGGTCGTTGATCTGCTGGGCCAGCTTTTCCTTGAGCTTGTTGCTCAGCCCCTGGCTGGCCTGCACCAGGCTGGTCAGCCGGGCCAGCGCCTGGTTGAGGGCGTCGGTGCGCAGCTCCGCCTTGCGCGCCTTGGCCTGCTGCTTGCGCGCCTTGACCAGCGCGCGGCTGCCTGCCTCCACCTGGGCATCCCGGGGCAGGTTCCACTCATCCCCTGAGTAGGGCACGGCGGTCGCAAAGCCGCGCTCGCGCAGCAATTGCTCAAAGTGCAGCGCCACCGGCTCCTCGCCATGGGTGATGAACACACGCTGGGGCTTGGGGTTGAAGTGGTCAATCCAGGTGAGCAGGCCCTGCTGGTCGGCGTGGCCGGAGATGGCCCGCAGCATGCGGATCTGGGCCTTCACGCTGACCGTCTCGTTGAACAGCCGCACGGACTTGGCCCCGTCATACAGCTGGCGGCCCAGGGTGCCCACGCTCTGGTAGCCCACAAACAGCACCGTGCTCTCCGGGCGCCACAGGTTGTGCTTCAGGTGGTGGCGGATGCGCCCGGCTTCCGCCATCCCGGAGGCCGAGATGATCACGCAGGGGCGCTTGTCAAAATTGATCTGCTTGCTCTCCTCCGCCGTCAGGCAGATGATTAGGTCGGGGAAGCTGATGGGGTTGCGCCCCTGGTTCAGCAGCGCCCGGGTTTCCTCGTCAAACACCCGGGGGTCCACATCCATGAAGGCCTGGGTGGCCTTGATGGCCAGCGGGCTGTCCATGTACACCGGGAAGCCGTCATGCCCCTTGACCAGGCCCTTTTCCTTGATCTCCCGCAGGAAGTACAGCACCTCCTGGGAGCGGCCCACCGCGAAGGAGGGGATGACCACGTTGCCGCCCCGGTCAAAGGTGGTCTGCAGGGTGTCGGCCAGGTCCTGGATATAGTCCGGGCGCTCGCCGTGGCTGCGGTCGCCGTAGGTGGACTCCATCACCACGAAGTCGGCTTCGCTCAGGTACTGCGGGTCCTTGATGATGGGCTGGCTGAGGTTGCCGATGTCCCCTGAAAACACCAGAGTTTTCTTGATGTCCCCGTCATACAGCTCCAGGGTGACGCTGGCGGAGCCCAGCAGGTGGCCCGCGTCGGTATAGGTGAGCACACAGCCGGGCAGGATCTCGCGCTTCTCACCGTAGGGCAGGGGCTGAAACAGCCGCAGGGCGTTCTCCGCGTCCTGCTGGGTGTAGACAGGCAGTACGGGCGGCTGGCCCGCGCGCTGCGCCTTGCGGTTTTGCCATTCCGCCTCCATCTCCTGGATGTGGGCGGAATCCCGGAGCATGATGTCGCAGAGCATCAGCGTGGCGGGCGTCGCGTGGATGGGGCCTGAAAACCCCTGCTTCACAAGCGCGGGCACCATGCCGGAGTGGTCGATGTGGGCGTGGGTGAGCACCAGGCAGTCCAGCTGGCTGACGGGGATGGGCAGCGCCCGGTTCTGGTAGATGTCCTTGCCCTGCTCCATGCCGCAGTCCACCAGCACCCGGCGGCCCTGAATGGTGACCAGGAAGGCCGACCCGGTCACCTCGCGCGCCGCGCCGATAAACATCAGGTCCATAGATGTGCTCCTTGCTTGAGTGTGCTTGTGCCTAAGGTGCCATCACTGCGTCCAGCTGCGCCTTATGCTGCTCTTCCTTTTCAGTATACATCTGGTAGAGCTGGTAGTATAGCCCCCGCTTGCGCATCAGCTCCTCGTGGCTGCCGTTTTCCTCCAGGCCCTTGTCAGTCAGCACCCAGATGACATCGGCGTTTTTGATGGTGGTCAGCCGGTGGGCGATGGTCAGGGTGGTGCGGCCCCGGGCCAGCTCTTCCAGGGATTGCTGCACCAGCATCTCGGATTCATTGTCCAGGGCGCTTGTGGCCTCGTCCAGCAGCAGGATGGGCGGGTCCTTCAGGAACACCCGGGCGATGGACAGGCGCTGCTTCTGCCCGCCGGACAGCTTCACTCCCCGCTCGCCCACATGGGTGTGGTAGCCATCAGGCAGCTCCATGATGAACGCGTGCGCGCCGGCGCGCTTCGCGGCCTGTTCCACCTCCTGCATGGAGGCGCCCGGCCGGCCGTAGACGATGTTCTCAAACACCGTGCCGGAGAACAGGTAGACATCCTGCTGCACGGTGCCAATCTTGCCCCGCAGGCTCTTGAGGGTCAGCCCGCGCACGTCCTGGCCGTCCACCAGCACCCGCCCCTGGGTGGCGTCATAAAAGCGGGGGATGAGGTTGCACAGCGTGGTTTTGCCCGAGCCGCTGGGCCCCACCAGCGCCACGTTCTGGCCGCTGGGCACGTGCAGGTTCACCTGGTCCAGCACCTTGGCGCTGTCCTCGTTGTAGCGGAAGGTGACGTTCTCCAGCGTGATTTCGCCCCGCACGTCGCTCAGCTCCCGGGCGTCCGGGCTGTCGCGGATTTCCAGCGGCGCGTCCATGATTTCATAGAAACGCTCAATGCCCGTGATGCCCCGCTGGAACTGCTCGGCAAAGTCCACCAGGCGCGTCACGGTGTTGAGCAGCAGGTTGACATACAGCAAATAGGAGGCGAACATGCCCGGCGTGATCTGCCCGCGGGACAAAAAGATGGCGCCAGCCACAATCACCAGCAGGTTCATCAGCCCGTTGAGCAGCCTGGTGGTGGAGTGAAAGCCGGCCATCACGTGGTACTGCCGTTTTTTCAGCTGCAGGAAGGTCTGGTTGCCCTGCTCAAACTTCTCGCCCTCCAGCTCCTCATTGGCGAAGGACTGCACCACGCGCATGCCCAGCAGGCTGTCCTCCGCCTGGGAGTTGATTTCGCCCAGCTGGTAGCGGCAGGCCTTGAAGGTGTCGCGCATCTTGCGGTTAAACAGCACGATGGAAATCAGCATGAAGGGCAGGGAAAGGAAGATGATCAGCGTCAGTGCCAGGTTCATCCGGGAGAGCAGGATGAAGCTGACCACCAGGTGGATCAGGGCAATCAGGATCTCCTCCGGGCAGTGGTGGGAGAACTCGGTCACGTCAAACAGGTCGCTGGTGATGCGTGACATGATCTGCCCGATCTTGGTATCGCTGTAGTAGGAGAAGGACAGCTGCGCCAGGTGGGCGAAGAGGTGGGAGCGCATGTCCCGCTCAATCATCGCGCCCATCACATGCCCCTGGGATTGCATGTAGTAGCGGCTGCCCGCCTCCAGCATCAGCAGGCCCAGGTAAATCGCGCCCAGCTTCAGCACCACCTCCAGGGTGATGCCCTGCAGGTTGCTCACCGCCAGGTCGGTGATCTGGCGCACAATCTGTGGGAAGACCAGCGCGCACACGGTGGTGAGCACCGCGCAGAGCAGGTCCAGGCTCAGGATGCGCAGGTAGGGCCGGTAATAGGGGATGAAGCGCCGGATCAGCCCGGCGGTGTCCTTGTGCTGGTGGTCTGGGCGTGGCATGGGTGCTCCTTTGGTCAATGGTTCCGCGCGGCAGCCCGCCTGGCCTGGCGGCCTGGCTTGCCGCTGCGCGGGTGGGGATGGGGGCGGGGTGGCGGCGCCCTGCCTCAGGGTGCCGGCTCCAGCTGGGTGAAGGCGCCTGGCTGGTCACCCTGCAGCGGTTCAATCAAAAAGGCGGCCTGCGGGGTAACCAGCGCGTACAGGCTGCGCCCCTCAAGCCTGGCCTGCAGCAGGGGGAACCCCAGCAGCGCCTTGTCCAGCGCCGTGAAGGCGGCCTGGCGGGGCAGGATGGCGCTGGCGGCGCTGGCCGGGCGGATGCCGGTCAGCCGGGCCTGGCTGCCCTCAAGCCGCACGCGCCGCGCGGCGTAGCCCTGGTGGCTGGTGTTCTCCACCCGGCCCTTCACCAGGCCCTCCGGCAGGGGCAGGGCCACGCCAAAGGCGGTTACCAGGGCGAGCGCGTCATCGCTGTCCAGCGGCTGCATGTCCCCAAGCGGCAGCACCACGGCTTCCACCGTGAACTGCTGCTCCGTCAGGGCGGTTTCCTTGTCCATCATGATGGCAAACACATAAAAGACCAGGATGACGGCAATGGCCAGGGCCAGGGCCAGCAGGCGGCGCAGCAGACGCATCAGGGTGGCCTCCTTAACTGATCAGCCCGCGCAGCTGGGGGCCCAGGCGGCTGTCCAGGCTCGTCACGTCCCCGCCGGTGAACTCATAAAAGGCGCGGTAGAAAGCGCGGGCCAGCAGCCTGGCCTCCTCCTCGTTCAGGTGGGGGGAGGAGAGGATGTTGCGCAGGATGTCACAGGCGGGCGCGGCCAGGTACCTGGCCAGGCTGCCCCGGAAGGAGATGCCGAAGACCCGCGGGATGTGCCGGTTGTCCGCCGCGACAAAAATGCGCATGTATTCCCGGGCCAGCTCCTGCAGGTACTCGCGCAGGAAGGCTTCAGGGTCCGTCGCCAGCTTCAGGCAGCGCAGCAGCCGGGCCTCCTCAAACAATTCGCGGGCCATCCGCCGCGCCTCCTCCGGCGGGTGGTCCTCCGGGTGCTCAAAGGCGTGCAGCAGGTAGCATTTGATGACGGAAAAATCCATCTTTTTGGGGTCGCGCTCGTGCAGCCGGCCATGCAGCAGCAGGGCGCGCTGCACCTCCAGATTCTCCGGCACCAGCTGCTCCGCCCGGGTGAGCGCCTGGTGGCGCCATACCGGGTCCTGCTGGGTGCGCGCCACAAACAGCAGGTCCTCAAGGCCCATGTTGGCCAGGTCCGGCTGCGGACTTTTCTTTGAAAACACGCGCTGTTCACCTCCAGGATGTCACGGCGGTCGCAGCCATCTTAGCACGCGCGCCCCCGCTTGACAACTTGCGGGGCCCTGTGGTAGTGTGAGGCCGCGCGATGGACGCGCAGGGGTGCTGGCCTTGGGCTGGCTGAGATTGGGCAGGTGCCCGGAACCCTTGAACCTGATCCGGATAATGCCGGCGTAGGGAAGGTTTTTTCTTTTCCACCGCCTGCTGTCCGCGGGCGGTTTTCATGTCCCGCAAACAAAGGAGGAAGACAGATGACCACACGCAACAGTGCCAGCCTGGGCACCCGCAAGATGCTGGAAAGCGCCATCCTGATTGGCATCGCCCTGGTGCTCAACGAGTTTGCCAAGTTCAACTCCACCTGGATTTACGGCGGCAGCGTCACCCTGGGCAGCATCATCCCCCTGGTGCTGATCAGCTGGCGCTGGGGCACCCGCCAGGGGCTGTTCAGCGCCCTGGTGTTCTCCATCCTGCAGATGTTCCTGGGCCTCAAGAACGTCATGTACGGCCAAAATGCCCTGCAGATGATCTTCATCGCCCTGCTGGACTACATCGTGGCCTTTACCGTGATTGGCCTGGCCGGCATCTTCCGCAAGCGCCTCATCAACAAGCTGCTGGCCCTGGGCCTGGGGGTGGTGCTGGTGTGCGTGCTGCGCTTCCTGTGCCATTTTATTTCCGGCTGGCTGATTTGGGACGCCCTGTGGCCCAATGACAAGGGCCTGTCCGGCATGGCCTACTCCCTGCTGTACAACGGCGGCTACATGCTGCCGGAAACCCTCATCGCGCTGGCCATTTCCCTGCTGCTGTATGTGCCGCTCAAGCGGTACTGGCTGGGGGAAGACCTGGTAAAGGCCTGAACCCCTCATCACCACCACGCGCCCCGGCGGCAGGCAAGCCCCGGGGCGCCTGCTGTTGTGGCCAATAGGGCGTCAGGAGGCGCCCGTTGCGGCGCACGGTGCTGACAAGCCCCTTCCATGCCCATCCAGACAACCACCTGAAGATTTTTGCCGGCTGCCGTGCTATACTGCGTGCATGGACACACAGCAAGGGCCCCAGGCCCCGGGCTACCTCGGCCACCGGGACCGCCTGCGGGAGCGCTTCCTCAAAGCAGGGCTGGAGGGCTTCGCGCCGCATGAGGCGCTGGAGCTGCTGCTCACCTATGCCATCCCCAGGCGGGATGTCAAGCCGCTGGCGCGCGCGCTGATCCACCACTTTGGCAGCTTCAACCGGGTGCTGGAAGCCTCCCACCAGGATTTGCAGGCGGTGCGGGGCATCGGCCCGCACGCCGCCAGCCTGCTCTGCCTGCTGCTGCCGCTGCTGCGCCTGTACCGCCAGGGGCAAAGTGAGGAGGGCATCAGCCTGTCAGACCCGCAGCGCCTGCTCGCCCATTGCCAGGGGCTGCTGATGGGGGAGCGGGTGGAGCGCTTCTACGTGCTGGCGCTGGACGCCCGCGGCCGGCTGATCACCAGCACCCGGGTGTCCTCAGGCGATGATGGGGAGACGGCGGTCTACCCCCGCCTGGTCGCGGCCGAGCTGCTGCGCGTGGGGGCGGCCGCCTGCGTGCTGGCGCACAACCACCCCTCCGGCCTGGCCCAGCCCTCAAAGGCGGACATCCAGCTCACCCGCGCCCTGCGGGACATCCTGGCGCCGCTGTCCATCCAGCTGCGCGACCATGTGCTCATCGCCGGGGACAGCGCCTTCAGCTTCTTACAACAAGGCCTCATCACATGAGGTCGGACAAGGGGAATCATCATGGCAAGAAACCGCCGGCCCGGTTGCCTGGGCATGCTGTTTAAACTCATTTTCTGGCTGATCGCGCTGGGGGCGCTGGCTTATGTCGGCCTGTTTGGCTATCTGCTCCTCAAGGAGCACACCTTGCCGCGCCCGGGCAGCTATGACGCCATCGTGGTGCTGGGCGCCCAGGTGGAAAAAGACGGCCAGCCCAGCGTGCAGCTGGCCTGGCGGCTGGAAAAGGCGCTGGAGATCTACAAGCAGGAGCCGGTGCTCCTCGTGGTCACCGGGGCGCGGGGCGTGGACGAGCCGGCCACGGAGGCCTCGGTGATGCGCAACTGGCTGGTGGACAGGGGCGTGCGGGAGGACCAGGTGCTGATGGATGAAACCTCCTTCAACACCCGGGAAAACATCAAAAACGCGGTGAAGCTGCTGCCGGCAGGCACCCTGGATTTGATGATTGTCACCAGCGATTATCATTTGCCCCGGGCGCTGCAGGTGGCGCGGGACCTGGGGCTTAACCCCTCCGGCGCCGCCAGCCCCATCAAGCCGGAGTACTGGCTCAAGAACCACGCCCGGGAAACCCTGGCCTGGGGCAAGTACCTGGTGGTCAGGCACCTGCCCTTCATGGAGGGCATCCTGGACAACCTGGGGCTTTAGGTCACCGTGCCCATCTCGTGCGTCAGGCAGCGGGTGAGCAGGTGCCGCCTGTTCTCCAGGTCGCCCAGCGCCCACATCAGCTTGGTCACCGCGGCCTCGGTGGTCATGTCATGCGCGCCGTAGATGCCCCCGCCCTGGAACCCCTTGCCGACTTCATAAATGGTGAAGTCGGCTTTTTCGTACAGGCACTGGGTGGTCACCAGGGTGATCACCCCCGCCTGGCTGATGGCCTGCAGCTTGTCAATCAGGTTGCGGCGGATGTAGTGCAATCCGCCCAGGCCAAAGGCCTCCAGCACCAGGCCGCGGTAGCCCGCGCGCAAGATGTGGTCAAAGATTTCCGGGTCCGTGCCCGGCATCATCTTCAGCAGGAAGACCCGCGAATCAATGGCCAGGGGCTCCGCCACCGCAAGGGGCTTGCAGCTGCCGTCCTCGGGCTGCAGGTGCAGCCCGTCCGCGTCAAAAAACCCCACCGGCGGCAGGTTGATGGAGTCAAAGGCGTCAAAGCCCAGCGTGCGCATCTTGACTGCGCGGGTGCCATAGATCACCTTGTGCTGAAAGGCGATGTACACGCCCGCCCGCCCGGACAGCGCCACGGCCATGGCCTCACGCAGGTTGCCCGGCGCGTCGGAGTGCGGGTGGGTGAGGGGCAGCTGGGAGCCGGTGAACACAATGGGAATCTGGATCCCCAGCAGCATGAAGCTGAGGGCGGAGGCCGTGTAGGCCATGGTGTCCGTGCCATGGGTTATGATGATGCCGTCCGCCTCAGCCGCCGCCTCCCGGACTGCCTGGGCCAGCTGCTGCCATTCCTCCGGCTGGATGTTGCTGGAGTCCAGCATGAACACATCCCGGGCGTTGATGTGGGCCAGCTGGCGCAGGCTGGGCATAAAGTCCAGGATGCCGTCAGCGGTGGTCAGCGGCATCAGGCCTTGTTCAGTGGGCTGGCTGGCGATGGTGCCGCCGGTGGCCAGCAGGATGACGCGTGGCAGCATGTGTTGATCCGTCCTTTGCTTGATGGTTGGGTTCATTCGCTGTCAGGAAGGCCCTGGCGCGCTGACAATATCGCTTTGCGACAGTATACCATCCGGCGCGTGAATGGCAAAGCGGCCACAGGCTTGATGGGGCGCCTGCCGGGGTATACATCTATTGTGTATCCGCGGGCCTGCCCGCAACGGACTGATGAAACGGAGGAAGAACAATGGAACTGAAAAAAGGCGTCAAGATGCCGGACTTTACCCTGGCGGACAACCAGGGCGGCCAGGTCAGGCTGTCCGACCTGCGCGGCAAGAAGGTGCTGCTGTCCTGGCACCCCCTGGCCTGGACCAGCGTCTGCACCGACCAGATGCGCGCGCTGGAAGCCAACCACAAGCGTTTTGAGGAGCTCAACACCGTCCCTCTGGGGCTCAGCGTGGACGCGGCCGCGGGCAAGAAGGTGTGGGCCGATGTGCTCAGCATCAGCAAGACCAAGCTGCTGTCGGATTTCTATCCCCACGGCGCGCTGGCCAAGGAGCTGGGCATTTTCCTGGAGGAGCTGGGCGCCTCTGGCCGTGCCAACATCCTGGTGGACGAGCAGGGCGTGATCCAGTGGGTCAAGGTGTACGACGTGCCCCAGCTGCCCGACATTGAAGAGGTTTTTGAGGCCATTCAGAAGGCCTGATCAGCGCACTTCAGGGGTCGCCACACCGGTGGCGGCCTCTTTTTGCGCGCGGAAACCTCAAAAAGACTTGACCGGGCCAGGCGCGGGCCGATAGGATACAGCCATCAACCCGGGAGGAGCGCGCATGACCAACCCCAGCCCCCAGCCCGCCGCCGCCAGCAGCCGCCTGATGCTGCTGGTGGCCGTGCTGGCCTTTGGCACGGTGGGCCTGCTGGTGCGCGGCATCGCCCTGCCCTCACACGAGGTCGCGCTTTACCGCGCGGCCATCGCGCTGGTGGTGCTCAGCCTCATCATGGCGCGCACCGGCCGCTTTGCCCTGCTGCGCGTCCACCGCGCCCAGCTGGGCAGGTACGCCCTCTCCGGCGCCGTGATGGCGTGTAACTGGATCCTGCTGTTTGAGGCCTACCGCCACACCAGCATCGCCCTGGCCACCCTGGCCTATTACGCGGCCCCCACCCTGATGGTGCTGGCCGGGGTGCTCCTGCTGCGCGAGCGGCTCAGCGCCTGGCAGCTGCTGTGCTTTGCCGCCTCCACCCTGGGCCTGGTGCTGATGCTGGGTGCCAGTGGCGGTCAGCCGGGGGATGTGAAGGGCGCCTTGCTGGGCCTGGCCTCCGCTGTGCTCTACGCCACCGTCATCACCCTCAACCGCGCGTCCGGCGCGGTGGACGGCATCCTGCGCACCTTTGTGCAGTTTCTGGCCGCGGTGCTGGTGTTGCTGCCCTTCACCTGGCTGCGGGGTGGCTTCCACCTGGGGGCGCTCAGCCCGCGCGGCTGGGTGTGGCTTGTCACCCTGGGCCTGGTGCACACGGGCATCTGCTACAGCATGTACTTCACCGCCATCCCCCGCCTGCCTGGCCTGCAGGTGGCCATCATGAGCTACCTGGACCCGCTGGTGGCGGTGCTGCTGTCGGTGCTGCTGCTGGGGGAGGCCATCAGCCCGCTCCAGTTGGTGGGCGGGGTCATCCTGCTGCTGGGCGCGCTGCTGATGGACTGGCCGCGGCTTGTCAAACGGCCTGTCAGGCCGGGGGCTTAGCCCGGGCCTGACTGCCTATGCACACCGCCAACGGCTATGCAGTGCGTGTTTTGTGTATAATAGCGGCAACCAACAAGCACAGACGATAGGAGGCGCATATGGCATTCTCCGTCAACCACCCGCTGCTGTACCTGCTCACAGGCCTGGTGGTGCTGTTCATCATCCTGCAGTCCACCTATTTTCTTATCAAGGCCATCCGCCGCGCCAGGGAGCTGGGCATGGGCGCCGCGCTCATCCGCAAGACCGTGCTGTCCAGCGCCCTGTTCTCCATCGCCCCGGCCATCAGCATCCTGGTGGGGGTCATCACCCTGAGCAAGTTCATCGGCCTGCCCTATCCCTGGCTGCGCCTGAGCGTGCTGGGCGCGGTGACCTACGAGCTGCCCGCCGCTACCCTGGCAGCCAGCGCCATGAACGCCCCGGTCACCCAAACCATCACCCACGCGCCCACCTTCGCGGCCATCGCCTGGGTGATGGCGCTGGGCATCCTATCGGGCCTGGTGCTGGTGCTGCTGGGGCTGCGCAAGATTCAGTCCGGCATGGTGTCCCTGGCCGGCCGCGATAAGCGCTGGGGGCAGATTTTGTCCGACGCCCTGTTCCTGGGCATGATCAGCGCCTTTGTGGGCCTGCTGTTTTCCCGGGTGCGGGAGGGGCTGCCCGGCTTTGTGCCCCTGGTGGTGGCGCTGGCCTCAGCCCTGCTGATGGCTGTCTGCGGCCTGCTGATCCGCCGGTTCAAATGGACCTGGCTGGAGCAGTACGCCCTGCCCCTGTCCATGCTGGGCGCGATGGCGCTCAGCCTGCCCATCGCCGCCTTGATGGCGCCTGGAGGGGTCTAAGATGAGCAAGCGTGAACCAGTCATGAACCTCAGCCCCTATGAGCGCGCGGTGCACCGGGCCGGACGGCTCTGGGGCAGCATGGCATTGCTGCTGATGCTGCTGGTGCCCCTTGTCATCAGCGTTTATTTCAACGCCTGGCCGCCCCTGGGCGCGCTGTTGCGCGCGTTGCTGGGCGTGTTGCCGCTGTACTGGACGGTGGGCATCATCGAGGTGTTCACCTTTGTGCCCATGCTGGGCACCGGCGGCTCCTACCTGGGCTTTGTGACCGGCAACCTCACCAACCTCAAGGTGCCCGCCGCCCTCAACGCCATGCAGGCGGCCAAAGTGCGCGCGGGCAGCGAGGAGGGGGATGTCATCTCCACCATCGCCATCGCGTCCAGCTCCATCGTCACCGTCATCATCATCGCCCTGGGGGTGCTGCTGCTGGGCTTTTTGCGGCCGGTACTGGAATCGCCCCGGCTTGCACCCGCCTTTGACAACATCCTGCCCGCGCTCTTTGGCGCGCTGGGGGTGGTCTTCATCAGCAAGAACCCCAAAATTGCCGTCGCGCCGCTGCTGTTCATGGTGGCGCTGTTCATGCTGCTGCCCGGGCTGTCCGGCAGCGTCAGCGTGCTGGTTCCCGTGGGCGCGCTGATCGCCATCCTGGTGGCGCGCGTCCTGTACAAGCGCGGGCACCTGGACAAACAGGGGCCGGGCTGATGCCGCTGCTGTACGCCCTGTTGGCCCTGCTGGCCGCCTTCCTGGCGCTGATCACCCCGCGGGCCCTGCGCTTTGTGCCGCCGCCCCGGGAAAGCGCCAAGGCGGAGGACATCCCGGCGGACGCAGAGCGCCTGGCCCGCCACCTGCAGGCCATGCTGCGGCTGAAGACGGTCAGCTACCCCGAGGAGGGCCGCGCGGAGGCCGCGCAGTTCGCCGCCTTCCGGGACCTGCTCAAAACCCTGTACCCCTTGGTGCATGCGCGCTGCCAGGCAGAGCTGCACGGTCAGAATGGCCTGCTCTACCACCTCCGGGGCCAGGTCGACGGGCCGCCCAGCGTGCTCATGGCCCATTATGACGTGGTGCCGGCAGATGAAGGCGACTGGGCACACCCGCCCTTTGCCGGCATGCTGGTGGATGGCGAGGTCTGGGGCCGGGGCGCGCTGGACACCAAATGCACCGTGCTCTGCCTGCTGGAGGCGCTGGAAGCGCAGCTGGCGGCGGGCTTTGTGCCCCGGAACGACCTCTACCTGTCCCTGGGCGGGGATGAGGAGACCCTGGGCCAGGACGCTGCCGCCATTGTGGACGCGCTGGAGGCCCGCGGCGTCCGGCCCGCCTTTGTGCTGGATGAGGGCGGCGCGGTGGTCAGCCGGGTCTTCCCCGGGGTGACGCGGGCGGCGGCGCTGGTGGGCATCGCGGAGAAGGGCAGCGCCCTGGTGGACCTGGTGGCCCAGGGCCGCCCAGGCCACGCCAGCGCGCCGCCCTTCAGGCAGGCAGCCCTCACCCTGGCCCAAGCCATCAGCCGGGTGGCGCGCAGGCCCCTGCACTTCACCCTCACTGCTCCGGCAAAGGCGCTGTTTGACACCCTGGGGCGGCATTCCACCTTTGCCTACAAGCTCATCTTTGCCAACCTCTGGTGTTTCGCGCCCCTGCTGGACCTCATCTGCCGCAGGACCGGGGGCGAGCTGGACGCGCTGGTGCGCACCACGGTGGCCTTCACGCGCCTGCACGCCTCCCCCGCCTACAACGTGCTGCCCCAGCAGGCAAAGGCCGGGCTCAACCTGCGCCTCATCAGCGGGGACACCGCGCAGGATGCCGTGGCGCGCCTGCAGAGCGTCCTCAAAGGGCTGGATGTGCAGGTGGAGCTGGTCCGCGCCAGCCAGCCCTCGCCCATCTCCCCGGCATCCGGCCCCGCCTGGCAGCGCCTGGCCCGGGCCATTCACGCCACCTACCCCCAGGCCATCCTCTCACCCTATCTGATGGTGGCCGCCAGCGACAGCCGGCATTTTTGCCGCATCAGCGACCATGTCTACCGCTTCTCCGGCTTCCCGCTCACCCGCCAGCAGCTCAGCCTCATCCACAGCCAGAACGAGCGCATCCCCGTCAGCCTGCTGCCGGACGGCTTCCGCTTCTTCACCCGAGTGATCGGGCAATGCTGAGTGCTGCGACTCGGACACACAAACACACCGCCCGCGCGAAACCTCGCGCGGGCGGTATTCTCCTTGTTTTATCCCTGGTTGCGGTTAGTCCGTCTTACCACAGGTCATGCACCGGCTTGCGGATGTACTTGTCATACACCGCCTTGACCGCCTGCATCTGCTCGGGGGAGAGCGCGGGCTGGCCGCTGGCCTCCACGTTCTGGCGGATTTGCTCGGCCCGGCTGGCGCCAGTGATGACGCAGCTGACCTCGTCGCGCATCAGGATCCAGCGCAGGGCGGGCAGGGTAAGGCTGTCGCCGCCAAAGATGGCTTTCAGCTCCTCCACCGCCTTGAGCCCCAGCTCATAGTCTACGCCGGAGAAGGTTTCGCCCTTGTCAAAGGACTCGCCCTTGCGGTTGAAGAAGCGGTGGTCGTCCTTGCCAAAGACGGAATCCCGGGTGAACTTGCCCGTCAGCAAGCCGCTGGCCAGCGGCACCCGCACGATGATGGCCACGCCGCGCTGCTTGGCCTGGGGGAAGAGCAGCTCATGGGGCCGCTGGCGGAACATGTTGTAAATCACCTGAATGGAGGCCAGGCCCTCATACTCCATGGCCTTCAGGCCCTCCTCCACCCGCTCCACGCTGACGCCGAAATGCTTGATTTTGCCCTCTTTTTTCAGCTTCTGCAGCGCCTCAAACACCTCCGGCTTGTAGAAGACGTCGGTGGGCGGGCAGTGCAGCTGGGTGAGGTCCAGGCAATCCACGTCAAGGCGCCTGAGGCTGTCCTCGGTGTACTTCACCACCGCCTGCGCGGTATAGCCCGCGGCCACATGCGGGTTGATCTGCCGGCCGCACTTGGTGGCCACAAAGACCTGGCCCTGCTTGCCCTTGAGGAAGCGGCCGATGCTTTTCTCGCTCTCCCCGCCGTTGTATACGTCCGCCGTGTCAAAGAAGTTGATGCCCATCTCAAAGGCAGCCTCCATGGTGGCCTGCGCGGTGCGCTCGTCATAGCCCGCGCCCCATTTGCCGCCCAGCTGCCAGGTGCCCAGGGAAATGTCCGACACCTGGACACCGGTCTTGCCAAAAGCCCGTTTGTTCATCTCATGTCCTTTCCATGCCAGGGCGGTGCCGCGCGGGCGGCCCCGCCCCGCTATTGATGTTGTTGCCTCCATTGTAGCAGGTCATGCCGCAAAAGTGAAAGCAGGAGTCATTCCGGACAGAAAAAACCACAGCGGCCGCGCTGTGGCCTGCTCAATGGAGGGCCTATCCTTTGACCGCGCCGGCGGCAACGCCCTTGGTAATCTGGTTTCTGAAGATAAAATAGAAGATAAGGATGGGGATGAGCGCCACCGTCAGCGAGGTGAACAGCTTGCCATAGTCCGAGCCCAGGGATCCCGCATAGCGGCCCACCGCGTAAGGCAGGGCCTTGTATTTCTCGCTGGAAATCATCAGGCTCATCAGGATGAACTCATTCCAGGTGCCTGTGAAGGTGATGATGGCCAGGGTGACGGACACCGGCGCACTCATGGGGAAGATAATGCGCGTAAAAATGCGGGTAAAACCCGCCCCGTCAATGCGGGCGGATTCCAGCAGCTCATTGTGGATGGATTTGATGAAATCAGTGCACAGGTAGACGCCCATGGGCAGCCCAAGCGCGATGTAGGGAATGATGACCGCCAGGCGGGTGTCGTGCAGCCTGGCCGCGCTCACCATCAAAAACAGTGGGATGAGGATGGACTGCAGCGTGAGCAGGATGCCCACGATGAACACACCGTACAGGTACTTGGTCATACGGCTGGGAATCTTGGCGAAGGCGTAGCCTGCCATATTGGAAAGGATGACCACCGCGGGCACGGTGATGGCGGAATAGACAACGCTGTTCCAGAAAAAGGTAAGGTATTTTCCCTGAACCAGAACAAAAGGGTAGTTGCCCGTGTACCACCTGGCCGGCAGGGAGAGCTTGTTGGTGGTCAGATAGGTTGTGCTGGTCTTGAAGGACTGCAGCACCAACCACAGGATGGGGTACACCGTGAGCAGGGTGAATACAATCATCACCGTATAGATGACCACCTTTGTCAGGGATGACACATTGCGATTGTCCATCAGTCCTCCTTGGTGCCAAAGGTGTGCCCCAGGCGACGCACGATAACGATCAACACAACTGAGATCAGCACCATCACGGTGGAGATGGCGTTGGCCAGCGGGTAATTGGGTGCGCCACGGAAGGCCGATTCATACATGTACAGCGACAGCACCCGTGTCTGGCCTGCCGGCCCGCCCCCGGTCATGGCGTATATCAAGTCAAAGGATTTCAAGGAACCCGAGATGGCCAGGATGGCCGTGGTGATGATGACACCGGAAAGCGCCGGCAGGCTGATGTGCCAGAGGATGCGGAACTCCTTGGCGCCGTCAATGCGCGCCGCCTCGATGACTGCCGGGTCAATGCGCTGCAGGTTGGCCAGAAAGATGATCATGTAAAACCCAGTGAACATCCACAGTATCACAATCAGCACCGGCACCATCGGGTTGGGGTTGAGGGTGAAGACAGCGGCCGGGTTGAAGAGGCGCTTCACCTCCATCAGCACAGAGTTGCGCCCGTAGATGATGGCATTGAACAGCACGCCAATGATGATGGCGGAGATAACATTGGGAAGATAAATCATGGTCTGGAAGAACTTGTTGCCGCGGCTGATCAGTTTGCGGGAAAGGATATAGGCCAGGATAAACCCCAGGGGGATCTGTCCCAGCACGGACACCGCCACAATCAGCAGGTTGTTGCCCAGTGCCTGGTAGAAATGCCCCATGGGTTCGGTAAACATCCAGACATAGCTGCGAAAGCCCACAATCTGGATGTCGGGATTGCCAAAGATGGCGCCGCCATTGTAGTTGGTAAGCGACAGCAGGATGGAAAAGATGGTGGGGAAGGCCACTACAGCCAGGTAAATCAGCAGCGCGGGCAGAACAAACACCGCGTAGGACAGCCTCTTTTCCCTTTGGATGGTCATACCGGCCCCCTTTGTTGGCGGATTGAGGCGTCAAATCATGAGGTTCTCATGCTGACACATAGAACAAAAAGGGTGCCGGACACTTTGTCCGGCACCTCAGGGCTTTATTTTGAAGCGAGCCAGGCGTCAAAGGCAGCCTGCGCGTTCTGGGCTACTTCCTCAGGGGTGACGGTGCTCAGGCCCAGGGCCTGCAAGCCGTCGTTGATGGGGGTGTAGACCGGGCCTTCAAACACGGCGTCAATCACCACCGTGGCCTTGTCATACTCGCCCGCCAGGTTGGCAATCGCTACCTGCAGGGGCTCCAGGGCGAGGGAATCATAGTCGATATCCAGACGGGAGGGGGTGGGCAGGCCGCCGGTGGACAGCCTGTAGGTGAGCACCTCACGTCCAACCAGCCATTTTACCAGCTCCCAGGCCGCTTCCAGCCGGGGGCTGCCATCTTCCAGGGCGGCTGAGATGCCGTAGCCGGTTGCCAGCACGGCGGTGTCGGACTTGTTGATCTTTACGCCTTCCACGTCAATGTCCGGGAAAACGGTGATCAGGAAATTGGCCTGGCGCTCGGGCGCAATCAGCGCCTCGCCTGTTGACTGATCGGTGATGAAGGCGCCAGCACGCCAGTCGCCGTCAATGTAATAGGCGGCGGTGTTCGTGGCAAACAGGCCCGGGCCTTCACCGTAACCCACAGCCAGGGTGTTGGGGTTGATGACCTTGTCGTCATATATCTGCTTGATGAAGTTCAGCGCGGCCACAAACTCCGGATCAGTGAACTTGGCCTCGCCGTTGAGGATTTTTTGCTCCCAGCCCTCACCGCCAAAGCGGCCGGCCACCATGGAGAACAGGCAGGACTGCATCACCCAGGTGTCTTGGTTGGCCATCAGCACGGTGTCATAGCCTTTTTCGGCCAGCACCGGTACTTGGGCCACCAGCTCGCTGTACGTTTTGGCGGGCTCAAGACCGGCGTCCGCCAGCACTTCCAGGTTCACATAGAAGGCGTGGGAGGCCGTGACACCGTTGGACAGGATGCCCAGATAACCGCCGCCTTGCTGGGCGGGATCCATCACCAGGGGGGTGTAGAATTCTGCCAGGCCGTCGCGCTCTACCAGCGGGCCCAAGTCCTTGAGCAGCTTCTTGGTATGCAGGGTGGTGCTGCGGCCGGAGGGCCAGGCATACATCACATCGGGCAGGTTGCCGGCCGCGGCGTAGGCTTCCGTGGCCTGGTGGAAGGGCTCGTTGAACTCGTTCTGGATGTCCAGCTTGATGTTGGGATGGGCCTCCTCAAAGGCCTTCCACACCACTTCACTTTCCTCGGCGGAGTTGGGGCTGGTCATGTCCAGGTAGTTGAGCACCCGCAGGGTGATCACTTCCTCCGCGGTGCCAATGGCCATCAGGCCCACCAGCATCACAAAGGCCAGCAACAGGGCAGACAAACGTTTTAGCATGGGTATACCTCCTATCAATTTTGGCCGTTTGGTTGGGGACATTATCCATCAAAAACGTTTTCGTGTCAAGAACATCCGGCGCGCGGCTCACAATAAATTTGCAAAGCGGGAGCCCCGTGGGGTAGGTGATGGCGGAGCAGAGAAAGCCGTGCCAGGGTGCCAAGGACGTGCCCCAGGCGTGGCTGGTTTTCCTGGTCGCCTGGCACGTGACGGGATGCCGCGGGGTTTCATCAGCCAGGCCTGCACCTGACCCCGCGAAACAAAGTCAGCGCCCCTGCGCCCCGGGAACATCGCTGATGGTCACCCCGATGGCGGTGCATTTGCCGGCGTTGCAGTCGCTCTCTGACACGCTGCAGGCGGCCAGGATGACCCGCGCGTCCATCAGCGCGGCCAGCACGAAATAATCGCCGGGCTGGGACCGCGGCGGCATGACCCGGATGCTGCCGTCCGCCCCCACCACCGTGTGCATGAACAGGTTGATGGGCCGGATGATGGGCAGCTTTTGGTCCAGGAAGGCGTTGATGTTGTCAAAGCAGTTGGGGTGGCCGGCGCCGTTCTGGTAGAAAAAATCATACATCTCCGGTCGGCAGCAGGGGTGCAGCAGGTCGTGCCCGCCCACCGTGTCCGCCACCACCCGGAACATCGGGCGGTAACGGGTGGAATAGATGATGTCGCCCGCCTTCAGCCACAGGGAAGCGTTGCAGTCCATGGTGACCCCGGGGGAGACAAACTCCTCCGTGTCACCGGATGCCACCGCGAAAAAGTCCGCCACCTGGCCCCCTTCCAGGTCGGTGATGGTGACCAGCTGCCCCTGCTTCACCTCGACTGCCTTCCCCTGGCAGGGCGCGATAAGGTCCTGCTGTGTCATGGGCGTCTCCCTTCTGCGTTGCGCGGCCCTTGGTCATCATCCTATCACGCGGGCTGTTTTTTCCCTGGCTTTCAAATGTTTTTGATTATTTTCATAATCTTGACTTGCATCAAAGCCTGTACCTGCTTCCGGGCTTATGATGTGGCCATCAAGAAGGATTGGCAGGTGGCTTACATAATGGAACAGAGCAGGTTTGAAGAGGTCAGGAAGGCCCACATGAAGACGCTCAAGCTGTACGTCCCGGTGGTGGAGCGGGTGCATGGCGCTCACCATCCGGAGTTTCATGAGGTGCGCCAGCTGTTTGACAGCATGGCGGCGAAAATCAGCGCCGGCGGCCGCAAGCGTCCCGAGCTTGCCGCCGAGTTTCAGCGGCTGCGTGAGGTGACCCACAACTACCAGGTGCCAGGGGATGTGTGCGAAAGCTATGAGGCCGTGTATACCATGCTCAGCGCGCTGGACCAGGCCTGGCACGCCTGAGGAGGCTGGCATGCAGCGGTTGATTCTCAGAAACAAGCGGCCCATCACGCTCATCAGCGCCATCCTGGTCAGCGGGGCCTACACCAGCCATTACCTGCTGCACCAGGAGCCGGCCGCCCAGGTGATGATGCTGATCGCTTCCGTCATCGGCGTGCTGCCCATCGCGCTGCAGGCCTACCAGGCCCTGCGGGTCAAGGTGGTCAGCATCGACGTGCTGGTCACCATCGCGGTGGTGGGCGCGCTGATCATCGGCAACTACGAGGAGTCCGCCGTGGTGACCTTCCTCTTCCTGTTTGGCGACTACCTGGAGCTGCGCACCCTCAACAAGACCCGCTCCGCGATCCGGGAATTGACCGAGATGGCGCCGGAAAGCGCCCTGAAAATGATGGAGGACGGCAGCTACCAGGAGGTGGACATTGACGAGGTGGATGTGGGGGACAGCCTGCGCGTGCTGACAGGGGCCAAGATTCCCGTGGATGGTCAGGTGGTGTCCGGCGAGGGCCATGTCAACGAGGCCAGCATCACCGGGGAGGCGGTGCCCGTGGGCAAGCAGGCGGGCGACCAGGTTTTTGCCGGCACCATCCTGGACAACGGCACCCTGCACATCACGGCCGACCGCGTGGGGGAGGACACCACCTTTGGCCGCATCATCCAGCTGGTGGAGGAGGCGCAGGACGCCAAATCCGAGGCCGAGCGCTTCATCGACCGTTTCGCCAAGTGGTACACGCCCGCGGTGCTGGTGCTGGCCTTCATCGTGTGGCTGGTTTCCCGCAACATTGAGCTGGCCATCACCATCCTGGTGCTGGGCTGCCCGGGCGCCCTGGTGATTGGCGTGCCGGTGTCCAATGTGGCCGGCATCGGCAACGGCGCGCGCCAGGGCGTGCTGCTCAAGGGCAGCGAGGTCATCCACGACTTCAGCCGTGTGGACACCATGGTGTTTGACAAGACCGGCACCCTCACCATCGGCCATCCGGAGGTGGCCCAGATTAAGATGTATGGCGAGGATCAGGAGGAAACCCAATCGCTTCTCTATAGCGTGGAAAGCCAGAGCGACCACCCCCTGGCCCGCGCCATTGTGAAGCACCTGGCCGGCGCGGCCGCCCACGATGTGGAACAGACCGACGTGGTCAAGGGCGGCGGCATCCTGGCTCAGGTGAAGGGCAGGCGCGTGGCGGTGGGCAACATGGCGCTCATGCGGCAGGAGGGGGTCACCATGGATGAGCAGGCCCGTCAGGATGCCGCGGCCATGGAAAGGGCGGGGCATTCCATCGTGCTGACCGGCGTGGACGGCCAGCTGCGCGCCCTGGTGGGCATCCGCGACCAGCTGCGCCCCGGCGTGGGGGAGGACCTGGGGCGCCTCAGGCGCATGGGCGTCAAGAACCTGGTCTTGTTGTCAGGGGACAACCAGGGCACTGTGGACCTGGTGGCCAGCGAATTGGGGCTGACCCAAGCCCATGGCCACATGCTGCCGGAGGACAAGGCCGCCTACATCAAGGACCTGCAGCAGCAGGGGCACATCGTGGCCTTTGTGGGCGATGGGGTGAACGACAGCCCCTCCCTGGCCTTGGCGCAAATTGGTATCGCCATGGGCAGCGGCACCGATGTGGCCATTGAGACCAGCGAGGTTGTGCTCATGAACTCCGACTTTGGCCGCCTGCCCCACGCCCTGGGCCTGGCCCGTGCCACCGCGCGCAACATGCGGCAGAACATCGTGATTGCCGTCGGCGTGGTGCTGGTGCTGCTGTTCAGCCTCTTTTTTAGCTCCTGGATGAACATGTCCATCGGCATGCTGGTGCACGAGGCCAGCATCCTGGTGGTCATCCTCAACGGCATGCGCCTGCTGCGCTACAGACTCAGACCCCGCTGATAACCCAAGACCATACAAGAAAAGGAGAAACCACCATGAAACGCGCCACCATCCAGCTGGAAACCCTGACCTGCCCCTCCTGCATGACCAAGATTGAAGCCGCCCTGAAAGGCCTGGACGGCGTGAACAAGGACACGTTGAACGTTTCCTTCAGCTCCAGCCGCGCCCGGGTGGAGTTTGATGAGAGCAAGCTGGCCATTGAGACCATCACCAAGCGGATCAGCGACCTGGGCTATGAGGTGAAAAAGGCGCAGGTGAAGGACGCCTGAGCCTGCCCATCACCGCATACCGGGGTAACGTCAAGAAAGGCACCGGCGACAGCACGTCCGGCGCCTTTTCTGATTTAGTGTTCGGATTACTCAGCCGCCTCCGCCTTCTCAAATTCCTGGAAGGGGTCCGCGCCGTTCACGGCCACTGCCTGGAGGCCTTCGCCAAAGTCCTCCAAATAGAAGAGCTGCTGGTGCAGCAGGACTTCCACCTCTTTCATCCCCGGCAGGGTTTCCTCCGCCAGGTGGAAAGCCCTGGTGAACACGTCCCCATTCTCAAAATCCATATAGAACTGTCCGTAATACCGGCCCTGGTTCACCAGGGCAAGGTAGATGGCTGTCAGTTCCAGGTTCTCGTGCTTCGCGGTAAAATCAGGCCAGGCACTGAAGGAGATGCCGTCATAATAGGTATGGATGACCAGGGTGCAGGTCTTCAGCGCGCTGTTCAGGTTGAATTGCATTTCAAACCGGTTCCCGCCGTCAAAGGTGTAGTGGAAATTGTTGCCTTTCAGGTAGTCAATCACCAAAGCATTGAGTTTTTCAACCGCCTCCCTTTCCGCCGCGTCCTCAGCCTGCCCCGCAAAAACCGGCAGGACAAGCAGCAGGGACAGAAGCATTGCCAGGATTTTCTTCGCCATGATGCCACCTCTTTTTATTTTTTCTTTCTTTATCTTACCACACAGGAGTATATCTAGAAAAATGCACCTGAAACCGCCCTGAATCGATCTGGCCCCTCCAGCGTGATGATGGCGGAGGACAGGCAGCTGCCCCCGGCTTCAGGGAAGAAAAAAACGCAGGTGAAGGATACCTGAGCGCTTACCACTGGTATGAAAACCCGGGGTGCCTGTCCGGCGGACCGGACTCAGGTGTTCAGGATATTTATTAAACTGGGTATTGCGAAAAGCATGGTACAGAATTATTTGTACAACCCCACTTGCCAACTCACACATTGATGCGCGGAAGGGGGGCTTGCATGACCCCATCATTTTACAAAATCACCGTTGAACATTCAAAGCTCATGCTTGAGCCGGCAATTTGAAAGCGACAAGAGTTTCCACCATGATGCAGCACATTTAAGGGTAAACTGAATATTTCGCTGGGGCTTGTCAACTTTTTATGATTACTTGTCTTTCATTCCCATCATGTAAGGGGAATACAGTGACGTGTGCTTCCGTAAAACGTATTATCCTTTCACAGCGCCGCTCATCATGCCCTTGACCAGTTTATCCTGGAAAACGATGAAAAGGATAATCATCGGCAGCACCGAAAGCACCAATACTGACAAGATAATCGGCATATCCAGCGAGTGTTCACCTTTGAATTGTCCCAAGGCCAGGGGCAGTGTCTTCTGGGGGGCGGACTGCAGCAATGTGTTGGCAAAGGCAAATTCATTCCACATGGTCACGCCATTGTAGATGGCCAGCGTGGACAGGCCGGATTTGGACAGCGGAATGAAGATATGCAGGAAGATGGAGTATCTGTTGCAGCCATCGATTACCGCTGCCTCCTCCACTTCTTTGGGTATCGTCATCATAAAACCGGTCAGTATATAGATTGACATGGGCAGTGCGAAGACAACGTAAGGCCCCAGCAGGGAAAACAGATTATCATACAGCCCCATCCAATTGGTCATTTTGAAGATTGGGATGAGGGTGACATGCATCGGAATGGACATCATGGCAATGATGCCCCCATAGATAAAGCTTCGCAGTTTGAATCTCATGCGTGCCAGCGGATAGGAAGCAAGCGCAGAAATCACCAGCAGCAATATTAACGACAGCGTAACGATAATCACCGAACGCATAAAATAGCCGAAAAAACCATTTTGAATGATGCGCGGGTAGTTCTCAAAAAACCATGGATCGGGCAGGTGGAAAACGCCTTGCGTGAGCATATCGAACTGTTTGCGGAAGGAATTCAGGATCATGAACGCAAACGGCGTCAGCGTAATGAAGAACCAAAGGAGCGCAAAGAAGGTTGCGACTGCCCACGAGACGCGGCTTTTGATTTTTTCACGGCCATACGCTGCAATATTCGCCATCTCAGTCAATCTCCTTTACGACAAAAATCTTCTGGAAGAACAGCGCAATCAGTGTAATCAGGATAAACATTCCCGCCGCGACGCTCGAACCGTAGCCCATTTTGAACTGCTGGAATGACAGCTTATACATATATGTCGCCATCAGCTCCGTGCCGCCGGCGGGTCCTCCCTGTGTCATGTTCCAAATCATGTCGAAGTATTTCAGTGAGCCGATCATGGAGAGGATACAGGCGGTCCTGAAAATAGGTCGGAGCAACGGGATGGCGACATGGAACAGATACTGCCGCCGGTTTGCGCCGTCAATCACCGCAGCTTCGTAGGTGGTTGTCGGAATTGTGGCATAACCCGCGATAAAATAGACCATGTAGAAAGGCGTATACTGCCATGCCATGACACCGATCACAGCGAACAACGCCTGCGGATTTTTACCCAGCAGATCAACGGTAGTACGCTTCCCTGTAATCAGCTGAGCCAACGAGGAGAACAATCCGCCGTTGGTCGCCAGGATGTAGTTGAACAGGAACGCGATGGCCACAGAGCTCATCAAATAAGGGAAGAACCAGACTGTCTTGAAGGTGTTGAACTTTTTCCCGCCGGCATCCAGGAATGTCGCCAGCAGCAGACCAAGAGGGATTTGCAGCAGAATGGAAAAGACCATCACGATTACGTTGTGCCAAAACGCGGACCAGAAAGAAGCATCGTTGAGGAGGGTTTGCCAATTCTGCACACCGACGAATATCTTATTGGGGGAGATTCCGTTCCAGTCATACTGGCTCGTCCAAAAAGTGTCAACAACAGGGTAAACCATGTAGATTAAAATTGCCGCGACAGCTGGGAACAGAAAGACTGTCGCCGCGATATTGGTGCTCCTGGACATGGTTTTCGCCAGGCTGTTCGTTTTTTTCATAGCCTCCGTCTCCCTCACGATAAACTAGGCTAAAGCCCGTCAAACGCGAATGACCCGACACATCTGGAAAGCCTTCCTTATCAGGCATATGCCGGACCTGGGGTTTGCCCGATATCCAAAAAACACCCGCAGAAAGATGCCTCTTCTGCGGGCATTCTCTGGTGATAGGTAAACAGTTACTTGGTCAGCGCTGCCTTCATGGCATCATCATGAGCCTGGCCCACTTCCAGCGGGGTCTTGCTCAGACCGAACAGTTCGGTCATGGAATTCTTGTGTACCTCGGTTACGGAAGCCGGCAGGTATTGATCGTACCACAGCTGCACGTTGGAGGCATTGAAGAAGACGTCAATAACAACCTTTTGGTTGGGATCCTCAACACCTACCTCAAAGCCCTTGATGGACGGCATGGTATTGGTTGCCATCTGTTCGGCATTGTAGGTATCGTCGTTGAAGAACTTGGTGGCCAGAACGTAACAAGCATTCAGCTTATCCTGATCCACAGAGCCGTCTTCCTTCCAGCAATTGAATGAGAAAGCATTGCCAATCGCGGTGCCGATCTCAACATTCTGCGGCACACCATTGGCTTTCGCCTCGGCATCCTCAGGGAAGCGGAAGGTGCCCAGATTGGCCTCATACCATTCCTGGCTGTCCTGCTTGATGGAGCGAATCTGCCAGGACCCGTGCAACATCATGGCGCAGGTATTATTGTACAGCAGTGCGCGATCCTCGCCGTTATCTGTGATCATCGAGTTAAAGCCTTCGTTGAAGTAGCCCTTTTTGACCCATTCCTGGATTTTCTCGCCCGCCCAGATGAAGGCATCAGAGGTGAAGGAGCCTTCCTGTGTGTAAGCGGCATCAAACTCAGCATTGCCAGAATGACGGGACACCAGATACATGTAGTACATGGAGCCGGTCCACTTGGAGCCATTGGCCAGGGAGAACGGCACGTAGCCAGCCTCAATCAGCTTGTCGCAAACAGCCTCCAGCTCGTCGATGGTCGTAGGAACTTCTACGCCGACCTCGGCAAAGATGGTTTTGTTGTAGAAAATATCGCAGCCGGACAGGCCGCCATAAGGAATCGCGAGCACCTTTCCATCATAGGTGGACTGTGCCACAGCCGCGTCAATAAAGTCGGGATGGTCATACTTGGCGAACAAGTCGGTAATGTCGTTGACAAAACCGGACTTGTAGTACTCAGCCATCGGGCCACCACCCCAGTGGATGTACATATCAGGAGCCTGTTTGGAGCTCATCGCCACAATCAGCTGCTGCTTATAGTTATCGTTCTGAATATGAACCTGGTTGACGGTAATGTTGGGATAGGCAGCCATAAAGCGCGCAACGGCGCCTTCCTGAATGGATCGCTGAGGTTCGTCGGTGCCAATGTCCCACAGGGTGATTGTCATCGGCTCACTTGTCAGGACAAGTTCCTCGCCCAACACAGCAATGGTCGATGTGAGCATCAGCACAGCCAACAGGATGGACATAAACTTTCTCATGAAAACTCTCCTTTTCTATTAAGTTATGATACTGCCATGGACAACAGTACTGT
>JAAYEI010000047.1 GCA_012728815.1 Clostridiales bacterium
AGGACGGGTTAAGCACTTTGAAGTGCATAACCTCGCCAAATGAAGAAATGGGCAAGCCACTGGGATTTCATAACATGATAACTTCTTGAACCCGAACTCCTGCAAGGACTTGTAATGGTGAAGACTCAAAACAAGAACCCAATGTGACTGCAATCGCTACTATTTTAGGATGATAAAATGACCAACCTGCCCCCAACCCACCAGGACGTTCTCTGCCTGCTCAGCCAGGCACTTCATGCTGCCCGCCAGCCTGAGTCAACTTCCCGTGCTCTCAACAACCACCCCGACTGGCCCGCCATCCTGCGTGAAGCCGCCCAGCAGGCCGTGCTGCCCCTGGTGCTGGAGGCCGCGCTGACCTTGCCCCCGGAGCAGCAGCCGCCAGGAGGTGTGCTGGCCATCTACCGCGACCAGGCCATCCGCCAGGCCATCCACAACGAGCGCCTCATGGCCGCCCAGGATGTCATCCTGGCCGCGTTCGCGCGGCAGGGCATCCCCTGCGCCATCCTGAAGGGGGCCAGCGTTGCCTGCTTCTACCCCCAGCCATCCTTGCGCGAGATGGGGGATATTGACTTGTTGACCTACCCTGTCCACCTGGACCAGGCCGCGGGCCTACTGACCGGGCTGGGCTACAGCAAGGCGCCGGCGCGGGAGGACTTCCACCTGGGCTTTGTAGGTCCCCGGGCCCAGGTGGAGCTGCATTTCATCGCCACGGAATACCCCGAAGGCCCTGCAGGGCGGCACCTGCGGGAGGCCATGGAGGGCGCGCTGCCTGCGGCGCGCGTTCAGCGCATGGACGGGTACAGCTTTCCCGCCTTAAGCCCCCCACACCAGGCCATCTCCCTGCTGATCCACACGCAGCGCCACATGATGGGGCTGGGCATCGGCCTGCGCCATTTGTGCGACTTCGCCGTGTTCCTCAACAGCCTCAGCCCAGCGGCCTGGCAGGCGGACATCGCCCCGCTGCTGAAGCAGGGCGGCCTGCTGCAGTTCGCCCGGGTGCTGGCCCGCGCCTGCGTGCTGTACCTGGGCTTGCCTGCCGCCCAGGCGCCCTGGAGCGCCCAGGTGGATGACCGCCTGGCCCATGACCTGCTGATGGACTTCCTGGACAGCGGCAACTTCGGCCACAAGCGGTCCACCCTGCGCGCCACCGCGGTGCTGGTTGCGGACAAGGCGGGCACCGGGCGGCCAGCCGGCATGCTGCGCACAGCGCTGCGCAACATCAACACCTACGCCCGCAAGCGCTACCCCGCCGCCCAGAGGTGGCCGGCGCTGCTGCCCCTTTACTGGCTGTATGTGCCCGCGTGCTACCTGGTCACCCGCTGGCGTATGGGCGAAGGCGCCGCCGCCAGGCAAACCCTGGTTCAGGCGCGCCAGCGCAAGCGGCTGTTTGACCAGCTGCGCATCTACCTTCCCGACGAGAAGGCCTGAAGGGCGGTCCACCCACCGGCATAACCCCATCAACCCCCTGTAAATCAGCAAAAACAGCTGCCCGGCGCTTGCATCCAGGCCAGGGCTTGTGCTATACTCCTTGGGCATTACACACGCGGTGTGACGTTGCGCTTGTGCCTTTCTGGCGGCCGCAGCGGATGAACCCCGCGGAGGCAACAACAAGAGGAGGAACCCCATGGCAATCATCTCAATGAAGAGCCTGCTGGAAGCAGGCGTCCACTTCGGGCACCAGACCCGTCGCTGGAACCCCAAAATGGCCCCCTATATCTTTACGGAGCGCAACGGCATCTACATCATCGACCTGCAAAAGACGGTCCGCAAGATTGAAGAAGCTTACACCTTCGTGCGCAACCTGTCCATGGAGGGCAAGTCCCTGCTGTTCGTGGGCACCAAGAAGCAGGCCCAGGAATCCATCGAGCAGGAAGCCAAGCGCTGCAATATGTTCTATGTCAACCACCGCTGGCTGGGCGGCATGCTCACCAACTACCGCACCATCCGCTCCCGCGTGGACCGCTTGAACGAGATTGACAAGATGGAAGCGGACGGCCGCTTTGACGTGCTGCCCAAGAAGGAAGTGGTCAAGCTGATGCATGAGCGCAACAAGCTCAACAACAACCTGGGCGGCATCCGCACCATGAAGGGCCTGCCCGGCGCGCTGTTTGTGGTGGACCCGCAGATGGAAGCCATTGCCATCGCCGAGGCCCGCGCGCTGAAGATTCCCATCGTCGCCATCGTGGACACCAACTGCGACCCGGACCTGGTGGATTATGTCATCCCCGGCAATGACGATGCCATCCGCGCGGTCAAGCTGATTTCCGGCAAGATGGCCGATGCCGTGCTGGAAGGCCGCCAGGGTGCCCAGGCGGAAGCCGAGGAAGCGGACCAGGGTGTGGAAGACGGCGAGGAACTGGGCGCGTAAGCCCGCTGCGACAGATAAAGGAGACAAGAATGCAAATTACCGCTGCGATGGTCAAAGAGCTGCGTGAGCGCACGCAGGCAGGCATGATGGACTGCAAAAACGCGCTGGTTGAAACCAAGGGCGACATGGAAAAGGCGATTGAGTACCTGCGTGAGAAGGGCCTGGCCGCCAACGCCAAGAAGGCTGGCCGCGTGGCCGCTGAGGGCATGGTGGACAGCTACATCCACATGGGCGGCAAGATTGGTGTGCTGGTGGAGGTCAACTGCGAGACCGACTTCGTCGCCAACACCGATGCCTTCCGCTCCCTCTGCCACGACCTGGCCCTGCAGATTGCGGCCAGCAACCCCCTGTTTGTCAGCAAGGAAGATGTGCCCGCCGAGAACCTGGACAAGGAGCGTGAGATCCTGCGCGCCCAGGCCCTCAACGAGGGCAAGCCCGAAAAGATTGTGGACCGCATGGTGGAAGGCCGCATCGAGAAGTACTACAAGGAAGTCTGCCTGCTGGAGCAGCCCTTCGTGAAGAACCCGGACATCACGGTGCAGACCCTGGTGAACGAGACCGCGCTGGCCAGCGGGGAGAAGATCTCCGTGCGCCGCTTCACCCGCTATGAGCGTGGGGAGGGGATTGAGCGCAAGGTCTCCGACCTGGCAAGCGAGATTGAGGAGATGACAGCCAAGGCGTAACCCACGCCGTCAGCACACATACAGCAGGGCGGCGTTCGTGCCGCCCTGTTTGCAAAAATAGCGCGGGGGAATGGTATGAAGTACAAACGCATCATGCTCAAGCTGTCCGGCGAGGCACTGGGCGAATCCGGCTGGCTGTTTGACCACGCGCAGATACAACAGGTGGCGCGGGTCATCAAGCAGGTGGTGGACCTGGGCACCCAGGTGGGCATTGTCATTGGCGGCGGCAACCTCTGGCGCGGTCGCAGCGGCGCCGCCAAGGGCATGGACGCGGTGCGCGCCGATCAGATGGGCATGCTGGGCACGCTGATGAACTGCCTGGTCATGCAGGACGCACTGCAACGGCTGGGGCAAAAGGCGCGCATGTTTTCCGCCCTGCATGTGCCGGACATCTGCGCCAACTACCGCCGCGACCTGGCCGATGAGGCGCTCAGCCGCGACGGCGCCGCCCTGTTTGGCGGCGGCCTGGGCAACCCCTTCTTCACCACGGACACCGCGGTCTCCCTGCGCGCGCTGGAGCTGGGCGCCCAGGCGCTGCTGCTGGCCAAGAACGTGGATGGCGTCTACACCGCCGACCCCAAGCTGGACAGCGGCGCCACCCTCATCAAGGACATCAGCTATGGTGAGGCCATTGACCGCGGCCTGAAGGTGATGGACATGTCCGCCTTCCTCATGTGCAAGGAGCAGGGCCTGCCCCACATGCACGTCTTTGGCCTGGACCAGGCAGACAACATCCTGCGCGTGCTGCGGGGCGAGGACCTGGGCACCACCCTGCACCCCTGAGGGCAAGCTTTTATGAAACAACTGCGGCGCCTGGTCTGGTTTTTCGCCAAACGGCTGCTCCTGCTCACCGCCATCCTGGGGCTGATGACGGTGGCTTTCTATTTCAGCATGAACGCCGCCAACATCTTTATCATCCTCAAGGATGGCATGGCCCAGCGGGCGCTGACGGTGATGATGAACACCGAGGGCGCCGAGCTGGACAAGTATTTCTCCGCCGCCTACCTGCCCCTGGACAAGCGCCTGGCCTTGGTGCGGGAGGGCGCCAACCCTTATGAACCCTACCAGATCACCGGCATAGACCACCGCCTGCGCATGGAGTGGATGTGGACCTGGCCCTGGGAGGATACCGCCCGCGCCACCATCACCGAGCAGGTGCCAGGCATTGACGGGCGCATCAAGGCCAGCTACCGCGAGCGCGTCGCCCAGGAGAACTGGACGCCGCCCCGCTGGCCCAGCGCGCGCTACGATGTGATCCTGGTGCGGGAGAACGGCCAGTGGTTTATCCGTGAGTTGCGCAATGAAAGGGCCTACACCCCCTGAAAATAGAACAGATGAACAGCCAACCACCCTTCCTGATGCTGGCCCCCATGGCCGGCATCACCGACTGGCCTTTCCGCCTGCGGTGCCTGCTGCAGGGCGCTGATGAGACGGTCAGCGAGATGATCAGCGCCATGGGCTATTTGCAGGCGCCGCCGGACCATGCTGCCCACCGGTTCCTGCTGGCCTATGACCGCCGGGAGACCCGGCTGACCGCCCAGGTGTTTGGCAAGGATGCCGGCATGATGGCACAGGCAGCCCAGCGCCTGGCCGCACTGCCACAGTACCGCGGCATTGACCTCAACTTTGGCTGCCCGGCGCCCAAGGTGACCGGGTCAGGTAGCGGCAGCGCCCTGATGAAGGACATCCACAAAAGCGAGGGCATTATCGCAGCGGTGCGCAAGGCGGTGGCCAAGCCCCTGTCCGTCAAGATGCGCATTGGCTGGGACCGCCACAGCGTCAACGCGGTGGATTTCGCCCGCATGTGCGAGGCCGCGGGCGCGGACAGCCTGTGCGTGCACGGCCGCACCAGGGAGCAGCAGTACGCCGGGCGGGCGGACTGGGCTGTGATTGCCAAGGTGAAGGCGGCGGTCAGCATCCCCGTCATTGCCAATGGCGACGTGTTCACCCCGGATGACGCCCAGGCCATCCTGGACCAGACCGGGGCGGATGGCATCGCGCTGGGCCGGGGGGCGCTGGGCAACCCCTGGCTGTTCGCCCAGATCAAGCAGCGCTTTGCCGGCCAGCAACCAGTTACGCCCCCCCCGGAAGCGGTGCTGGACACCGCGCTGCGCCACCTGCAGGACATGGTCACCTTCAAGGGCGCGCGCTGGGCGCTGGTGGAGATGCGCAAGCATTTTGCCTGGTACCTGAAGGGCAGCCAGGGCGCCGCCAGGACACGCGCCCTCATCAACACCACGGAGGACCTGGACAGCCTGCGCGCCATCCTGCGCGGGCACTTCGCCCCGGCGGCAGATTGACAAGCCTGCGCCCGCTGATTACAATCAACAAGTAAAAAGCCAAGTCAGCCTTGGTATGCACCAAGGCCTTTGCATGTGGAGGAATCATGGATTACAGAATTCAAGTAGCCGGCCTCACCCGCGACCTGCCCCTGTGCCAGGTCAATGAGGAGCTGTACATCGCCGCTTTTGTCATCTTTGGGGATGTGGAGCTTACCATCGCCTGCGCGCGGGACCTGCTCAAAATCGCGCCGGATCACGATGTGCTCATCACGGCCGAGTCCAAGGGCATCCCCTTGGTGTACGAGATGGCCCGCCAGAACCGCGAGAACCGCTACCTCATCGCCCGCAAGGCGCCCAAGCTGTACATGCGCAACGTGTTCTCCACCGAGGTCACCTCCATCACCACCGTCAACCGCCAGATGCTCTTCATCGACCAGAACGATGCGGACTTCATGCGCGGCAAGCGCGTGCTGATTGTGGATGATGTCATCTCCACCGGTGAAAGCCTCAAGGCGGTGGAAAAGCTGGTGGCTGAGGCAGGCGGCACGGTGGTGGGCAAGATGGCCATCCTGGCTGAGGGCCCCGCCATGCACAGGGATGACATCCTCTACCTTGAGACCCTGCCGCTTTTCCGCCCGGATGGACGCCCAATGGAGTCATCCCCACCCCCCGCGGCAAACTAACATCAAATCCACTGCACCACACCGCGACAAGCCCACAAAACACCCCACAGGAGGCAGCATGCGCCAGCCCATCCTCATCCTGGATTTTGGCAGCCAGTTCACCCAGCTGATTGCCCGGCGCGTGCGCCAGGCCCAGGTGTTTTCCGCGGTTTTGCCTTATACGGCTAGCCTGGAGGAAATCAGGTCGATGCACCCCGCCGGGCTCATCCTGTCTGGCGGTCCGGCCAATGTGGACATGGCGCAGGCGCCCGCCTGCGACCCGGGCATCTTCAGCCTGGGTTTGCCGGTGCTGGGCATTTGCTATGGCATGCAGTGGATGACGAGCAGCCTGGGCGGCCAGGTCAGCCGCGCCAGCAAGGGGGAGTACGGCTTAAGCGAGGTCAGCCTGGATACCACGGCCCGGCTGTTTGAGGGCCTGGCAGCCGCTGCGCCTGTCTGGATGAGCCACAGCTACCAGGTGGATCGCTTGCCCCAGGGGTTCACCGCCACCGCCAGCACTGCCACCTGCCCCATCGCGGCCATGGAGGCGCCCGCGCGGGGCTTCTATGGGCTGCAGTTCCACCCGGAGGTCACCCACACCCACCAGGGGGTGGACATCATCCGCCGCTTTGCGCTGGACATCTGCCAGGCCACACAGGACTGGCGGATGGACAGCTTCGCCGACCAGGCCATCGTGGACATCCGTGAGGCCGTGGGCCAGGGCACGGTGCTGCTGGGGCTGTCCGGCGGGGTGGACTCGGCAGTGGTGGCCGCCCTCATCAGCAAAGCCATTGGCGACCGGCTGCACTGCGTCTTTGTGGACCATGGCTTCATGCGCCAGGACGAGCCGCGCCTGGTGGCGGACACCTTCTCCGCCCATTTTCCGGTGCGCCTCATTGCGGTGGACGCCGCCAGCCGCTTTTTTGACAAGCTCAAAGGCGTGAGCGACCCGGAGCGCAAGCGCAAGATCATCGGGGCGGAGTTCGTGCAGGTCTTCCGCGAGGAGGCCGCCAAGCTGGGCGCCCTGGACCATTTTGCCCAGGGCACCATCTACCCGGATGTGATTGAGTCCGGCGCCCTGCCCGGCTCTGTCACCATCAAAAGCCACCACAACGTAGGCGGTTTGCCCAGGGAGCTGGGGTTCACCAGCCTGATTGAGCCGCTGCGCACCCTCTTCAAGGATGAGGTGCGCCAGCTGGGCCGCGTGCTGGGCTTGCCCCGGGAGCTGACGGACCGCCAGCCCTTCCCCGGACCAGGCCTGGCCATCCGCACCCTGGGGGAGCTGACGCCCGAGAAGGTGGCCCTCACCCGCAAGAGCGACGCCATCCTGCTGCAGGAGTTTGAAAAAGCCGGCCTGGACAGCCAGGTGGGCCAGTTCTTCGCGGTCAACACCAACCTGCGCTCTGTGGGCGTGATGGGCGACGCGCGCAGCTACGATACCGCCATCGCCATCCGCGCCGTCACCACCGATGACTTCATGACAGCCGACTGGGCCCGCATCCCATATGACACCCTGGCCCTCATCTCCCGCCGCATCGTCAACGAGGTGCCCGGTGTCAACCGCGTATTGCTGGACATCACCACCAAACCCCCGGCGAGCATTGAGTGGGA
>JAAYEI010000048.1 GCA_012728815.1 Clostridiales bacterium
CCGCAGGATCTTCTCCATCGCCCGGCCCTTGGCCAGTTCATCCACCAGCTTGTCCATCCAGCGGATGCGCTGCATGAGGGGGTCCTTGATCTGCTCCACCCGCACGCCGCAGATGAGGCCGGTGATGAGGTTGGCCTTGGGGTTGATGGCGGGCGCCTGGGCGAAAAAATCCCGCAGGCTCACGCCGCTTGCCGCCTGGTCTTCCAGCGCCTGCTGGGGATAGCCGGTCAGCCAGTGCAGCACCTGGTCCAGCTCCTCCCGGGTCCGGCCCTTGCGCACCACTTTCTGAAGGAGCAGCGGGTAGACCTTGCCAAAGGGCATGTTGAAGACCCGCTCATCGTTCTTGCTGTTCATGTCACCCTCCTCGCAGGGAGAGTATACACGCGCCGGCCGGCCTTCATGCTGCCGGGGCGCACCTTTCCTTCAAAAGCTCCGCGACCCCTTCCTGCCCTGCACCCCCCGCACCCCGTCCACGATGTGGCGAATCCTTCCGGCTTTTCCCGGGGGCCGCTGGCTTTGGCGGCCCCCTTTTTCATAAAACCTGCTATACTGTGCTCAAACGAAGCCCGCTGGGCCGGGAAATACAGGGGGAGACAGCATGATCAACACAAAAGACCGGGTGCTGGCGCTGGACATCGGCGGCACCAACACACGACTGGGCCTGGTGGGCCGGGACGGCAGCCTGGTGGGCTACCGGCGGCTGAAAAGCAGCCTGTGGAACAAGAAGGACCCCATGAAGGGCCTGGTGGAGCTGATCAAGGAGTATCTGAGCGAGGAGTCGCCCCAGGGCGTGGCCGCGCTGTCCCTGGGCTTTCCGGGCGCGGTGGACAAGGGCCTGCGCACGCTGGTGAACGTGCCCACCATCCCCTCGCTGGATGGCATGCCGGTGGCTGATTTGCTGGAGGCGGCCCTGAGGACCCCGGTCTACCTGGACCGGGACGTGGTCACCCTCTACGCCCACGCCGCCCAGGCGCTGGCGCTGCCCAAACAGGGCATGACCCTGTGCTTCTTCATCGGCACGGGCATCGGCAACCTGATTGTGCTGGACGGGCGCCCCTGGACCGGCCAGCGCGGGGTGGCGGGGGAGCTGGGGCACATCCCGCTGTATGGCAAGGACCTGCCCTGCGGCTGCGGGCAGGTGGGCTGCGCGGAGCTGTACGCCGCCGGCCACGCCCTGGTGCGGATGCGCTCGGAGCATTTCCCGGGGGAGGACCCGGACCTGCTCTTCCCCCTGCACCTGAACCACCCGGCCGTGCAGGAGTTCCTGGACACCCTGGCCCAGGTGATCGCGACAGAAATGGTCATCCTGGACCCGGACCGCGCGCTGCTGGGCGGGGGCATCATCCAGATGCCGGAGTTCCCCCTGCAGCTGCTGCAGGACAAGGTGGTGGCCCGCCTGCGCGGCGGCCAGGCCCCCGGCATGACCTGGCACCTGGCGCCGGACGCCCAGCGCGCCGGGGTGATCGGCGCGGGCCTCAACGCCTTTGACCGCATGGACCGGGAGGCCGGGCAATGAAGCGCCTGGTATCCGCCTCGCTGATGTGCGCGGACCTGCTCAACCTTCGCGCAAGCCTCAGACAGCTGGAGGAGGTGGGCGTGGATTGGCTACACTGCGACGTCATGGACGGGCATTTTGTGCCCAACTGGATGATGTTCCCGGACCTGATCAACGCCATCGCCGGGGAGACCAGCCTGCCCCTGGACATCCACCTGATGGTGACAGACGCGCTGATGATGCTGCCCCGGCTCAAGCTGCGCAAGGGGGACGCGCTCACCATCTCCCTGGAGAGCACCGTCCACGCCCAGCGGGCGCTTGCCGCCGTGCGGGAGGCCGGCGCCATCCCCGGCCTGGCCCTCAACCCGGGTACCCCGCTGGTCATGCTGGAGGAGCTGCTGCCCGATGTGGAGCTGCTGCTGCTCATGTCCGTCAACCCGGGCTATGCCGGGCAGAAGCTGGTGCCCCAGAGCATCGGCAAGATCGCCCGCGCCCGGGCGATGCTGGACGGCGCCGGCTACGCCGCCACCCGTCTGGCGGTGGACGGCAACTGCAGCTTTGACAACGTGCCCAGGATGGTGGCGGCCGGCGCGGATGTGATTGTGGCGGGCACCTCCAGCCTCTTCATGAAGGGCCTGAGCCTGCAGGAAGGCATGGCGCGGCTGCGGGCGGCCATGGCCTGAACCAGGGAAAATATATACAGCACAGGCGCCGGACGCCTGTGCTGTTGTTTTATATTCCCCGGCTTGCGGCGATGCGCATTGCCGGGCAGCCATCCTGGCCTACTCCCCCAGGTAGACCCCCTGGGCGCGCAGCCGGGCGCGCAGAACCTGCGGGTCCAGCGCCCGGGGCGATGTCCCGCTGGCCGCGCACAGGGCGGCCGCGGTGCCGGCCGCCTCGCCTTGGGCCATGCAGGACACCGTGTTGCGGGTGGACATGTGGGCGTCCCAGTCGCTGGTCAGCAGCCGCCCGGCCACCAGCAGCCCCTCCACCTTCTTTGGCAGCAGCGCCCGGTAGGGGAAGCCATAGCAGCCCGCGTCGCGGATCTGGATGCGCGGCGCGCAGTCGTGGAAGCCATAAAGGAAGACCTCGTCAGGGAAGCGCGCGCCGCCCACAATTTCTTCCAGCGACAGGTCCTTTTCGCAGGTGATGGCCCGGGTGTAGCGCACCCCCAGGTTGTTGGGGGTCCAGCACACATAGGCCTGCTCAAAGCCGGGGATGTGCTGGATCAGCAGCCGGGACAGCGCCATCACCTGATGGCGCAGCTCCACCAGCGCCTGGCTGAGCGCCCGGGTGTCGGTGGCGTCCACCTGGCGCTTGTTGGCGGTGTTGATGAAGGTAAAGTGGTCGCTGTGGTAGGAGAAGCCCAGCGGCCCCCACATGCCGCTTTGCGCCATGAAGGCGCTGAAGCGCGGGTCCCGGGTGAGGTCAAAGCCCAGGCGGATGACATCATCCCCACCGGGCAGGTCCTTGGGCCCGCGCACCAGCTGGGTCACCAGGCCCTGCTCCTGCAGGTAGCTGGCCAGGCGGCGCATGTCCACCCTGGCCATGCCAAAGGGAAAGCCCACCGAGCTGGTGCCGTGCTTCTTCACATAGTCAGCGCCTGCCAGGGCGGCCACGTCCCCGTCCCCGGTGGCGTCCACCACCACCTGGGCCTGGATGGCCTGGCGGCCGGACTTGCCCTCGATGATGACGCCGGTGACCCTGTCCCCCTCCTTCATCACGCCGGCCACCTGGACGTTGAGCAGCAGGTCCACCCCGGCTTCCTCCAGCATTGTGAACGCGGTGTCCTTGAAGCCTTCCCAGTCGATGATGGTGATGACCGAGTCATAGTCCCCGCCCTTGTCCATCTCCAGGTGGCCGCGGCAAAAGCCGCTGGCGGCCAGCCGGTCAATGATTTCCTGGGGGAGGCCGCGCACCAGCTGCCGTTTGCTGGTGCCCGGAACCGCCTTGAACAGGTTGAAAAAGCTGTGCAGCGGCCCGGCGCCGTTGATCATGGTGCCGCCCACAAAGCTGTTGCGCTCCAGCAGCAGGGTGCGCGCCCCCGCCCGGGCGGCGGCCAGCGCGGCCACAAAGCCGGCGGTGCCCCCGCCGCAGACCACCACCTGGGCCTGGTGAGCGATGGGGGTGTGGAGCTCTTCCCGGTAGGTGGATGATGCGTTCATCTGCGCCTCCTTGGTTCATGGGCCTGCGGGCTGCCCCGTGGCCGTGAGTATGTTGCCTGTGTCCCGGGCACAGCCTACCCCGGCAGGGGCCAGCTGTCAACACCAGGGCGGACAACAACAAAAAAACGCCTGCATGCCGCAGGCGCGCCAAAACAGGGCAGGCAGCCGGTGGTGTGCCTCAGTGTCCCTTGCTCCACAGCTCCCGGTGGAAGAGGGTGAGCAGCGGGATGAACTCCAACCGCCCGGCCAGCATCAGCAGGCTCAGCAGCACCTTGACCCAGGGGGAAAACACGTTGAAGTTGCCCGAGGGGCCTACCAGGCCCAGCCCGGGGCCGATGTTGGACAAGCTGGCGGCGGCGGCGGAGAAGCTGGTCACAAAATCATGCCCGTCCGCGGCGGCCGCCAGGGTGCCCAGCGCCATGAAGGACATGTACAGGAAGAAGAACACCAGGGCGCCGCGCACCGTCTCCTCGCTTTGCACCCGGCCGTCCAGCCGCAGCAGGCGCAGCTTGCGCGGGGCGGCTGCCAGGCCAATTTCCCGTGAAGCGGCCTTGCCAAGGATGAGCACCCGGGAGACCTTGATGCCCCCGGCGGTGGAGCCCGCGCAGGCGCCCACAAACATCAGCCCCAGCAGCAGGATGTGCGAAAAGGCGGGCCAGAGCGCAAAATCGGCCGTGCTGTAGCCGGTGGTGGACATGATGGAGGACACCTGGAAGCTGGCATGGCGGAAGGAGTTGAAAAAGCCGCCATAGCGGGGCAGAAGCTCCCAGGAGATCAGCAGCATCGCGCACAGCGCCAGCAGCCAGTAGGCCCTGACCTCCTCGGACTTGAAGGCCTTGAAGCCTTCCCCGCGCAGCAGGCGGAAGTACACGATGAAGTTCATGCCAAACAGCAGCATAAACACCGTGATGATGCCCTCGGCCCAGGGGTTGTTGTAGGCGCCCACGGACTGGTTGCGGCTGGAGAAGCCGCCGGTTCCGGCCGTCCCCAGGGTGTGGATGGCGGCGTCAAACAGGGGCAGCCCGGCCAGCATCAGCAGCGCCAGCTGCAGCAGGCTCAGCGCCGTGTACACCGCGTACATGAGCCTGGCGGTGTCGCGCATGCGCGGGGCAATCTTCTCAAAGGTGGGGCCGGGGCTCTCCGCCCGGGCCAGCGTGGCGCCGCGCCCGGACAGCCTGGGCAGGACCGCCAGGGTCAGGATGAGCACGCCCATGCCGCCCACCCAGTGGGTGAAGGAGCGCCAGAACAGGATGCCCCGGGGCAGGCCCTCCACCGCGTCCAAAACGGAGGCGCCGGTGGTGGTGAAGCCGGACACCGTTTCAAACAGCGCGTCCACATAGCTTGGGGTCACCCCGGAAAACAGGAAGGGCAAGGCGCCAAAGGCGCCCAGCAGCACCCAGGCCAGGGACACGGCCACCAGGCCCTCCTTGGCGCGCACCTCACGGCTGGCGGGCCGCTGCATGAGGGCTGGCAGGCCAAAGGCCAGCAGGATGAGGATGGTGTACACAAAGGCGGGCGCGTCCGGCCCGCCCTCCAGCAGGCTGATGCCAAGCGGCAGGCACAGCAGGCCTGCCTCCAGCAGCAGCAGCTTGCCCAGCAGGTTCAGCAGCAGGCGCAGGCTCACGCGCGCACCTGGGTGAAGATGTCCTCCAGCCGGGCCACCCCGCCCCCCTTCACAATCACCACCACCCGGTCGCCCTGCTGGATGCTGTCCTCCCCGAAGGGCACGCGCACCTGGCCGGCGCGCACAATCACCGCGATCAGCGCGTCCTGCCGCACCTGCAGCGTCCTGAGCGGCTGGCCCAGGAAGCTGTCCTCCTGGTGGGCGATAAACTCCAGCGCCTCCACCGCGTTGTCCATCAGGTGGTAGAGGCGCTCCACCGCCTCCGCGGCATGGGCCGCGCTGCGGGTGCGCACCGTGCGCAGGATGCTGTCTGAAGTTGCCCGGCGCACGCTGACCGCGCTGTCCAGGCCCAGCTCGCCCAGCAGCTCCAGGTAGGTGTCCCGGCTGTTCTTGACAATCACCCGGCGCACCCCGGCGCGCCTGGCGTAGAGCGCTGCCATGATGTTTTCCTCGTCCAGGCCCGACAAGGTGACAAAGGCGTCAAACTGCTCCAGCCCCTCGGCGGTGAGCAGCTCCTGGTCGGTGCCATCCCCCAGGATCACATCCACTTCCGGGAGCATCTGCTTGAACTCCAGGGCCCGCGCCTCATCCCGCTCAATCACCGTCACCTTCATGCGCGTCTGGGCCAGCAGCTGGCACAGGTAGAAGGCGATGCGCCCGGCGCCCAGCACCATCACGCTGTGGATGCCGGCGGTGTTTTTGCCGATGCTGGCAAAAAAGCGGGTGATGGTGGGGATGTCCGCCGCCACATAGACCCGGTCGCCCTCCTGCAGCACCATGTCCCCCTTGGGGATGACGGCTTCCTCCCCGCGCTGCACCGCGCAGAACAGCACCCGGGGCAGGGTGGGCAGCTTGCGGTACAGGTCCTTCATGGCCAGCCCCAGCAGCTTGTCGCCCGGCCCCAGGCGGAAGTCCATCATCTCCACCCGGCCCCGGGCGAAGGTCTCCACGCCCCCGGTGAAGGGGTAGCGCAGCATGCGGCTGATCTCCTGGGCGAGCAGGCGGTCGGGGTTGATGACGTAGTCGATGAGCAGCTCCTGCATCAGGAAGCCCAGGCTCTTGTTGTATTCCGGGTCGCGGATCCGGGCGATGGCGTAGCCTGCGCCCAGGCGCTTGGCGGTCAGGCAGCAGAGCATGTTGATCTCATCGCTCACCGTGACCGCGATAACGATGTCCGCCTCCTTCACCCCGGCCTCCAGCAGCGTGTCCGCGTTGACGCCGCTGCCCTGCACCGTGCGGGCGTCCAGGGCCTCCTGGCTGCGCGTGAGCGCCTCCTGGCTGCGGTCCACAATGGTGACCTCGTGGTTCTCTGTGATCAGGCTCTGGGCGATGGTGTGCCCCGCCTTGCCATCGCCGATGATGAGGATGCGCATACCGACCTCCTTGTGCACAGACAGGGCCATCATACGCCTCTTGGCGGCGCAGTTCAATGCCGGGGCGGCATGTCACCGCCCCGGCAACCGGTGGGCCTGCCCCGCGGGACGATGTTGATGACGTGTTCCCTTGAGGCGGCCGGCGCTCAACCGGCAAGGCGCGCCCACCGCCTACCTCGCCTTGCCCACCGGCGCCAGGTAGACGATGAACTCATCCTGCCCGTCCAGGCCAAACAGCAGGTTGGCGCGGGCCTGGTCATAGGCGGCCACCGCGCAGGTGCCGCAGCCAATGGCGCCGGCGGCCAGGTAGAGGTTTTGGCAGATGTGCCCCAGGTCCACCGCGATCACCTTGTGGGAGGCCTCGGCGTAGCGCCACTCGGTGCGGTAGGGCAGGCTGGCCCAGAAGAAGATGAGCGGCGCGCGGCCCACAAAGGCCTGGTCCAGCGCCGCCTGGGCGACCTTGTCCCCCAGCTGGTCGGCATCGCCCAGGTGAACCAGGGCGTGCTCCAACGGTGCATAGCGGTAGCGTCCGGGGGCAAAGGCGGTGGCGCCCTGCTGGTCCACCACCGGGCGGGTGAGCGCCAGGTAGGTTTCCACGCTGTGGCGGTTGCCGGCTGAGGGCACGGTGCGCAGCACCCGGCCCGGGGCGTCCTTGCGCACGCCCTGGCTGGCCCACAGCAGGAAGGACAGCTCGGCGCTGCTGAGGGGCAGGTCCAGGTACGCGCGGGTGGAGCGGCGGTTGGCAATCAGCTCCTCCAGGCTGCCCCGGGGCTGGACCACCCCGCGCCAGTCGGGCAGGGGCAGCAGGCGTTCCTCCGCTCCCAGCGGCTTCTGGATGGGCGGCATGGCCACCCCCAGGGTCTGGTCGGTCTGGGAAAAATCGGTGCGGCGCCGCACATCGTCCTTGAGGATATCGCGCAGCTTGTGCATTTTCATCAGGGTGAACTTGTTCATCAACGCCTCCTTGCAGGGTGGGTGAGCCGCCGCTGGCTGCGGTTTTGACAACCTGTATAACAGCCTCCATCATAGCGCAAGCAGCCGCGGTTTTCTACCGCGCGCCAGGCGGCTGCGGGCGCGGCCCACTGGGCGCGGCCAGGCGAAACCCCCGTTTTCCAGAACAAAAAAGAAACCACGGATGCTTTGTTGACACGCAAAAGGGCTGCCGCGTGCGCGGCAGCCCCTGTTGTGATGCGGGAATGGCTTACTCGGTGACCGCGATCTCCTGGAAGGCCGCGGTGACCAGCGCCACGAAGTCCTCCACGCTGGTGCCGGTGGCCAATAGCTCAAAGATGGGGCCCAGGGTGCCCTGGTTGAAGCCATCCGGGTTCTGGCCAAAGTACCAGTTGAAGTTGCCGCCGCGCGCGGACGCTTCCACCAGCGCGCTGGACAGCGGGCCCTCTGGCAGCA
>JAAYEI010000049.1 GCA_012728815.1 Clostridiales bacterium
CCTGCCCGGCCGCGCCCCGGGCGGGTATATTCGCACCAAACCCCGGATGAAAGGATGCCCGCATGAACATCACCCTGCAGGACGTCAAGAACCACCCCGCCTTCACCACCTATATCCAGCGGGCGGACGAATACCTCACCCAGATGGGCTATACCGAGCACGCCTTTGTGCACGTGGGCCGGGTGGCCAACGAGGCCGCCCGCATCCTGCTGCAGACCGGGCATGACAAGCGCAAAGCCGAGCTGGCCGCCATCGCCGGCTACCTGCACGACATCGGCAACATCGTCAACCGCGAGGGGCATGAGCAATCCGGCGCCATGATGGTGTTCTGCCTGCTCACCCAGATGGGCGCCAACCCCGATGACATCGCCACCATCGTCACAGCCATCGGCAACCACGACGAGGGCAGCGCCAGCCCGGTGTCGGAGGTCTCCGCCGCCCTCATCCTGGCGGACAAGTCCGACGTGCGCCGCAGCCGCGTGCGCAACCGGGAAACCATTGATTTTGACATCCACGACCGGGTCAACTACGCGGTGGAGGACACCCGCATCGTGATCCTGGACGCGGAAAAAGAGATCCAGCTGCAGCTGCGCATTGACCAGGAGGTGTCCAGCATCTCCGAGTACTTTGAAATCTTCCTCTCGCGCATGCTGCTGTGCCGCCGGGCGGCCAGCAAGTTGGGCCATGACTTCGCGCTGCTGATCAACGGCCAGAAGATGATGTAGGCACAGCGCCCCGGCGCGGGGACCGCCCTCCCAGCGGGGTGGTCCCCACGCTTTTTCCAGCCCTTGGCGGCAGGCCTGGCGGGGGCAAACACCACCAGGCACCACAATTGGTAGACAAACCCCTTCAAAAACCCACAAGATGTGGTATGATGTGGATACAAGCGCATCACCCCTGGGAGGCGGATGCCCATCCGCGCTCCCACCCGCCCGCGCCCGGACAGCCGGGCCGGTTTGCCCGCGAAGGAGGAAGCCATGGCCTGTGAGTTTCATGTAACCGGTGGCCCCCTGCCCCAGGAGGAACTGGACGCCTACCTGGCCCGCGCCAGGGAGAAGTTTGGCCGCGCCCCCCGGCGCATCGACATCCTGGTGGAGGGCGAGGAGGTGGCCCTGGACTATACCTTTGACGCGCCGCCCTTTGAGCGCATCCGGCGCATCACCGGCTACCTGGTGGGCACGCTGGACCGCTTCAACAACGGCAAGCGCGCCGAGGAGCATGACCGGGTCGCCCACCACCTCTGACCCCCGCGCCGGGTGTGTCCACCTCGCCTGCCGGGTATACTCCTTGTAGCCGGACGCTCGCGCAAGCCGTGCCCGGTGAACGGCCGGACAGGCCGCATTACATGATTGAAGAGGAATGGACACCATGGCAAACATCACCCTGTATCACTTTGAAGGCTGCCCGGCCTGCGCCCGCGCCAAGGAATGGATCAGCCAGCTGAAGACCGAAAAGCCGGAGCTGGCCAAGGTCAACGTGGAGATGGTGGACGTGCACAAGACGCCCAACTTCCGCGCGCCCGAGCCCTTTTACTATGTGCCCACCTTCTTTGTCAACGGCAAGAAGGCGGTGGAGGGCGAGGTCACCAAGGACGGCATCGAGCGCATCCTGCGCCAGGGCGTCTGAGCAAGGCTGCACCGCACAGCACCGCGGCACATGCCCGGTGCTTTTTGCTGCACCGGGCCGGGCCTGGCCACAAAAGGGGACGTGAAACGCCTGACTGGCAGGCGTTTTTGTATATATTGGCCGCCAACCTGTCCATCCAGGCGATGGCATGGATGGCAAAAATGGTTACAATAAAAGGGAGGGAATTCCCAAGGAGGCAAGCACCATCAGAACCAATTTTCACTCCCACACCACCCGCTGCCAGCACGCCACCGGCCGGGATGAGCAGTATGTGACCGCCGCGATCGCGGCGGGCTATGCCCAGCTGGGCATGTCCGACCACGGCCCCTGGCCCTATGGGGACGGCTATGTGTCCGGCATCCGCATGCGCCTGGACGAGTTTCCCGGCTACCTGGCCTCTGCCCGCGCCCTGAAGGAGAAATACCGGGAGCAGATTGCCATTTACGTCGGGCTGGAAAGCGAGTACTACCCCGCCTACAGCGGGTGGCTGGCCGAGCAGGCGGAGGCGGAGCGGCTGGACTTCCTGATCCTGGGCAGCCACTTTGACCGGCCGGACGAGGACATCTATTTCGGCGGCATCACCCAGCCCCACCAGCTCTACCGCTACGCCAGGCACACCATCCTGGGGCTCAGGAGCGGGCTGTACTGCTGCCTGGCCCACCCGGACCTGTTCATGCTCAACTACCCGGCCTTTGATGAGGACTGCGCGGTGATCAGCCGGGACATCGCCCAGGCGGCCAGGGACCTGGGCATCCCGCTGGAGTACAATTTGTCCGGCCTCTACCCCCAGTCCTGGCGGCGGGGCCCGGGCTACCCGGCGGCCGGCTTCTGGCAGATTGCCGCGCAGGAGGGCGCCAGCGCCATCATCGGCCTGGACGCCCATGACCCCGGGCGCTACGCGGACACCCACCTCTATGACCAGGCGGTGCGCGATTTGGCGCAGCTGGGCATCAACCGCGTGGACAGCCTGGTGCCCTGCCGGATGGGCAAGCGCCTGGCGGTGTAAGGAGAGGCAGCATGATACAGCAAAACAAAACCACCCAGAACAACCCGTTGCTGTTTCTCTACCGCATCGTCCAGGGCGCGCTGATTGGCGGGGGCGCCATCCTGCCCGGCGTGTCCGGCGGCGTCCTGGCGGTGGTCTTTGGCATCTACCGGCCCATGATGGCCTTTTTGTCCCGGCCGCTGGCCACCTTCAAAAGCCAGTGGAAGCTGTTTGTGCCCATCATCCTGGGCGTGGCCCTGGGCTTCTGGGGCTTCGCGCGGCTGGTGGACTGGCTGTTCTCCGGCGATTCCCCCTACCCCCTGGCGCTGTTCATCGGCCTGATCCTGGGCACCCTGCCCCAGCTCTACCGGGCCGCCCAGCAGCCCCAGGCGGGCGCGTCCCTGACAGAGACCGAACGGCGCAACAACCGCCTGGCCCTGGTCATCAGCTTTGTGGCGCTGCTGGCCTTCCTGTTTGTGGTCTCCCGGCAGACCAGCGCGCAAAGCCTGGAGCCCACCCTGGGCTGGTCCTTCCTCTCGGGCCTCATCTGGGGCTTTTCCCTGGTGGTGCCGGGGCTGTCCTCCTCCTCCATTTTGCTGTTCATGGGCATTTACACCAAGCTGATGGCCGGGGTGAAGGACCTGAACCTGGGCATCATCATCCCCCTGATGCTGGGCATCGCCGTGGTGGCCTTCCTGTTTGCCCGGCTGGTCGACAGGCTGTTTGAGCGGCGCCATGGGGTGGCCTCAAACGCCGTGGTGGGCCTGGTGGCCGCCAGCACCCTGGCCATCGTGCTCTTCCCGCCGCCGGAGTTTGTCATCGCCTCCCTGCCCCAGGCCCTGATCAGCCTGCTGGTGGCCGCGGCGGGCTTTGTGGCCGCACACTACCTGGCCCTGTGGGGGGAGAAGATCAAGCCCGATTAGGCGCGGCCCGCATGCGCCCTCTGGCCTGCCGCGTGGCAGGCCTTTCTTTTTTTCTGCCGCCGGACGCCCGGGCGGATGATGCCGCCAAACCCGCGCGCAGTCCCTGGCCCGCCAGCAGGCCGCGCCACGCCATTCAAATGATACAAACATATTTGTTCGTTGACCTTCTTTGACCAATAGGCTATAATAGAGGCCAGTATGACATATGTCAAAAAACAGAAAGGACAAAGAGATGGAAAACAACAACACCACGTACAACCGCATGCCCCTGATCGGTGACATGGCCCCCGCCTTCAGCGCCGTGACCACCCAGGGCCCCATCAACTTCCCCGAGGACTACAAGGGCAAGTGGGTCATCCTCTTTTCCCACCCGGCGGACTTTACCCCGGTGTGCACCACCGAGTTCATGACCTTCGCCACCCTGGCCGATGAGTTCAAGGCCCTCAACACCGAGCTGGTGGGCCTGTCCGTGGACTCCCTCTACGCCCACATCGCCTGGCTGCGCAAGATCCAGGAGCTGGAGTGGAAGGGCATGAAGAACGTGGAGGTCCAGTTCCCGCTGATTGAGGACATCCGCATGGACGTCGCCAACAAGTACGGCATGATCCAGCCCGGCCAGTCCAACACCCAGGCTGTCCGCGCGGTCTTCATCATCGACCCCGAGGGCAAGATCCGCACCATTCTGTACTACCCGCTGTCCACCGGGCGCAATTTCGACGAGATCAAGCGCATCATCCTGGCCCTGCAGAAGGCCGACAAGGACAGCGTGGCCACCCCGGCCGACTGGCGCCCGGGCGATGACGTCATCATCCCCACCGCCGGCTCCTGCGGTGTGGCCAAGGAGCGCATGGAAAGCCAGGACGAGGACAAGTACTGCCTGGACTGGTTCATGTGCTTCAAGCGCGAGCAGAAGGCTTAAGCGGCCAACCCGCCCACACCAGGCAGGCAAAACGCGCCCCCAGGCTGCAGACCAGCGCCGGGGGCGCGTTCATGTTGGCGCTGGGCAAAGCAGAAGCCCCTCAAGGCCGCAGGCGCGCGGGCGCATCAATCCCGCCTTTTCGCGCCGTTTCTGATTGAAGGGCACAAAAAACGGTACAATCCCCTATGCGGGCCCGCCGTGATGGCGGGCGCGCGGATTGGAGAACGCCATGAAAACCTATGAAAGCACCGTGCAGCTTATCGGCGGCACGCCCCTGATCCACCTGGCCCGCCTGCAGGACAAGCTGGGCCTGCAGGCCCGGCTGCTGGCCAAGGCCGAGTCCTTCAACCCCGCCGGCTCTGTCAAGGACCGCATCGCCCGCGCCATGGTGGACGCAGCCGAGCAGGAGGGCAGCCTGCGGCCCGGCGGGCTGCTGGTGGAGGCCTCCTCCGGCAACACCGGCATTGGCCTGGCCCAGGTGGCCGCCGCGCGCGGCTACCGCCTCATCCTGACCATGCCCGACACCATGTCCAAGGAGCGGCGCCAGCTGCTCAGGGCCTATGGCGCCCAGCTGGTGCTGACCGATGGCGCCCAGGGCATGCCCGCCGCCATGGAGCGCGCGGGGCAGATTGTGGATGAGAACCCCGGCGCCGTCTATGTGCGCCAGTTTGAGAACGAGGCCAACCCCCGCGCCCACTACGAAACCACCGGGCCGGAGATTGAGCAGGCCACCCGCGGCCAGGTGGACATCTTCATCAGCGGCGTGGGCACCGGCGGCACCATCACCGGCGCCGGGCGCTACCTGAAGGAGCGCCACCCGGGCCTGCAGATCATCGCGGTGGAGCCCAGCGGCTCCCCGGTGCTCTCCGGCGGGGAGAAGGGCAAGCACAAAATCCAGGGCATCGGCGCGGGCTTTGTGCCCCGGGTGCTGGACACCGGCATCTACAACCGCGTGATCACCGTCACCGATGAGGATGCCGCCCAGGCCGCCCGCCTGCTGGCGCGGGAGGAGGGCCTGCTGTGCGGCATCAGCTCCGGCGCCGCCCTGCACGCCGCCATCCAGGTGGCAAAGGAGCCCGGCAGCGCCGGCAAGTCCATCGTGGTCATCCTGCCCGATGACGGCAGCCGCTACCTGTCCCTGGGGCTGTTCGGGGAGGACTAAGCGCCGCCAGGCCGCAGGCCCTGCCCCGGGGGAACATGGCCCCGGGGCGCTTTTCATGTTGCGCCCCAAGCAGCCATCCGGGAACATCGGCGTGCGCCCCTGAAACCCCAGGCGGCGCAGGGGCTGCCGGCCTGGGCGGGCGCCCGGCCACCCTTCCGATATGGTATAATCATCCATATTATGGCCAACAATGCACGCGGAGGAACCAGCATGAACCAACCGGAGATCGCCGCCCAGCGCCAGCGCGTGCTGACCGCCCTGGACCAGCTGCCCCTGTGCTGTGAAAACCCCATCACCGACAGTGCCTGCGTGCCCGACCGCCGCCAGGTCATCCTGGTGATCAAGGACCTGCAAGCCCTGATGTTTCCGGCCTATTTCCGCGTGTCCGACAGCCACCAGGGCCAGCCCGGCGACCTGTTCACCTGGGCTTATCAGGAGCTCACCGGCCTGATTGCCCGCAGCCTGCCCTTTGCCCTGACCCCCGACACCCGCGCGCCGGAGGCCCTGGCCCTGGAGCTGCTGGGCCAGCTGCCCGAAATCAAGCGCCTGCTGCTGGGCGACGCCCAGGCCATCTTTGAGGGCGACCCGGCCGCGCGCAGCTGCGAGGAGGTGCTCATTTGCTACCCGGGCTTCTACGCCCTCAGCATCCACCGCATCGCCCACGCCCTCTACCGGATGCGCCTGCCCCTGCTGCCCCGCGTGATGAGCGAGTTCGCCCACGAGAAAACCGGCATCGACATCCACCCGGGCGCCCGCATTGGCGAGCGCTGCTGCATCGACCACGGCACCGGCATCGTCATCGGCGAAACCGCGGTGCTGGGCGATGATGTCAAGCTCTACCAGGGCGTCACCCTGGGCGCCAAGTCCTTCGCGCTGGACGCGCAGGGCAGGCCGGTCAAGGGCGTGGACCGCCACCCCAAGATTGGCAACCGCGTGGTCATCTACGCCAACGCCGTCATCCTGGGCGGGGATACCCAGGTGGGCGACGACTGCGTCATCGGCGGCAACGTCTGGCTGGACCACTCCCTGCCCGCGGGCACCCTGCGCTATTACGACGGGGAACGCAGCCGCACCCGGGGGCCGCAGGACGGGTAAGGGTACGGGGGACGGGGAGGCCTTGGGGATTTTCTTGAAAGAAAATCCCCAAACCCCTTAAGAACTTTAATATTTTGAGGATAGTGCGTGGCAGGGC
>JAAYEI010000009.1 GCA_012728815.1 Clostridiales bacterium
CGATGCGCTTGGCCACTTCCTTGGCCAGGATGCGGGTGCCGTCGTCGTTCACGTCGTCGGGCTTGACCAGAATGCGCACCTCGCGGCCGGACTGGATGGCGTAGGTCTTTTCCACGCCCTGGAAGGAATTGGCAATCTCCTCCAGCTTGGTCAGGCGCTTGATGTAGTTCTCCAGCGATTCGCGGCGAGCGCCGGGGCGCGCGGCGCTGATGGCGTCGGCGGCCTGCACCAGCACGGCTTCCACGGTGGTCGGGTCCACATCGTTGTGGTGGGCCAGAATCGCGTGGATGACGTCGGGATGCTCGCGGTACTTGCGGGCCAACTCCGCGCCCAGGGAGACGTGGGTGCCCTCCTGCTCGTGGTCAACGGCCTTGCCCAGGTCATGCAGCAGGCCGGCGCGCTTGGCAATCTGCACATCGGCGCCCACTTCGGCGGCCATGAGGCCGGCCAGGTGGCTTACCTCGATGGAGTGCTTGAGCACGTTCTGCCCATAGCTGGTGCGGTATTTCATGCGGCCCAGCAGGCGCACGATTTCGGGGTGCAGGCCGTGCTGGCCGGTCTCAAAGACAGCCTGTTCGCCGGCTTCCTTGACGGCCTCTTCCACGTCGCGCTTGGCCTTCTCCACCATCTCCTCAATGCGGGCGGGGTGGATGCGGCCGTCCTGCAGCAGCTTCTCAATGGCGATGCGGGCAATTTCGCGGCGCACCGGGTCAAAGGCGGAGATAATCACCGCCTCAGGCGTGTCGTCAATGATCAGGTCAACGCCCGTGGCCTGCTCCAGCGCCCGGATGTTGCGGCCTTCCCGGCCGATGATGCGGCCCTTCATGTCGTCATTGGGCAGGTTGATGACGGACACCGTGGTCTCGGCCACGTGGTCGGAGGCGCACTTCTGGATGGCCAGCGCGATGATGTTGCGCGCCTTCTTGTTGGCCTCCTCCTTGGCGTTTTGCTCAATGTCGCGCACCAGGGCGGCCGCGTCATGGTAGGCTTCCTTCTCCACCCGGGAGATGATAGCCTGGGTGGCCTCATCGGCCGTCAGGCCCGCGATGCGCTCCAGCTCCCCCGCCTGCCTGTCCCGCAGGGCCTCTGCCTCCTGCAGGCGCTTGTTGATCTCTTCGGACTTCTGGTTCATGCGCTCCTCGCGCTTCTCCAGGTTGTCCAGCTTCTTGTCCATGGTTTCCTCGCGCTGGGCAACCCGGCGCTCGGCGCGCTGCTGCTCGGCGCGGCGGTCGTTGATTTCCCGGTCCAGCTCGCCCTTGAGGCGCAGCACCTCCTCCTTGGCTTCCAGGATGGTTTCCTTCTTGCGGTCCTCCGCCTTGCGGGTGGCGTCGTCCAGCAGCTCCTTGGCGTACCTGTCCGCGCGCCCGATTTTCTTTTCCAGGGTATTCTTGCTGTAGCTGAACCCGGCAAAGCCGCTGATGGCGGCTGCCGCCAGGGCGACCAGGATCCAGACATAGGTCGGCATGTTGTCCTCCTTCTTGAGTACTCTCAAACGTATCATGTCATCATGCGCGGCATAAAGAGAAGCCGCGGGCGCATGGCCCCCGGCTCAATGGCTGAACGACGACAAAAAGCTGTTCATCAGATGGTTGAGTATCTGTATGCGTGAAGCGGGTGGACCCCGCGACAAAAAGCCCCCTGTAAATCTTAACAGCGCGCCCGCATAAAACGGGATCAGCCGGACAGGCTTAGTTTAGCAAAAGGGCCTCATTTTTGTCAAGATGCACAAAAAAGCCGCAAAAACCTTGGACGAGGGATGGAAAACCCCGGAAAGCCCTGGTGCGCAAGGGCCAAGGGCACGCCCTGGCGCGCAAAAAGGAGGGCCGCAGGTGCGGCCCTCCGGGAACGGGTTCAGGCAATGGGTGAACGGCCGGGCGCTTAGCCCTCCTTGCGCAGCACCAGCACGCCAAAGGGCGGCAGGCTCTGGCTGCCCTTGGCGCTGCTGCCGTCAAGCAGGCGCCAGTCGCCGTGGATGTCGCAGGCCTGGGCCTGCTCTGTGTAGTTCAGCAGGAAGAGGAAGGCCTCCCCGTCCTTGCGGCGCACGGCCACCTCCACCTCCTGGGGGCAGGTGAGCTCCTGGGCGTAGGGGCTGCGCACGCCCATCTCCTTGAGCAGCAGGTCCGCCATCTCAAAGCTGAAGCCGCTGCCCAGGTAATAGGCAACGCCGCCGCCCTCATAGTCCTTGCGGGTCAGGGCCGGACGCCCGCCGTACCAGCCGCTGTCAAACTGGGCCAGCACCCGGGCGGTGCTGCCGGGCTGCAGCACATCGTGGGCATCGGGCGCGGGCGCCAGCTGGTCACCCATGCGGATGTTCAGCACCGGCTCGTCAAAGCGCGCCAGGGTGTACTCCACCACCTCCACATCGCAGATGTCCGCGGCGAAGCCCGGCATGGGCACCATGGGGCAGCGGCCGTACTCGTCCTTGTAGCCGGTGCGCGCGCCGAAGACCAGCTTGCCGCCCTGGGCCACATAGTCCTTCAGCACCTGCGCGGTGCGCTGGGTGAGGATGGTGGGGTGGGGGTAGAAGAGCGCGCTGTAGGGGGCCAGCTCCTCCACCGTGGTCTGGTGGCTGGCGGTCTCCCGAAGGTAGACCAGGTCAACCGGCGTATGGCTGAGCTGGGCGGCGCGGAAGATGGCCTGGCGGGACTGGGCGTCCAGCGGGCCGTGCCACAGATCGCGCTCGCCGTCCCATTCGTTGAGGTAGTCGGTGAGGATGCCCACCCGGGCCTCATAGCGGCCGCCCGCGGCCGCGCCGGCCGCCTCAAACAGGGCGGAGATGCCCTTGAGCTCCTCCAGGCGGCGGTTGGGCCGGTTGCTGTAGTCATTGAGGCCATGCCAGTAGATTTCGGTGCCGACCCAGCAGGTGCGCCAGCGGAAATAGCTGATGAAGTCCGCCCCGTGGGCCACGGACTGCATGGTCCACAGCTGCATCTGCCCGGGCTTGGGCATGGGCATGAGCATGCGGTAGTCCCAGCCGCCCGGGCCTGACTGCTGCTCCATCACGCCGAAGTTGGGGCTGATGGAACGTGCCCGGGACAGGCTCAGCCCCCAGGCGCGGTCCTTGAGGCTGCCGGTGTCCCCGGCGTTGATGCCGGCCTCCTGCCCATAGGCGAAGTTGGGGTAGCTGTCATAGGTGAGGAAGTCCAGGCCCTCCTGGGTCATCTCGTGGTTGTCCAGGTGGCCGAAGATGCCGTTGGTGGTGACGAAGCGGCCCTTGACGTGCTTGTGCAGGATGTCCGCCTGCATCTTCACGAAGGCGCGCGCGCTGTGGGAGGTGAAGCGCTTCTCCAGCAGCGCCAGGTGGGGGTTGCCATGGCCGTGCAGGGTCTTTTTCTCCAGGCTGACCTGGGCCCAGTCGGTGTAGGTCTGGTTCCAGAAGGCGGCGCCGATGGCCTCGTTGAGCTTGTCCAGCGTGCCAAAGCGCTTCTTCAGCCAGTCCCTGAAGGCGGCATGGTCGGCCTCGGAATAAAACTCCGCGATTTCGCAGTTGATCTCGTTGTCAATCTGCCAGCCGATCACGGCCGGGTGGTCGCCGTAGCGCTCGGCCAGCTTGGTGACGATGCGGGCGCTCAGGCGGTTGTACTCCCTGGAGTTGTAGTTGTAGTGGCGCCGGTGGCCGTGGTAGTACAGGTCCCCTTCCTTGGTGGCGTTGAGCGCCTCGGGGTATTTGTGGGTCAGCCAGACCGGGGGCGTGGCGGTGGGGGTGCACATGATGACCTGCATCTTCATCCGGTGCGCCAGGTCCAGGAAGCGGTCAAAGAGGGCAAAATCAAACACGCCCTCCTCCTTTTCCACCACTGTCCAGGCAAACTCGAAGACGCGGGCCACGGTGATGCCGTGTTCCAGCATGCGCTTCAGGTCATCCGCCCACAGCTCTTCCTTCCAGTGCTCCGGATAGTAGCAGACCCCCAGGGTCAATTGGTCCAGCTTGATGGATTTGTCGTGCAGCAAGTGTATGTCCTCCTTATTCCTTGATGGCTCCGGCCGTCAGGCCGCTCATGAAGTATTTGCTGGCGCTTAAAAAGGCAATCAGCAGCGGCAGCACAGTCAGGGTGCTGGCCAGCATCATCGCGCCCAGGTTGGTGCCGCGGGTGGGGTCACCGCGCATGTAGGACAGCATGATGGGCAGCGTGCGCATGTTGGCGTCGCGCAGCACCAGCATGGGCACCATGAAATCGTTCCAGACGTTGACAAACTGCATGATGCCCAGGGCCGAGTAGGCGGGCAGCAGGATGGGCGCCACCACCCGGAAGAAGATGCGCCACTCCGGGCAGCCGTCAATCTTGGCCGCCTCCATGAGCGAGACAGGCACGTTGTTCTGGCAGTACTGGCGCATCCAGAAGATGCCGAAGGCATTGGCCGCGCCCGGGATGATCAGCGCCAGGAAGTTGTTGATCCACCCCAGCTTGGTGATCAGGAAAAACCAGGGGATGATGCCGGCGATGCCCGGGATCATCATGGTGGCCAGCACGATGGCAAACAGTGTGCGCTTGCCCGGGAAGTCGTAGACCGAGAAGGCGTAGCCGCCCATGGAGCAAAACAGCAGCACCAGGGAGGTATGGGCCGTGGCCACCAGCAGGGAGTTGAAGAAGCTGCGCCCCACGTTGACCGCCTCGTTCATGGCCCTGTAGTTGGCGGCCAGGTTGGACCCAAACCAGAAGGGCGGCGGGTTGGTGTAGATGTCCGCCGTCAGGTGGGTGGACAGCACGAACATCCAGAAGAAGGGCAGCAGCATGGTCAGCGCCAGCAGCCCCAGAAAACCGTACAGCAGCGTCTGGGAGACCAGCCTGGAGCGCCTGGACAGCCAGGCCAGCCCCAGCAGGGCCAGGGCGACAAGCAAAAGCGGCAGGTACCTCATGCGTACCTCCTCTTGCGACCGCGGCGCCTCTTCTCTTCCCTCTCCAGGTGGCTGCGCTCATGGAAGGCGCGGTTGAGCAGCAGGGAGATGATGATGACAATGATGGTGATCACATAGGCGGCGGCGCTGGCCAGGCCGTAGATGTTGTTGCCGCGCGGCGCCTTGTTGAGCAGGTACATCATGACCGTCAGCCCCATGTTGCGCGTGCCGCCCATCTGGTCGGTCAGGATGACCGGCTCGGTGTATAGGCTCATCATGCCGATGCTGGACTGGATCAGGGTGAAGAGGATGATGGGCTTGAGCAGGGGCAGGGTGATGCGGAAAAACACCTGGGAGGGGCGCGCGCCGTCAATGGTGGCCGCCTCAAAGATGTCGTTGGAGATGCCCTGCATGCCCGCCAGGTAGATCACCATGTTCCAGCCGATCCACTTCCAGGAGAACATGATGATGATGGCCGTCTTGATGTTCTCCCCCACCCCGCCCAGCCAGTCCACGCGCTGGAGGCCCAGCAGGCCCAGGAAGTAGTTGATCAGGCCGAAATTGTAGCCAAACATCGAGGAGAACACGATGGTGATGGCCACGGCGCTGGTCACCATGGGCAGGAAGTAGATGGTGCGGAACAGGTTCTGCCCTTTCACATATGTGCCGTTGAGCAGGTGGGCCAGCACCAGCCCGCCGCCCAGGATGGGGATGTGGGCAATGATACCGATGATGAAGGTGTTGGACAGCGCCTTGATGAAGGTGGGGTCGGTGAACAGGCGGGTGTAGTTGTCTATCCCCCGCCAGCGCATGGCCCCCACGCCGTCCCAGCGGAAAAAGCTGATGTACAGCCCCGAAACGATGGGGAAGAGGCCAAAGATGAGGAAGAGGATGAAGAAGGGGGAGATGTACGCGTAGGCCACCCGGTTGCGCTTGATCTCCTTCCACAGGGAATGGCGCCTGGGGGCGTTGCCGGTTTGCGCCGTCAAGCTGATTCACCACCTTTGCTGTCTGCTGCCGCAGAGGGGGCCGGGGAAGGGGCTGCCCTGTCCCCTGCCGCCACCCCCCGGCAGGCTGATGAAAAGCGGCCGCAGCCAGGCTGCGGCCGCTGGTTTGCTCATGGGTGTGCCTGATGCCGTCCGGACTTATCTCAGCCCGGCATCCTCCATCAGCTCCTCCATGCGCTCAAAGTCGTCCAGGGTTTCGTTGAGGATGCCCTTCTTCACGTTCTCAATGATCTCATCGGCGCTGAGGCCCTCGTCCAGGCCGGAGCGCACCGCGTTGCCCATGGCGCTCTCAGCGGTGGTGTCCATGAGGGTGGAGAAGTTGGGGAAGGTGCCCTTGGCGATGTCCACCCACAGTTCGCGGGTCTTCTGGCCGCCAAAGTAGGGGTCCTCATCGTGGTACATGGGGTCTTCCCAGGCGGGGATGTAGCCGGGGAAGTAGTCCACCACGTCAAACATGGTGTTCTGGGCTTCGGCCGTGGCCATGGAGTACTTGATGAACTCCCAGGCCAGCTCCTTGTTCTTGGACTGGGAGGGGATGGCCAGGTAGGAGCCGCCCCAGTTGGAGGAGCCGATGCCGCCGGGCAGGCGGGCAACGCCCCACTTGCCGCCCAGGTCGGGCGCGATCCAGCTCTTGAGGAAGCCGCCGTACCAGCAGCCGGCCACCACCGTGGCCACCTGGCCGCCGCCAAAGGCAGCGTTGGCCTCGTTGGACCACATGTCGATGATCTTGGCATCCCAGTCGTTCTGGCGCATCTTGATGGCCGCCTCCAGCGCCTCCTTGGCCACCGGCTTGTCGATGATCAGGTTCAGGTCCTTGTCAAAGAAGTCGCGGTTCATGTAGCACCAGGAGTAGAGCATGGCGGCGTTGGACACCAGCCAGCGCTCCCCGGGGATGTGCACCTTCTCGGCGGCCTCCAGGAAGCCGTCCCAGGTGGAGAACAGCGCATCCACTTCCGCGGGGTCAGAGGGCAGGCCCACTTCCTCAAAGATGTCACGGCGGTAGAACAGCGAGGCCGGGCCGATGTCCCAGACCAGGCCGATGGTGCGCGTGCCGTCCAGGGAGGTGCCATAATCCCACTTGTAGTCCACAAAGTCGTCCTTGAGCTCGCCCGCGTTGTAGGGCGGATCCAGCAGGTTCTCAAAGCCGGGCCCATCCTTGTAGCGGCCGACCCAGGCCTGCTCCAGCATGACGATGTCATCCGCGCCGCTGCCGGCCGCGATCGCGGTGGTCAGCTGCTGGTTGAAGTCGGTGGTGGACATGAAGTTCAGCTCAATGCGCACACCGGGATGGTCCTCAAGGAATTTGGGGATGATGGCCTCAAACGCCGTGTCGCCGGCCGGCCAGCCGCCAATGGTCAGCACCGTTTCCTCCGCCACAGCCGCCGGGAGAATCCCCAGGGCCAGCACCAGCGCGAGGAGAAGTAACAGGAACCGTTTGAACATGATTGCACCGCCTTTTCTTATAGTATGGAGTTGACTGTCCTGAGCATAGCAAGCCCGGCCCCGCCTGTCAAGGTGAAACAGCGCCAAAACCCTTGAAACACAAAAGATTTGATGCCCGGTCAACCAGCGATGGACAGCCCGGCGCGAACCGGACAAGGCGCGGCCGGGCCCAAAAATTGATGCCAAATCAGCCCGCATTCGCCCGCCGTCACGCCAAAAGTTGCGGGCCTGACAAACAAAAAACGTCCGCTTCCAGCGGGCGGGCTCCGGATGTGGCCGCGGGCGGGCGCAAGCCTGCCTCCGGTTTGCAAGATGCCCGCCAAGCGGGGCTCCCGGGTGAAGGCCACCCGCAAAAGGGCATCGCCCGCCACCAGCGGCAGGCGCATGTCAGCCGCCTCCATTTGAGGCGGCTGACATGCGCTTGGGCTTTCAATGCTTTTCTTGAGGAGCCGGGGGGCGGGGCAAACCGCCTGTCAACTGGCCTGTATGCCAGATGCTGCTTTTTATGAATGCAGCTCCCCCCACATCCTGTCGTACAGCTTGTTGTAGTGTTCCTTGTCCATGCCGCTGTCAAACTGATCAAAATCCGCCAGCATCCGGTCCAGTTCCTCAGCGGTGAAATACCGCTGGGTTTTGGGGAAGAAATCCTTGTCCTCCTTGGCGATGTGCACCGGATAAAAGTCGCATATGAAGTTCAGCTTTTCCTTGATCACCTCAATTTGCGCCCGGTCGCCGCCAAGAAACCCGGCCTCCGCCTGGACCAGCTCTGCCACCACGCCGCGGGACACCACATGCTCCGCGTCCAGCTCCGCCATCACCGCCGTGTCATGCGCGTCCATCGTCTTGTGCTTGAGCCGCTCAAAGAGGATGTCCTCTTCCTTTCCGTGATGAATCTTGTCCGCATAGGTCCGGATAAAATCCACGGTGGTTTTCAGGAAATGCGGGTCGGCAGCCAGCCGTTCCTCAATGCGGTCAATCTCCTGGCGGACAAGGGACAGAAATTTTTCAATCAGGCGGTGCTCAATCATCAGAATGCCAATCGGTTTCACGTGAAATCCCCTTCCTTTTTTCTTTTCTCAGTTTGTTGCTGATTTACATCGGATTATATCATATCCGCCTCAAAGCTGCACAGCCCTTGCCAATGTTTTTGGCCATGACAGGACGTTGGTCCGACCCCACAACAGCTTGAGGCAGCCCGCTGTTGGCGGGGCCATGCCGCCCTGCGGGCTGCCGGGGGTGTGACAAAGAAAAACGTCCGCTTCCAGCGGACGGGCTCAGCATCTTGCCGGGGCAGCGGCGCAACCGCCTGCCCCGGCCTACAGCAGGAAGATGCCCGCCTGGGCGCAGGCCGCCCGGGTGGCGCTGTCCCAGTGGGAGGACTGCACCTCGCCGATATGGGCCTTGCCCATCAGCAGCATGCACATGCGGCTCTGACCGATGCCCCCGCCCATGGCCGGGGGCAGCTCCCCGGCCAGCAAAGACCGGTGGAAGGGCAGCTGCCGCCTGTCCTCACAGCCAGACAGGCGCAGCTGGAGGGCCAGGCTGTCCGGGTCAACCCGGATGCCCATGCTGGACAGCTCCATCGCGCAGCCCAGGGTCTCATGCCAAAAGAGGATGTCGCCGTTGAGCTGCCAGTCGTCATAGTCCGGCGCGCGGCCGTCATGGGGCTGGCCGGAGCGCAGCCTGCCGCCGATTTGCAAAATGCCCACCGAGCGGTGCTGCCGGGTGAAGGCCTCCTCGCGCTGCTTGGGGGTCAGCTGCGGCCAGCGGTCCTCCAGCTCCTGGGCGGTGGCAAAGGTCATGTCGTGCTTGAAGCGCAGCTTCAGCCGCGGGTATTTCCAGCGCAGCAGGTCGTAGGTGCAGATGATGGCGGTGGTGATGTTCTGCATGGCGTCCTTGAGGGTGTCCAGGCTGCGCTGGTCGTCAGTGATCACCTTTTCCCAGTCCCACTGGTCCACATAGATGGAGTGCAGGTTGTCCAGCTCCTCATCCCGTCGGATGGCGTTCATGTCGGTGTACAGGCCCTCCCCCACCGGGAACCCGTAGCGCTTGAGGGCCTGGCGCTTCCACTTGGCCAGGGAGTGCACCACCTGCACCTCCTCGCCGCTGTCGCGCACCTCAAAGCTGACCGGGCGCTCCACCCCGCTCAAATCGTCGTTCAGGCCGCTGCCCGCCTCCACAAACAGCGGCGCGGACACCCGCTTGAGGTTGAGCGCCTTGGACAGGAAATCGGTGAAGGTGTGCTTGATCAGCGCGATGCCCTCCTGGGTTTCATACAGGGTGAGCAGCGGGCGGTAATTGGGCGGGACGCGCAGGCTGTGCATGGCTACCTCTCATTCAGGCGTTTGCGCCCAGTGTAGGGCATGGCGCCCCGCGGGGTAAAGCGGCAGCTGTGCTTTTTGTGTACCTGGGGGCACCCGGCCTGATTGACACCCGTGGGCGGATGCTGTAGGTTTTCAGCAAGCAAGCGGTTTGTGGCACAGGGCCTACACACGGGGCCTGCCCCGCGCGGGGAAATGAATACAGGAACGGAGGACGGAAAAATGCAGTTCAATGGCTTGGGCATGAACCTGGGCAACCTGTCACGGCTGTCAATGGCCCAGTCCCGCTCCATCAGCCCGGAAAACTTCACCGGGGACAAGGGCGGCGGCGGGCGCGCGGTGAGCGGGCTGGGCGCGGACTGCGCCCGGGACCTGGGCGTGGGCTGGAAGATCTCCCCCGCCATCGTGGTGGCGGCCGGATCCACCTTTGAACTGGCGGACATCACGGGCCCCGGCGCCATCCAGCAGATGTGGATGACGCCCCTGGGCAGCTGGCGCTTCAACATCCTGCGCATCTACTGGGATGACCAGGAGCAGCCATCGGTGGAATGCCCCCTGGGGGATTTTTTCGCCTCCGGCTGGGGCAGCTACGCGCCGCTGGTCTCCCTGCCTGTGTGTGTCAACCCGGGCAGCGCCTTCAACTGCTACTGGGAGATGCCCTTCCGGAAGCGCTGCCGGGTCACCCTGGAAAACATCGGGGAGGAGGACTTCCGCCTCTATTACCAGATCAACTACACCCTCACCCAGGTGCCGGCGGACTGCGCCTACTTCCACGCGCAGTTCCGCCGGGTCAACCCCCTGCCCTACAAGGAGGTCTACACCCTGGTGGACGGCATCCAGGGCCAGGGGCACTACGTGGGCACCTACATGGCCTGGGGCGTGAACAACAGCGGCTGGTGGGGCGAGGGCGAGATCAAGTTTTACATGGACGGCGACCAGGACTACCCCACCATCTGCGGCACGGGCACGGAGGATTATTTCTGCGGCTCCTACAACTTTGAAAACAAGCAGACCCGGCAGTACGAGGCCTACACCACCCCCTACGCCGGGCTGCACCAGATCATCCGCCCGGACGGGCTCTACCAGTCCCAGATGCGCTTTGGCATGTACCGCTGGCACATCATGGACCCGGTGCGCTTTGAGTACGACCTGCGGGTGACCATCCAGGCGCTGGGCTGGCGCAGCGGCGGGCGCTACCTGCCCCTGCAGGACGACATGGCCTCGGTCGCCTACTGGTACCAGGCCCTGCCCACCGCGCCCTTCCCCGCGCTGCCCCCGCGGGATGCCCTGGAAATCATCTGAGGGCCGGCCGCCCCGCGGCCAGCGGCTGCTAAAAACGCGAAACCCGGCAAAACGATCTGCCGGGTTTTGTGTTGCCCCCCGCCTCAAGCGGGGCCTGCCGGCCGGCGCGGCCTAGAACAGCAGGCTCTGCTCGGTCTGGGGGTCAAACAGCTGCACCACCTTGCTCTGGAAGCTGAAGTGGATGGTCTGGCCCGCCTCCAGTATGGCGCGCTGGGCGGGGCTCAGGTCCACCGTGGGCACCCGCAGGATGACGTTTTGCTCGCCCTCGCGCAGGATGTGCAGGTGCAGCTCCGACCCCATCATCTCGTTGACCGCGATGCTGCCCTTCAGGCTGTTGTCCCGGGCCTCAAACAGCGCCTGGGCGTGCTCCGGGCGCACGCCCAGCTTGACCGCCTGGCTGGCGATGCAACGCTTTCGCAGCAGCTGCGCGCGCTCCCCCTCAAGCCTCAGGCGGAAGCCCGGCAGCACCACCGTGTACTCCCCGGCGTCCTCCTCCAGCTCGGCGTCAAAGACGTTCATCTGCGGGCTGCCGATGAAGCCGGCCACAAACAGGTTCTGCGGCTTTTCAAACACCTCCTGGGGGCTGCCCACCTGCTGGATGAAGCCGTCCTTCATGATGACGATGCGGTCGCCCAGGGTCATGGCCTCGGTCTGGTCGTGGGTGACGTAGACAAAGGTGGTGTCCAGGCGCCGGCGCAGCAGGATGATCTCCGCGCGCATCTGGTTGCGCAGCTTGGCGTCCAGGTTTGACAGCGGCTCGTCCATCAGAAAGACCTGGGGCTCGCGCACGATGGCCCGGCCGATGGCCGCCCGCTGGCGCTGGCCGCCGGACAGGGCCCGGGGCTTGCGGTCCAGGTAGGCCTCGATGCCCAGGATGTGGGCCGCCTGCACCACCCGGCGGTGCACCTCCTCCTGGGGAATCTTGCGGATGCGCAGGGAAAAGGCCAGGTTCTCATACACGCTGATGTGCGGGTAGAGGGCATAGTTCTGGAAGACCATGGCGATGTCCCGGTCCTTGGGCTCCACATCGTTGACCACCCGGTCGCCGATTTTGAGAATGCCCTCGGAGATGTCCTCCAGCCCGGCGATCATGCGCAGGGTGGTGGATTTGCCGCAGCCCGAGGGGCCCACAAAGACCACGAACTCCTTGTCCTTGATCTCCAGGTTGAAGTCCTGGACGGCCACCACCTTGTTGTCATAGATTTTCTTGACATGCTCCAGTGTCACGCTTGCCATGCTCGTCTCTCCTTACCCTTTCACGGCGCCGCCGGTGACGCCCTCCACATAGTAGCGCTGCAGCAGGAAGAACAGGATGGTGATGGGGATGGCCACCAGCACGCCGCCCGCGCAGAACCTTGTAAAATATCCCTGGAAGTCCAGCGTGTTCACCCAGCGGTAGAGACCCACCGCCACGTTGTAGCTATCCGACTTGCCAAAGGCCACGTAGGAGGCGAAGACATAGTCGCCCCAGGGGGCCATGAAGCCCATGAGGATGGTGTAGATGACGATGGGCTTGCTCAAGGGCATGATGATGCGCCGGAACACATAAAAGCGCGTGGCGCCGTCAATGCGGGCGGACTCATCCAGGCTCTTGGGGATGGTGTCAAAAAAGCCCTTGGAGATGTAGTAGCCCATGCCCGAGCTGGCCACATAGATGAGGATGAGCCCGGGGATGGCGCCCTCCTGGGTGAGGCCAAACTGCTTGAGCAGGAAATACAGCGCGATCAGGGTCAGGAAGCCCGGGAACATGCCCAGCACCAGGATCATGTTCATGATGAAGCGGCGGCCCCGGAAGCGCATGCGGGAGAGCACATAGCTGACCGACAGCACCATGCCCGTCTGCAGCACTGAGACAAACAGGGCGATGGTCAGGGTGTTGGTGTACCAGCGCAGGTAGCGCCCGTCCTCAAACAGGAAGCGGTAGTTGTCCAGGGAGAAGGCCTTGGGCACCAGGTAGCTGACCATGCCGCCGTCCTCGGTCAGGTAGGAGCGGAAGGACTGCAGCACCAGGAAGAGAAAGGGCGCAAGCCAGACCACGCTGATGATGACCAGCGCCGTGTAGATGGCGCGGTTGGCCCGGCGCTCCGCCGCCTTTTTGCTGCGCGGGGCAGGGGGCTGCACCTCCCGGATGACGCCGGCCTGGTGGTCGATGTAGGTCTCCACCTCGGGAATCGCGTCGCGCTTTGCCATTACTGGAAGTCCTCCTCATGCTTCACCGAGGGGATCATGTTGTAGACCACCACGTTGATCAGCGCGGTGACCACAAACACGATGATACCGATCACCGCGGCCATCTTGTAATCGGTGTTGTTGACGGTCATCTTGTACAGCCAGGTGATGAGCAGGTCGGTGTAGCCGGCGTTGCCGCCCAGCTCCATGGACATGGGCCCGCCCCCGGAGAGCAGGAAGATGACGTTGAAGTTGTTGATGTTGCCGATGAAGGAGGTGAGCAGGTAGGGCCCGGTCACAAACAGCATGTAGGGCAGGGTAATCTTGCCGTACATCTGCACCGCGTTGGCCCCGTCAATGCGCGCGGACTCATACAGGTCCGCCGGGATGTTCATCAGGATGCCCGTGGCGATCAGCATCAGGTAGGGGATGCCGATCCAGATGTTGATGACGATGATGGTCACCCGCGCCCAGGTGGGGTTGGTCCAAAACGGCAGCGCCTCCGAAATCCAGCCCCATTTCATCAGGTAGGAGTTGATGAGGCCGTCCGCCGCGAACATCTTGGACACGTACAGGAGGCTGACAAACTGCGGGATGGCGATGGTCATCACCAGGATGGTGCGCCACAGCTTCTTGAGGCGGATGCCCTTCTTGTTGATCATGATGGCCACCATCATCCCCAGAAAATAGTTGAGGAAGGTGGCGAAAAAGGCCCAGATCAGCGTCCACAGCAGCACCTGGGAGAAGGTGGAGCCATAGTTGGCGCTGCCGGCGGACAGCATGGTGCGGAAGTTGCTCAGCCCCACCCAGGTAAACAGCTTGCCCGGGGGCTGGTGGTTGTAGTCATAGTTGGTGAAGGCCACCAGCACCATGAACACGATGGGCACAATGGTGAACAGGAAGATGCCCAGGGTGGGCAGGGCCAGCAGGGTCTTGTGGAACTGGCTGTCCGCCAGGGCGGCCACGTCCTCCCGCGCGGTTTTCAGCGGCTTGCCGGCCTGCTGCAGCCGCTGGCTGATCCTGTTCTGCCGCACGTTCACCCGCCAGGTGTACAGGAAGGCCAGCACAAAAAACAGGGTGAGCACCCCGTAGAGCAGGATGAGGAAGCTGTTGTCGCCATACACGGTCACCCGGCCCTGGCGGGTGGTCTCCACATCGCCCAGGGTGCCCCACTTGGCCAGGTAGGCGCCGCCAAAGAACAGCATGTACAGCAGGAAGACCGCCTGGAACAGCAGGAAGAGCAGGCCGCGCATCACCTGGCCCCGGGCAATGGAGCCAAAGCCCATGATGAAGAAGGAGGTTCTGGTCTTCCAGTCGCCCTCCATAAAGGTGAGCGCCAGGTCCCTCAGCTCATGCCAGGCGCCCCGCGCCAGGCGCCCCAGCGCGCGCAGCAGCCCCAGCAGGCCCCGGCCCAGGCGGCCGGGCAGGCCGGTCAAAAAAGCCGCCAGGCGCCGCAGCGCCTTCTGCGGGCGGGTCAAGCCCAAATATTCCAGATCAGCCATGATACCTCACCTGTCTGTGCCCGGGCATGGCGCGAGGCCTGCCCGGGTCAATTGTCAACTGGTACCATCATCAAGCGATTGATCAATCGGTCAAGGGTAAAAAAGACGGGCTGGGGGAAGCCCCCAGCCCAGGTACGGGATCCTATTGCGGGTTGGCCAGGCCGATGAGGATGTCCTGGAACTGGGTCAGGCGCTCCATCAGCTGCTCGTCCGTCAGGTCGTTGAGCTTGCCGGCGATGACGTCATCGCCCAGGCCCGTGGCGGTGGACCAGTAGTCCCCGGGGTACTGGCCCTGGCCCATGGTGTGCTGCAGCTGCTCAGCCAGCGCGGAGAGCACGAAGTCCGCCTTGACGGCCTCAGACTGCTGCACGTTCAGGTTGGAGGGGCCCCAGCCGGACTGCTCAAAGCGGGCGGCCTGGACTTCCTCGCCGGTCAGGTAGAGGGCCAGCGCGTCACAGGCGGCCAGCTTGGCCTCATCCACCTGGGGCTTGACGCCCAGCATCTTGAAGCCGCCAAAGCCGGACAGCTGGTAGGCCGTGCCATCCACCTCAAAGGTGGGCAGCTTGGTGGCCGCATAGTTGTCGCCAAAGGCCTTGCTCAGGGTCTCACGGGCCCAGGTGCCCACCACGATGGCCGCGTAGTTGGTGGCGTTGTCCGCGGAGGAGCCGTTGACGAAGGCGGGGCTCTTGGCCAGGGCGATCATGCCCTTGAGCGCGGCCAGGCCTTCGGGGGAGGCGTAGTTGATGTTGGCCTTGACCAGGTTGCCCGCGTCATCCACATCATAGGTGACGGTGGCGCCGGTGCCAAAGAAGAAGGCGGTCTGGTACCAGCCGGAGTTGATCTCAAAGTACACGCTCTTGCCCGCGGCCTCGGCCTGGGCCAGCACGCCCTCCAGGGTGGAGGGGTCGGTGATGACGGACTTGTCATAGTTCAGAAAGTAGCCGTTGTCGCTGGTCATGGGGTAGGCGTAGACCAGCCCGCCCAGGGTGACCGCGGCCACGGAGCCGGCGTCGTTTTGCTCAGCGACCAGGGCGGCGTTCTCCTCAGACAGCTCCACCAGAGCGCCGGCGGCCACCAGGCGCGCCAGCTGGTCCTGCGCGAAGGCGAAGATGTCGGCGCCACCTTCCACGTCGGTGATCATGTTGGTGGCGGAGTCGCCCTCGCCCACCGCCTCAATCAGGGCGGTCAGGCCGGCATACTGGGGGTTGGCGGCCTTGAACTCCTCCACCTTGGCGTGGGTAAGGTCCACCATGGCGTCCGCCACCCAGATCTTGACCTCGCCGGAGAAGCCTTCGGCCTGGGCGACCGCCCCAAACAGGGACAGCGCCAGGGCCAGGGACAGAACAAGCGCGAAAATTTTCCTCATGTGTCCTCCTTGTTGTGAAGGGCGTTTTCGCCCAATCAGGTTGAATAGGGGCAGATTTGCCCATCTCGTTGCCTGCATTATACCCGCTGGGTGGCCGGATGTAAACGTTTTTTTGTAAAAACGTTTTCAGATGCTAGGTTGCCTTGTGCCATATAGGAAAACAGAGGGTCTTTCCCGCCCGGGTCAGGGCGGGCCCAGCACGGCGATGCCATAGGGCGGCAGGCGCAGCGGGCCAGCGGCGCCCGCCGGCATCGCGGGCAGGCCAAAGCCCGCGTCCAGCGCGCCCAACAGGCGCAGCGGCCCGGGCAGGGCGACCTCGCGGGGTTCCCTGGCGGAAAAATTGACCGCGATGTACACCTGCTGGCCCGCCAGCTCACGGGCCAGCAGGGCGGTGTCATCCGTGAAGGCTGCCACCCCTGGCTGCCCCAGGGCCAGGATGGGCAGCTCCAGGCGCAGGTGGTTGAGAGAACGGATGTAGTGCAGCAAGGAGGCGGGGTCGGCCAGCTGCTCCATCGCCCCCGGGAAGGGGTAGTCCCCGCCGGTCACCCCGGGGGGCGCCAGGGTGGGGGGCTGGCCCTCCCCCCAGAGCATGCCCAGGCGCTTGTTGGGGTCGGCCCCCGCGCCCGCCATGCCGATCTCCTCGCCGTAATAGGTGAAGGTGTAGCCGCCCAGCAGGGACAGCAGCCCGTGGGCGAACTTGACCCGCTCCACCGCCTGACGGCCCTGCACCAGGCCCACCACCCGCCCGGTGTCATGGTTGCTCAGGAAGGGGGTGAGGATGCCCTCCGGGATGGCCCGCCACACCCGCTCCAGGTGTTGCACATAGGTGGCGGCCGGCTTGCGCGCCCGCATGGAGGCCGCCACATAGCCCTCGGCCTGGGCGGCGGGGAAGAGGAAGAAGCTGTCCAGACCGCTCTGGTAGTAATCCGCGATGGCGCCCAGGCCCTTCCAGCACTCCCCCACCAGGAAGCTGCCGGGTTTGAGCTGCTGTGCCGTATCCTTCAGGAAGCGCAGGAAGGCGATGTTGCGCGCGTCCTCCCCGGTGTAGTAGCTGGTGACCGCGTCCAGGCGGAAGCCGTCCACGCCCACGTCCTCCAGCCAGAAGGCCAGGATGTCCTTAATCTGCGCGCGCAGATCCGGGTTGTCCAGGTTCAGGTCGGGCATGCCGCCGCCCTTGAACTGCTCCTCATAGTGCCAGTCCGTGCCCGCCACCGGCACGAAATGGCCGCCAGGCTGCCTGGAGAAGTGGTAGTAGGCGATGTGGGGCTCATCCAGCCTGCCCTCCCGCAGCGCGGCCAGGGCGGACACAAACCAGGGGTGGCGGGTGGAGGTGTGGTTGAGCACCAGGTCGATGATCAGCGCGATGCCCCGCGCCCGGCAGGCGGCCACCAGGTCGCGCATATCCTGCAGGGAGCCATAGAGCGGGTCAATATCAAAATAATCGCTCACGTCGTATTTGTGGTAGCTGGGGCTGGGCATCACGGGCATGAGCCACAGGCCGTCAAAGCCCAGATCCTGGATGTAGTCCAGCCTGCCCATTAGGCCCTTGAGGTCGCCGTGGCCGTCGCCATCGGAATCGGCGTAGGAATACACAAAGACCTCATACCAGTTGATGTGCGGCCGCCCCTGCGCTATGGCAGGCACAAGGGGCAGCAGGCAGAGGGCCAGAACCAGGCAGAAGATGCTTTTTTTCATGGTGTCTCCCGTATGCTCGCGTGGGCTGGGCTGCTTGTCGCCGCCATCATAGCATGGCGCGAAGCGGGGGGACAAGCGCGCCCCTGCCGTTGCCCGCCCGCGCGCCCTGTGCTATAATGCGCCAGCCTGAAAACGGTTTTCACCCATACATCATCCGGGCGGCGCCCGGGCGAAAGGAACCAGCCATGCGGCAAAGCGGTATTCTGCTCCACCTCACCTCCCTCCCCTCCCCCGGGGGCATCGGCACCCTGGGGCAGGAGGCGCGGCAGTTTGTCAACTTCCTGCACAAGGCCGGCATGCGCGTGTGGCAGGTGCTGCCCATCACGCCCACCGGCTACGCCGAATCCCCCTACCAGTGCTTCTCCACCTACGCGGGCAACCCCCTGCTGATCGACCTGCCCACCCTGGCGCGCCAGGGCCTCCTCAAGTTGCCTGAACCCCTGGCGGAGGACGAGCAGGCTGACCGGGTGGATTTCGCCGCGCTGATCGTCCGCAAAAATGCCCTGCTCACCCAGGCCTTTGAGCAGTCCTACCACAAGGTGGAGGGCAAGGTCGCCAGGTTTCGCCGCCAGCAGGCCCTGTGGCTGGAGGACTATGCCCTCTTCATGGCCATCAAGCAGCACTTTGGCGGCATCTCCTGGCAGGACTGGCCGGATGAGGACATCCGCCTGCGCAAGCCCGCCGCCATGGCGGCCTACCGCCAGCGCCTGGCGCGCGAGGTCAACCGGGAGGCCTTCATCCAGTACCTGTTCTTCAGCCAGTGGCAGGCGCTGAAGGCCTACGCCAACAAAAAGGGCATCGCCATCTTTGGCGACCTGCCCATCTATGTGGCCCTGGACTCGGCCGATGCCTGGGCCAACCCGCGGGTCTTCCAGCTGGATGAGCAGCTGCGCCCCCCCTTCATCGCGGGCGTGCCGCCGGACTATTTCTCTTCCGACGGCCAGCGCTGGGGCAACCCGCTGTACAACTGGCCCTACCTGAAAAAGACAAACTACCGCTGGTGGCTGGACCGCCTGGCGGCCGCCGGGCAGGTGTTTGACATCACCCGGGTGGACCATTTCATCGGCTTTGCCAACTACTATGCCGTGCCCGCCAGGGAGGACACCGCGCGCAACGGCGCGTGGCACGCCGGCCCCGGGCGGGCGCTGTTTGACGCCATCCGGCGCGAGCTGCCCCAGCTGCGCATCGTCGCCGAGGACCTGGGCGCCGTCAGCCCCCGGGTGCGCAAGCTGCTGGACGACACCGGCTACCCGGGCATGAAGGTGATGACCTTCGCCTTCTCCGGCGACCCCTTCAACGAGCACCTGCCCAAGTACCACACCAGCAACAGCGTGGTCTACACCGGCACCCACGACAACAACACCCTGCTGGGCTGGTGGGAGCAGGCCAGCCACCAGGAGCGCAACAACACCCTGCTGGCCCTGTCCATCCGCCATGACGAGGACTTCACCCAGGCCTTCCTGCAGGCCACCCTCAACAGCCTGTCCGACACCGCCATCATCCCCATGCAGGACATCCTGCGCCTGCCCCAGGCCGCGCGCATGAACCTGCCGGGCACCATCGGCGGCAACTGGCTCTGGCGCATGAAGCCGGGGCAGGCCACCGGCAAGCTGGCCCGCTGGCTGCGCGACCTCAACGAGCGGGCCGGGCGGGGCTGAAGGCGGCCCCCGAAGCGCCAGGGGGATGCCGCCGGGCCAGGGTGGTATCCAGCAAGGGTTCTGTTTGGGTCACTCCTTGGGTTGGCAGGTGGATCACCTGCCAACCCGCTTTTTGATGTCAGCCGCGCCCTTTTTCCCGCCGTTTTCACAATGTCAAAAACGGGCTTTGACAGGCCGGTTTTTGACATGTATATTGAGGTTGCCATCTAGCAGAAGTCCTGTGACTTGCCACAGCCTTGCTGACAAGCGAACAGTCCAAACCTGTGCCGGACAGACATTGAACGCCCCATCCTCATATCACAGCAAGCAAAGGGGGGATGTGCCGCAGCGCCATGAGCATCCGCAAACTGATGTGGGGAGGCACGGCTTCTCCGCTGGCCTGAGAGGGGACAAACCGCCCGACAGGACGCCGCAACTACATAGATGAAAAGCACAATAAGTTAGGAGCAATCTCATGAAAAAAATCCTCGCAGTCCTTCTGTGTGTGCTGATGCTGTTGGGAATGTCGCCAGCTTTCAGCCCGCCTGCACAGATGGTGGTCGATGCAAAAGTGCACGCCCCCACAAACGGATACGTTGGCGTGCAATTGGTGTGGTATGTGACGGATGTGGTTGGTGTCGGGCCTTACAGGTACGCCTTTGATGTGTACCGGAATGGTGAATTGTTGAACATGCAAGACTACCAATCTGATTCCTACCGGTACTATACGCCGAAAAAAACGGGAAGTTATCGCGTGAAGGTGTACATTAGAGACCTCGGCTCCGTTCAGGCTCCCACCCTGACCTTTTTCAGCGATTCGACCCCTGTGGAGGAAAAGCCTGTCAACAAAATCACAAGCATTGAGGCAATCAGCGGAACGGCTTTAAGAATCAGCTGGAACCGCATGATCGGCGCCACCAGATACGAGCTGTGGAGGTCCACCACCAAGCTGGGCTCCTACAGGCTTGTCAAATCCCTGACGGGACTCACCTCTTCCTATGCCAACACCTATTTGAAGCCGGGCACCAAATATTTCTACAAGGTCCGTTACCGGACCGGCGGTGTCTGGAGCAGCTTCAGCCCGCCAGTGGTGGGTGTGCCCCTGGCAAAATCGGCCATCACAACGATCACCGCCGGAAAGGACAGGGTGACGCTGGCCTGGTCCAAGGTGACCGGCGCCAGCGGCTATGAGGTGCGGATGAGCACAAGCGCGAACGGCACCTACGAGAAGGTCCGGACAAACGCCGGCACCACCATGCTGGTCACCAGGCTGCTGCCTGGCAAGGCCTATTTCTTCAAGGTACGGCCATATCAACGAAGCGGCACAATATCCTACTACGGACCTTTGTCCGGTTACCGCAGCATCAGAACGCTCAAATAGCGCGTTCAACCAGGCAGGCCACCCGCCCGGCCTTCAGGCCGGCGGGTGGCTTTTTGTGCGCGGCCCGCGCCCGCCGCCTGGCCGTCTGATTGACAAGCCCGGCTGTTCAATTTAGGATAACAGCAGGTATTTGCCAGCCACAAAGGGCCCGGGCCGGTCCCGGGCGCAACCATTCGCGCCAAGCGCAGGAGGACGACAGATGAAGTATTTGTTGGGCATTGACCTGGGCACCTCGGGCACGCGCAGCGTGCTGTTTGATGAGAACGGGCAGGTAATCGCCGCCCGCAGCGCCGAGTACCCGCTGCACCAGCCGCGCAACGGCTGGGCGGAGCAGGATCCGGAGGACTGGTGGCAGGCGGCCATAGCCACCATCTCCCAGGTGGTGAAGCAGTCGGGCGTGGACCCGCGCAAAATCTCCGCCCTGGGCATCTCCGGGCAGATGCACGGGCTGGTCATGCTGGATGAGCAGGGCCAGGTGCTGCGCCCCTCCATCATCTGGGCGGACCAGCGCACCGGCGAGGAATGCGGGGACATCACCCGCCTGGTGGGGGCCCAGCGCCTCATCGAGATCACCGCCAACCCGGCGCTGACCGGCTTCACCGCCTCCAAGATCATGTGGGTGAAGAAGCACCAGCCGGAAATCTATGCCCGCTGCCGCCACATCCTGCTGCCCAAGGACTACCTGCGCTACAAGCTGACGGGCGATTTCGCCACCGAGGTGTCCGACGCCAGCGGCATGCAGCTGCTGGATGTGCCCAAACGCCAGTGGAGCCAGGAGGTGCTGGACCGCCTGGGCATCGCGAAGGAGCTGCTGCCCCGGGTGTATGAAAGCCCCGAGGTGACCGGCCACATCAGCCAGGAGGCCGGCCGGCTGACCGGGCTGACGGGCACCACGCTGGTGGTGGGCGGCGCGGGCGACAACGCCGCCGCCGCGGTGGGTACCGGCACGGTGGTGGACGGGCGCGCCTTCACCACCATCGGCACCTCCGGCGTGGTCTTCGCCCACGCCAGCCAGCTGGCGATCGACCCCAAGGGCCGCGTGCACACCTTCTGCTGCGCGGTGCCCGGCGCTTGGCATGTGATGGGCGTTGTCCAGTCCGCCGGGCTGTCCAAGCGCTGGATCCGCGACACCCTGTGCCAGGTGGAGATTGAGCAGGCGGAGCAGATGGGCGTGGATTCCTACGACCTGGTGGATCAGCTGGCCGCCGCCAGCCCCCCCGGGGCCAACCGGCTGCTGTTTTTGCCCTACCTGATGGGCGAGCGCACCCCCCACCTGGACCCGGATTGCCGCGGGGCCTTCTTTGGCCTGTCCGCCATCCACCAGCGGGGGGACCTCATCCGCGCGGTGATGGAGGGGGTCAGCTACGCCCTGCGCGACAGCCTGGACATCCTGGACGGCATGGGCGTGTCCAGCCAGGACATGCTGCTCACCGGCGGGGGCGCCAAGTCGCCCTTCTGGCGCCAGCTGCTGGCGGACATCTTCGCCCGCCCCATCCACACCATTGACAGCTCCGAGGGCCCGGCCCTGGGCGTGGCCATCCTGGCCGGCGTGGGCGCCGGGGTCTACCCCAGCGTGGAACAGGCCTGCGAGCGCCTGGTGAAGCAGGGCGCGTCCATCGCGCCGGATGCCAGCCTGGCCCCCACCTACGCCAGCTACCACCGCCTCTACCAGCAGCTCTACCCGGCGCTCAAGGACGCCTACGGGCAGCTGGCCGCGCTGTAGGGGCGCTTGTACCAATCAAACATTCAGGCCGCCCCGCCCTTGTAAACCGGGCAGCCTGTGATATACTGTGAACGACCACATCACTCATAGAGGAGGGAACCATGTCTTTGTTTAAACACCTGCCCCAGATCAAGTATGAGGGGCCCAAATCCAAGAACCCGCTGGCGTTCAAGTATTACGATGCCGAGCGGGTCATCCACGGCAAAAAAATGAAGGACCACCTCAAGTTCGCCATGGCATGGTGGCACAACCTGTCCGCCACCGGGCAGGACATGTTCGGCCCCGGCACCGCGGACAAATCCTTTGGCGCGCAGCCCGGCACCATGGAGCACGCCAAGGCCAAGGTGGACGCCGGCTTTGAGTTCATGCAGAAGCTGGGCATTGAGTATTTCTGCTTCCACGACACCGACCTGGTGCCCGAGGGCAAGGACCTGGCGGAAACCAACCAGCGCCTGGACGACATCACCGACTACATCAAGGCCAAGATGGCGGAAACCAACATCCAGTGCCTCTGGGGCACCGCCAACCTCTTCTCCCACCCCCGCTACATGAACGGCGCGGGCTCCAGCAACTCGCTGGATGTGTACTGCCACGCCGCGGCGCAGCTGAAGAAGGCCATTGAGTGCACCGTTAAGCTGGGCGGCAGCGGCTACGTGTTCTGGGGCGGGCGCGAGGGCTATGAGACGCTGCTGAACACCGACATGCAGTTTGAGCAGGAAAACATCGCGGCCCTGATGCGCATGTCGGTGGACTATGCCCGCTCCATCGGCTTCACGGGCGATTTCTACATCGAGCCCAAGCCCAAGGAGCCCATGAAGCACCAGTACGACTTTGACGCCGCCACCGCCATCGGCTTCCTGCGCCAGTACGGGCTGGACAAGGACTTCAAGCTCAACATCGAGGCCAACCACGCCACCCTGGCCGGCCACACCTTCCAGCACGACCTGCGCGTAGCCGCCATCAACGGCATGCTGGGCTCGGTCGACGCCAACCAGGGCGATGACATGCTGGGCTGGGATACCGACCAGTTCCCCTCCAACGTCTATGAGACCACCCTGGCCATGTACGAAATCCTCAAGGCCGGCGGGCTGCAGGGCGGGCTGAACTTTGACGCCAAGAACCGCCGCCCCTCCTACACCCATGAGGACATGTTCGAGGGCTTCATCCTGGGCATGGACAGCTTTGCCCTGGGCCTGATCAAGGCGGTGGAGCTGATGGAGGACGGCCGCATTGACGGGTTTGTCAAGCAGCGCTACGCCTCCTACGGCAGCCAGCTGGGCCAGAAGGTGCGCGCGGGCAAGGCCAGCCTGGAAGAGCTGGCCGAGCACGCCATCCAGAAGGGCAACGCGCCCCTGCCCGGTTCCGGCCGGCAGGAATACCTGGAGGGCGTCATCAACGACGTGCTCTTCGGCTAAGGAACAGGCGAAACCACCTGCAGGGGGCCGCGGCCATGCCGCAGCCCCCTTGTGCTGATCTTTTGTTCAAGGTGACAGGGAAGGGGCGCGCGGGTGCCTGCAAGGCGGCGTTCGGGCCACCCCGCAAGGAATTTGACAAGGGACCTGCGCGCTGGCTATCCCTTTTCTGCGCGCGATGTGCTATGCTGTACCCATCAATAAATATTTTCTGGAGGTTTGGTATGAAAATTGCCTACACTGGCTGGACTTGGCTGGTCAACCACAAGGACAACTATGTCTGGGAGTTTGAGCAGTTTCTGCGCGAGGTGAGCGACCTGGGCTACCAGGAGGTGGAAAACTTCGCCTTCATCATGGACTATTTTGACGGCGACGCCAAGCGCGTCAAGGAGCTGCTGGACAAGTACGGGCTGAAGATGGCCAACCTCTACCAGCACTACAGCGACGATGACGAGAAGGATTATGAGAACGCCATCAAGTTCATCGGCTTCATGAAGGAGATTGGCGCCAAGTACCTGAACCTGCAGGGCACCATGTGGCATGACGAGCCCCTGGTGCGCCCCCTGGACAAGGAGAAGGTGCTCAAGTACGCCAAGCTGTCCAACCGCATTGGCCAGCTGGCCCGTGACAACGGCATCATCGCCTGCTTCCACCCCCACGCGCAGACCGCGGTCTACAGCCAGGAAGAGGTGCAGCTGCTGCTGGACAACACCGACCCTGAGCTGGTCAGCCTGTGCCTGGACACCGCGCACACCGCCATCGCCGGCATGGACGTGGTGGACGCCTTCCGCCGCTGGGCCGACCGCATCGCCTATGTGCACCTGAAGGATGTGGACCCCAACCTCGACCAGTATGACAACCCCATGAAGGCCTTCTGCGAGCTGGGCATCGGCACGATCAACTTCCGCGGCGTGTACCGCGCGCTGAAGGACGCCGGCTACAACGGCGTGCTGTGCGTGGAGCTGGACCACCGCCCGGTGTGCAACTACCGCTCCGCCCAGATTTCCCGCCAGTACCTGCACAACGCCCTGGGGCTCTAAGCCCTGAGGACACAACAGGCCGCGCCCCGCGCGGCCTGTTGTCATCAAAGGACAGACAGGAGGACACCATGAGCCCTCAGGAATACGCCGGGGACGCCAACCGCATCACGCGGGCCTACCTGGACAGCCTGCTGATTGAGCTGCGGCACATCGGCGCGACGCTGCCGGACACCAGCTTTGAGGCCTTTGGCCAGCGCTTTGCCACCCCGGTGGCCACCGCCGCCCTCTCCCACCTCAAGGGCCAGTCCGGCAACGGCATGGTGGAGATGGCCCAGGGCTGCGCCCAGGCAGGCGCCCTGTGCTTCGCGGGCATGGGTGAGGTGGAGGAGCTCAGGCAGATGCTGGCCACCGGCGCCCAGGTGGTGAAGATTGTCAAGCCCTACGCCGACCGGGGGATGATCCGGGAGCGGCTGCGCGCGGCCAGGGAGCTGGGCGCGCTGGCGGTGGGAATGGACCTGGACCATGCCTATGACCGCGCCGGGCGACCGGATGTGGTGCTGGGCCTGCCCATGGCGGCGCTGAGCCCACAGGAGCTGGCCGACACCATCCAGGATGCCGGGCTGCCCTTCATCCTCAAGGGCGTGCTCAGCGTCAGGGACACCCGCCTGGCGGTGGAGCTGGGCGCCAAAGGCATTGTGGTCTCCCACCACCATGGCATCATCCCCTTCGCCGCGCCGCCGCTGATGGTGCTGCCAGAGATTGTGGAGGCGGCGGCCGGCCGGCTGACCATCTTCGTGGACTGCGGCATCAACGACGGCTATGACGTGTTCAAGGCGCTGGCCCTGGGCGCCCAGGCCGCCTGCGTGGGCCGGGTCATCATGGGCCCGCTGCAGGAGCGGGGGCCCGAGGGCCTGCGCGAGGCCCTCACAGGCATGACCGCGCAGCTGGCCGGGGTCATGGCCAACACCGCCTGCGCCACCCTGGGCGACCTGAACCCGGGGCTGATCCGGCGGGCCTAGGCGGCCACCAGCGCGCCGGCAAAAACAGGCCGGGGCGGGCATCACGCCCGCCCCGGCCTTGTCTGCCGTGTCAATACAGCACCAGGTACTTGTCCAGCTCCCACTGGCTCACCCGCACCCGGTAGTCCTCCCACTCCTTCTCCTTGCCGCGGGTGTAGTGGTTCATGATGTGGCTGCCCAGGGTCTGGGCCACCAGGCTGTCCTGGCGCATCAGGCTGACCGCCTCCATCAGATTGGCCGGCAGCGCCTCAATGCCCCGGGCCTGGCGCTGGGCCGCGCTCATGGCGTAAATGTTCTCCGCCACCTCCTGGGGGGGCACCGCCCCCTGCCGGATGCCCTCCAGGCCTGCCTTGAGCAGCAGGGCCAGCGCCAGGTAGGGGTTGGCGGAGGGGTCGGGGCTGCGCAGCTCCAGGCGGGTGCCCTTGCCCCGGGTGGAGGGGATGCGGATGAGCACCGAGCGGTTGCGCGCCGACCAGGCCTTGTAGCAGGGCGCCTCGTAGCCGGGCACCAGGCGCTTGTAGGAATTGACCAGGGGGTTGAGCACCGCGGTCATGCCGCCAATGTGCTTGAGCAGCCCGGCGATGAAGCTGTAGGCCTCCCTGGACAGCTCCTTCTCCCCCGCGGGGTCATAGAAGAGGTTGTCGCCGTTTTTGAACAGGGACATGTTGGTGTGCATGCCCGATCCGTTGATGCCGTAGATGGGCTTGGGCATGAAGGTGGCGTGCAGGCCATGCTGGCGGACCAGGGTCTTGACCGCCAGCTTGAAGGTCATGATGTTGTCGGCCGTTCTCAGCGCGCCGTCGTACTTGAAGTCGATCTCGTGCTGGCCGGGGGCGGATTCGTGGTGGGAGGCCTCAATCTCAAAGCCCATGTCCTCCAGCGCCAGGCAGATGTCCCGCCTGGCGATCTCCCCCCGGTCAATGGGCCCCAGGTCAAAGTAGCCGGCCTCGTCGTTGGTGTGGGTGGTGGGGTGGCCGTTCTGATCCAGGTGGAAGAGGAAAAACTCGCACTCCGGCCCCACGTTAAAGGTGTAGCCCAGGGCGTCCGCCTCCTTGATGACCTGCTTGAGGATGTGGCGCGGGTCCCCCGCGAAGGGGTGGCCGTCGGGCGTGTGCACGTCGCAGATCAACCGGGCCACCAGGTCACCCTCGCCATGCCAGGGCAGCAGGGCGAAGGTGGACAGGTCCGGGTGCAGCATCATGTCCGACTCCTCCAGGCGCAGGAAGCCCTCGATGCTGCTGCCGTCAATGGTGACACGGCTGTCCAGCGCCCGGTCTATCTGGGAGGCGGTGACCGCGATGTTCTTGAGCTGGCCAAAGATGTCGGTAAACTGCAGCCTGATGAAGCGGATGTTCCGCTCCTTGATGGCCCTGACAACCTGCTCTCTGGTCATGCGCGTGCCCTCTTTCCATAAAAAGTAGGGGGCCTGAACCCCTTCATACATCTTAGGGTGGCGCCAGGCCCCGGTCAAGCCGTCCCCGGGGGGCGGCGCCGGGCGCCGGGGAAAAAAACAAGGGAAGCGCAAGGCTTCCCCGGGTGGCCGTGAAGATGTGGCGTTTGGAACTGCCCCTCAGGCGCTGCCCGCGCCCTCCCCCGGCTGCCGGGGATACCGGGCGTCCATGCCCGCCAGCGCCGCGCGGATCATCTCCCGCAGCACGCCCTCGTCCAGGTCCGCCAGCCTGCGGGCGTACACGCAGCCCACGCCCCTGGTGTGCCGGCCCAGGCGGGGCAGAATCGCCGCCTTCTGATCCTCGTCCAGCCAGGTGTAGAGGCTGATCTTGCCCTTGCGCGGCGCGAAGCCCACCCGCATGGCCCGGCCGCTGTGGCCGCTGTCATAGCGGTAATCATACTGGCCAAAGCCGATCATGCCGCCGGTCCACAGGGCGGCGGGCAGGCCGGTTTCCTGCTCAAAGATGGCCAGCAGGGCCAGCGCGTCCGCCCGGCGGCCCGGCGGCTCCAGGCCCATCAGGTAGGCCCGCGGGCTGTCCGGCTCCTGCCGGGTCTTGGCCTGGTATGCCATCAGGCCTCCTTGGCCAGGGCGGTGGTTTCCCCCGGCAGCCAGTCATAGGGCACCTGCACATGCCGGGACTGGTTGGTCTCAATCAGCTCGCGCATCAACCTGACCGATTCCTGCGCGATCAGGCTGGTGGGCTGGCGCACGCTGGTGAGGGAGGGCGCCAGGAAGGAGCCCAGCTCAATGCCGTCAAAGCCGATGACGGACACGTCATCCGGCACCCGCAGGCCCTGCTCATGCAGGGCGCGGATGGCGCCGATGGCCATGATGTCGCTGGCCGCAAACAGCGCGGTGAAGCGCCTGCCTTCCGCCAGCATGCGCTTGACGTTCATATAGGCCGAGGGCATGGTGAAGTTGACCTCGGTAAACAGGGATTCATCATAGGGGATGCCCGCCTCCCGCATGGCGGCCACCGCGCCGTGCAGGCGCGCGCCGGTGGAATCCTGCCCGCGGGAGAAATAGCCCAGCAGGGCGATCCGGCGGTGGCCCAGCTGCAGCAGCCTGCTGGCCGCCTCAAACCCCGCCGCGTGGTGGTCGATGCTGACAGAGGAGATGTGCGAACTGCCCAGGAAGCCCGCGTCAATGGTGGCGTACACCTGGGGCAGCTCCAGCTTTTTGACCTCTTCCTCCCGGCCCTCCAGGTTGGCGCCCAGGATGATGACGCCCTGCAGGCGGTATTCCATGTACAGCTTGCGCGCGGCCAGCAGCTGGTTGGCCTTTTCATCGATGATGTCCATGATGAAGGTGAAGCCGCTGCCATGCCCCGCCTCCATGACCTCCTCGGCCAGGTCGGTCAGGAAGGCGTTGCGCCGCCCGGACAGGATGACCCCCACGCAGGACTTGCTCTGCTGCTTGAGGTTGCTGGCGCTCTGGTTGCGGATGTAGTTGAGCTTGCGCACCGTGGCCTCCACCCGGGCGCGGGTGTTGGGGTCCACGTCCTGGCGCTCGTTGAGCACCCGGGACACCGTGGAGATGCTGACCCCGGCCGCTTTGGCCACGTCCCTGATGGTGACGATTTTCACGCTGAACCTCGCTTTCCTGTGCATGTCGCGCGCGCCTGGCAAACCCGGGGCGCCCGTGGTCTGGAAGTATAGAAAGCCCAGGCCTGGCTGTCAAGCAAGGGCGGCTGGCCCTTCCAGCCGCTCACAGGAGCACCTGGGCCTCGGGGCCTGTTACCCCTTCGTGCACCGCCAGTGCCTGCGCGGCCTCGCCCGCCAGGTAGTCCGCCACCTGGCGGCTGGCCAGGCCCGTGTAGTCCGCCGGGTTCATCAGCCGGGCCAGCTCCTCCCGCCCCAGCCCAAAGGCAGGATCGCGGGCCACGCGGTCCAGCAGGTCGTTGTCCTGCCCCTGGGCCTTCACCCGCTGGGCGGCGGCCTGGGCGTGCACGCGCAGGCGCTCATGCAGCTCCTGGCGGTTGCCCCCGCGCATCACCGCGCGCATGAGGATGTTTTCACTGGCCATGAAGGGCAGCTCGGCCTCCAGGTGGCGCGCCATCATCCTGGGGTAGACCACCAGCCCCGGCACGATGCTGCCATAGAGGGTCAGCAGGCCATCCGCCGCCAGAAAGCCCTCGGCCAGGGACAGCCTGCGGTTGGCGCTGTCATCCAGGCTGCGCTCCAGCCACTGGCCCGCCGCGGTGTGGGCCGCGTTCTGCGCGTTGACAATGAGGAAGCGGGCCAGCGCCCCCATGCGCTCCGCGCGCATGGGGTTGCGCTTGTAGGGCATGGCGGAGGAGCCCACCTGGGTGGCCTCAAAGGGCTCCTCCACCTCCTTGAGGTGGGCCATCAGGCGCAGGTCGCCGGCGAACTTCGCGGCGCTTTGCGCGATGCCGGACAGCACGTTTTGCGCCAGCGCGTCAATCTTGCGGGTGTAGGTCTGCCCGGAGAGGGCCAGGGGCATCTCAAAGCCCATTTCCTGCGCGATCATCCGGTCCAGCGCCAGCGCGCGGTCCGCGTCCCCCTCAAACAGCGCCAGGAAGGAGGCCTGGGTGCCGGTGGCGCCCTTGCTGCCCAGCGGGCGCAGCTGGGCCAGGAAGTGGTCCAGCTCCCGCAGGTCCAGCAGCAGGTCCTGCAGGTAGAGGCTCAGGCGCTTGCCCAGGGTGGTGGGCTGGGCGGGCTGGAAGTGGGTGTAGGCCAGCTGGGGCAGGTCACGGTACTGCCCCGCCGCGTCTGCCAGCGCCCGGGCCGCCACCAGCAGCCGCGCGCGCAGCAGTTCCATGGCTTCGCGGATTATCAGGATGTCGGCGTTGTCCGTCACGTAGCAGCTGGTGGCGCCCAGGTGCAGGATGGGGGCGGCCAGGGGGCAATCCTGCGCGAAGGCCTGCAGGTGGGCCATCACATCATGCCGGGTGAGGCGCTCCAGCCGGTCCACCTCCTCAAGGTCCACCTGGTCCACCTGGCGCGCAAGCTCCGCCAGCTGCGCATCGGTGATGGGCAGGCCCAGGGCCTGCTGGCTGCGCGCCAGCATCAGCCACAGCCTGCGAAACTGCCGCGCCCGGTGCAGGGGGGAGAACAGCGCCTGCATCTGCGGGCTGGCGTAGCGCAGGGAAAAAGGGCTCTGGTAGCTGTGCTGCAAATCCTGTGTCATCTGTCTCCCCCGGTCCGTCTGTCAAGGTCAAAGGCCCCCGATGGGCACAAGCACCTCTGAGTATAGCGGATAAGGCAACCACTTCACAAGCGCGCCCGCGCGCCTTGACAGGGGCTGGGCACCCTGCCTACAATGGTGCCAAATTGACAGGAGGTTGCCCGCGTGTACACCCACCCCGCATGAGGATTTGACCAGACAGCGGCCAGGCCGGGCTTGCGCGCCCGGCGCTGTTTGCCGCGGCGGGAGGGGTACAACATGGCAACCATACAGATCAAAAACCTGGCCTTCACCTATGAGGGCGCGGCGGAGCCCGTATTTTGCGGCCTCTCCTTCAACATGGACAGCTCCTGGCGCCTGGGGCTGGTGGGGCGCAACGGCCGGGGAAAGACCACGCTGCTGAAGCTGCTGGCCGGGCAGCTGACAGGCAGCGGGCAGGTTGTGTGCCCGCTGCCGTGTGAGTTTTTCCCCTTCCAGGTGGAGGGCGCGCGCCCCGCGCTGGAGGCGCTGATTGACGCGCTGGCCCCCTATACCAGGTGGGAAAGGGAGATGGCCGCCTGCCTGGACTTGGGCACGCCCGCCGCCTTGCAGCGCTTTGGCGAGGTGGAGCTGGCCTACGCCGCCCAGGAGGGCTACACCATCCGCGAAGCGCTGGCCCGGGAGGCCGCGCAAATGCGGGTGGACCCGGAGGCGCTTGGGCGCCCCTTCGCCAGCTTCAGCCCGGGCGAGCAGGCCCGGCTCAAGCTGGCGGCCCGCTTTGTGCGCCCGGGCCACTTCCTGCTGATTGACGAGCCCACCAACCACCTGGACCAGGCCGGGCGGCAGGTGGTGGCGGATTACCTGGGGCGTAAGGCCGGCTTCCTCACCGCCTCCCACGACCGCAGCTTCCTGGATCAGGTGTGCGACCACATCCTGGCGCTGGAAAAGCAGGGCGCGCGGCTGGTGGCGGGCAACTACAGCAGCTACCGGGAGAACAAGCGCCTGCAGGACGACCATGAGCGCGCCCAGCGCGACCGCATCCTGGCCGATGTCAGCCGCCTGCGCGTGTCAGCCGGCGAGAAGGCGGCCTGGAGCGACCGGGTGGAGGCCGGCAAAACCGGCGGCGGCCCGGTCGACCGCGGCTACATCGGCGCGCGCAGCGCCGCCATGATGAAGCGGGCCAAGGCCATGGAGGGGCGCGTTCAGAAGCAGATTGAGCAAAAGGAGGCGCTGCTGAAGAACCTGGAGTACACCTCCCCCCTCAAGCTGCGGCCACTCCCCCACCCGGCCCCGCTGCTGCTGCGCTTTGAGGACGTGGGCATCGGTTTTACGGGCCAACCCCTGTTTGAGGGCCTGTCCTTCACCCTGGCCCCGGGCGAGCGCCTGGCGGTGCTTGGCCCCAACGGGGCAGGCAAAAGCACCCTGCTGCGGCTGATCCTGGGGCAGCTGCGGCCCGACGCCGGCCGGGTCTGGACCCCAGGGGGCCTGGTCATCTCCCACCTGCCCCAGACCGCGGAGGGGCTGACTGGCACGCCGCGGGCGCTGGCGCTGCGGGAAGGCCTGGACCTGACGCTGTTTTTGACCATCCTGCGCAAGTTTGACCTGCCCCAGGCGCATTTTGATCGGGAGGTGGCCGGCTTCTCCCTGGGACAAAAGAAGAAGGTGCTGCTGGCGCGCTCCCTGGCCCGGCCCGCCCACCTCTACCTGTGGGATGAGCCCCTCAACGACATCGACCCGGAGAGCCGCGAACAGCTGGAGGAGCTGCTGGCGGACACCAGTGCCAGCCTGGTCTTCATCGAGCATGAGCGGCTGTTCATCTCCCGCGTGGCCACACGGGAGCTGGTGCTGGGCCAGCCCGGCGGGCTGTGAGGGCATCAATACAGAATTTAAACCCAGCCCAGCTGCCCTGCCCGGGGCGGCTGGGCAAGCGTGTATAATGCCAGTAGCACCAACACAGCATCGCCATGGCGGCGCGTTGGCATACCAAGGAGGACAGGATGGCAAAACAGACCAGGCCCCTTTTAAACGCCCGGCTGATCCGGGCGGAGGGCACCAGGCTGCTGGACAGCCGGGGAGAGGAGCTGCGCCTGCGGGGCATCAACCTCATCCACAAGGGCAACCGGCTCAAGGACGGCAGCGTCAACTTCTACCCCAACTGGCCTGAAAACCTGCAGCAGCGCCTGGCCGGCCTGGGCATGAACGCCCTGCGCCTGGGCGTGCTTTGGGCCGCCATTGAGCCCAGGCCCGGCCAATATGACGCCCGCTACCTGGATTTCATCCGCCATCAGCTGGACCTGGCGGAAAAAGCCGGGCTGTATGTGCTGCTGGACATGCACCAGGACCTCTATGCCCAGCGCTTCTCCGACGGCGCGCCGGACTGGGCGGTGCTCACCGACGCCCCCTTTGAGGAAACCGCGCTGTGGAGCGACGCCTACCTGACCTCCCCCGCCGTGCAGGGCAGCTGGGACGCCTTCTGGGACAACCGCCAGGTGCCGCAGACCGGGCTGGGCGTGCAGGACCACTTCACCGCCACCTGGGGCATGCTGGCCGGCCGCTTTGGCGGCCACCCCGCGCTGCTGGGCTATGACATCCTCAACGAGCCGGCGCCGGGCAGCGACATCCAGCAGATGTTCGGGCAGGTGCTGATGGCCTTCCACAGCCTGCTGACCCCGCAGGAGCAGTCCGCCTTTGGCCTCATGGAGGCCGGGCCTGAACAGTTGGCCGGCCTCTTCCTGGACCAGCAGGCCAGGCACCGGATGCTGCAGCTGCTGGATGACCCGGCCCGCTACCGCCAGCTGGGGGAGCTCAGCCAGGAGCCGGTCATCCACTTTGAGCGGCACACCCTGGAGCCCTTCTATGAGAAAACCGCCGCCGCCATCCGGGCCCGGGACGGGGACACCTTCCTGCTGCGGGGCAACAACTACCTGAGCAACATCGGCATCCCCTCGGGCATCCGCCCCATCCGGGTGAACGGCAAGCCCGACCCCCGCCAGATCTTCGCCCCCCACGGCTATGACCTGGTGGTGGATACCCCGGCCATGGCGGCCCCTTCAGACAGCCGCGCGGCCAGCATCTTCACCCGCCACCGGGAGACCCAGCTGCAGCTCAACCTGCCCGCCGTGGTCACCGAGTGGGGCGCCTTCGGGGGCTACGCCTCCGCCCTCACCCACGGCCGGTTCCTGCTGGACATGTTTGAGGGCTGGGGCTGGGGCCACACCTACTGGTGCTACACCGACGACTTCTTTGAGGTGCCGGCGACCGGGCTGTTTGGGGACAGGGCCAGGTAGCGGCGGGCAGGGCGGGGGCGCTGAACGCCTCACGCAGCCCGCCGGCACCCAGCGCGTGAAGCCGCGCGGCAAAGCCCGCCGGGCCCACAGCGGCATGTCTTTCTATATCTTGATATGTCCTTATGCTTCCCCCTGTTGGTCAGCGTCCCCTGCCGTCCAGGGGACCGCCCCGCCTTCTTTGCTGGCTGTATTCGGACAGCTCCTCCTCCATCCGCCGGTCGATGGGGAAGCGCAGCAAGGGGATCAGCCCCAGCAGCAGGAAGGCGATGGGCACCAGGGCCGTGCCCACCCGGATGCCCAGCATGGCCTGCTGGGTCTGGGTGGGCGCCTTGACGTCATAGCCAAAGGCCTGCAGGATGCCCATGAAGATCATCAGCTGGCTGGACAGCGCCGGTGCCGCGATCAGCGCCAGCAGGGCGCCGATCAGCCCGGGCTTGCGCGTGCCGGTCAGGCGCTCGTTCTCATCAATCAGGGCGGCCCCCAGGGGCACCCCGCCGGTGCTCATCAGGTATTTGCCGGCCATGATGGGGATGTAGGCCAGCAGCACCATCAGCCAGCTGCCGGTAAAAAACAGCCACACGTGCCCCAGGGCGTAGGGCAGGCTGCCCCAGAGGATGGCCCGCTTGCCGCCCGCCCGCTTGATGAAGCGCGCCATGAAGGGCAGCAGGGCGAACACCACCAGCATGGGCACCACATCCGCCAGGGTGGCCTCCAGCCCCCCGGTTTTGATGACGTGGTCCATCAGGTACAAAAAGGCGGTGAAATAGACGGCGTTGGGCGCCAGGGCCAGCAGGTTGTAGCCCGCCCAGGTGCGGAAGGTGCGGCTGCGCAGCAGCGGGCGGATGTCCGCCCACAGGGTGTTCAGGTTAAGGCTGCCCTCCGGGTTGCCCAGGGCGTAGTATTCCGGCTTGTCCTGCAGGTTGGCCAGCGCCCAGTAATAGATGCCGGCGTTGAGCGCCACCACCCCCAGCAAGATCAGCGCGACCTGGGTGAGGTTGCCCTCCCGGTTGCCCACCAGCAGGAAGGTGGGCACCAGGGTGGCCACAAAGCTGACGATGTTGGCCACATAGGCCTGGATGACGTTCACGTCCACCCGCTCCTCCTTGCTGGCCGCCGCCACCAGGATGAGGCTGTTGGCCGCCACGGAGTAGGCGGTGGAGAAGGTGTCAAAGATGAACAGCTCCACCAGCAGGGCGGTAAAAATCAGCCACTGGGGCCAGGAGGGCTGGGAGAAGAGCATGGCCACCAGGCACAGGATCATAAAGGGCACGCTGATCCGCATGATGTGCAGGAACTTGCCCCGTTTGGGGTCCACCTTCCGCCGGTCAATCAATACGCCGATGAGCGGGTCGTTGAGGAAGTTCCAGATGTTGTAAATCAAATAGACCAGGCCCACATACATGGGGGCCAGGCCGATGAGGTCGGTATACAGCTTGATGTATACGTTGTGGATGAGCACACCGGATAGCGAGGAGGCGGGGATGGGCAGGGCCAGGAAAAACTTCTCCCGCCCGCTCAGGCGGCCATCCTGCCCGGGCTGCCTGAACCGCTCAAGCCATTTCATCGCCCTTCCCCCCATCCTGCCTGCCTTGCACCCGCGCGCGCCCCCCAGGGGCTGGCACAGCCTGGCGCAGGCGCAAAAGCCCGCGGCTTTGCCAGCGCCTGCGCCCGGGCGGTGCCTTCAGCCCGCCCGCTTCTCCAAAAACGCCACAAACCTGCCCATGGCTTCCCGCAAGACCCCCGCCTCCGGCAGCATCACGATGCGCAGGTGGTCGTGGTTGGGCAGGTCAAACCCGCTGCCCGGGATGACCAGGATGCCGGTCTCATGCAGCAGGTCCAGGCAGAACTGCTGGTCCGTCTCAATGTGGAAGCGCTGCATGTCCAGCTTGGGGAAGAGGTAGAAGGCGGCGGCGTTGGGCACAAAGCTGAGGCCGGGCACGCCGCGCAGGGTGTCCATGGTGGCCTGGCGCTGCTCGTACAGCCGCCCGCCTGGCAAAATCATCTGCCGGGTGAAGGCCTCATCCGCCATGGCCGCGGGGATGACCAGCTGGGTGAGCGCGTTGCCGCACAGGCGCACGGCGGCCAGCTTGCCCAGGGCCTCCGACAGCGGCCTGACCTGCGCCGCGGGCCCGGACAATGCCATCCACCCGCAGCGGAAGCCGCAGATGTTGTGGGATTTGGACAGCCCGTTGAGGGTCACCACCGGCACATCCTCAGAGAGGCTGGCGGTGGACACGTGCACCTGCCCGTCAAACACCAGCCGGTCATAGATCTCATCGGAGATGACCAGCAGCTTGTGCTCCCGGGCCACCTGCAGCAGCTGCTCCAGCACGGCCTTGGGGTAGAGCGCGCCGGTGGGGTTGTTGGGGTTGATGATCAGCAGCGCGCGGGTGCGCGGCGTGATGCCCTGGCGGATGTCCGCCACATCGGGGTACCAGCCGCTTTGCTCGTCACAGCGGTAGTAGACAGGCCGCGCGCCCAGCATGCGGGCGGAGTTGCTCCACAGGGTGTAGACGGGGGCGGGCACCAGCAGCTCATCCCCGGGGTTGAGCAGCGCGCCCAGCAGCATCAGCGCCAGCTCGCTGATGCCGTTGCCAATGAAGATGTCCTCCACCGTGGGCACCGGCACCCCCTTGCCCCGGTGGTAGTCAAACAGCACCTGGCGGGCGTCCGGCATGCCGCGCAGGTCGCAGTAGGGCACGGCCTCGTCCATGCGCGCGCTGAGGGCCGCCCTGATGCTGGGCGGCATGGGGAACCCGAAGGTGCCCGGGTTGCCGGTGTTCAGCTTGAGCACCTCAAGCCCCTGCGCCTGCATGCGCAGCGCCTCCTCAAACAGCGGCCCGCGGATGTCTGAGCGCACCTGCGCCATGCGGTCTGCCAGAAATGCCATGATGCATCCTCCTGCCTGTGTGATGTGGTCTGTCGTTTGTGCTTGTGTCCACTGTATATCCACCACTGCCCGGTGTCAACCGGCCCGCGGTATACCGTGCCCTTTTCACTTTGGGGCCCGCGTGCTATGATACTGCCATCAACAGCAAGGGGACAGCGCATGCAAACGGGCAGAATCAACCGGGTGATGCTTCTTTTTTTCGTCATGATTGCGGCGGCCGCCCTGGGCAACGGCCTCAGCGACGGCGTGTACTCCAACTACTTCAAGGACGCCTTCCAGGTGACCGCGCAGCAGCGCGCGCTGATTGAGATCCCCCGCGAGCTGCCAGGCCTGCTGTGCGCGCTGGTGATCGCCGCGCTGTCCGGCCTGGGGGACCTGAAGATCAGCCTGATTGCCCAGGTGCTGGCCTGCCTGGGCCTGACCGCCATGGGCCTGCTCAGCCCCACCTTTGGGGTGATGCTGCTGCTCCTGTTCATCAACTCCCTGGGCATGCACACCTTCATGCCCCTGCAGGACAGCATCGGCATGTCCCTGGCGGAGCCGGGGCAGATGGGGCGCCGGGTGGGGCAGTACGCCAGCGTCAAGGTGCTGTGCAGCTTTGTGGCCGGGCTGACCGTGTTCTTCGGTTTCCGCCTGGGCTGGTTCTCCTTCACCACCCCGGTCATCCTGCTGTTCCTGATTGGCGCGGGCGCCTTTGTGGTGGCCATCGTCGCCGCCCTGCTGCTGGTGCGCACCGAGGGCACCCGGCCCCGGGCCCGCCAGCGGGTGCGCCTGGTGCTGCGCCGGCAGTACCGCTGGTATTACCTGATGGCCATGCTGCACGGCATTCAGAAGCAGATTGCCTATGTGTTCGCCGCCTGGGTGCTGGTGGACCTGCTGCTCAAGGGCGCGGACGTGATGAGCCTGCTGATGATCTCCGCCAGCTTTGTCAGCATCTTCTTCATGCGCGCCATCGGCCGCTGGATCGACCGGGTGGGCATCGCCCGGATGCTGCGGCTCAACGCCTGGGGCTTTGTGCTCATCTACCTGGCCTATGGCTTTGTGGTCTGGGGCATCACCAGCAGCCTGCTGCCCAAGGCCGGCCTGAGCGTGATGATCATCTACGTCCTCTTCGTGCTGGACCGGCTCAACATGCAGATGCATGTGCTCAAGGCGGTCTACCTGCGCCAGATCGCGCTGGACCCGGGGGAGGTCACCCATGTGCTGTCCACCGGCATCAGCCTGGACCATGTGGTGTCCATCCTGGCGGCGCAGCTGTCCGGCCTGGTGTGGGCGCTGCTGGGGCCGGAATGGGTCTTCTTCATGGCGGCCTTCTTCTCCCTGGGCAACCTCTACGCCGCGCGCTGGGCGGACAAGGGGCTGAAGGCGGCGGCAGCGGAAGGGGCGGCCACATGACACCGAAGCACCCCATGGACCAGGTGCTGCTGGACCAGGCCGCGCGCTACCCGGCGCTGGAGGTGGGCGACCTCATCAAAGCGCTGTACCAGGCCACCCTGGGCAGCGGGCATTTTGTGGCGGACGCCCCTGAGGGACGGGCCTTCCTGCGCCAGGAGCTGCAAGACAGCCAGGGCGCGCGGCGCATGGCAGCGCCGCCGCTGGTGGAGCCCCTGGGCCCGGCGTTTTGCCGGGTGCACCTGGCCCCCATGGCAGAAGCCGGGCTGGCGCCGGACACCCTCTTCACCCTCTTCGCCCTGTCCGCCCAGGAGGCGGCGGGGGAGATGGCCGCCCTCACCGCCGGCCTGGAGCGGCTGGAGGCCCTGATCCGCCGGGGCGCCTTCCCCTTTGACCAGGAGGCGGCCCTGGCCCACCTGCGCGACTACCGCGCCCGGGGCTGCCCCCCGGCGCGCCATTCAGCGGCTTTCCGCGCAGCCCATGCCCCTGCCTACCGGGTCATCCAGGCGGCCTATGCGCTCTTCCTGCCGGTGTTTGCCGGCATCGACCGCCTGCTGGCCAGGCAGGGCCAGGCCATGGTGGCCATAGAGGGGGGCAGCGCCTCGGGCAAGACCAGCCTGGCCGCGCTGCTGGCGCGGGTGTATGACTGCAATGTCTTTCACATGGATGATTTCTTCCTGCAGGCGCACCAGCGCACACCGGAGCGCTATCAGGAGCCCGGCGGCAACGTGGATTATGAGCGCTTTGAGCAGGAGGTGCAAAAGCCCCTGAGGGAAGGCGGCGCCTTCAGCTACCGCCCCTTTGACTGCCAGACCATGGCCTTCAGGGACTGGGTGCCGGTGACACCCAGGGCCCTGAACATCGTGGAGGGGGCCTACAGCCTGCACCCACGGCTGGCGAAGGTCTACGACCTGCGCGTCTTCCTGCAGATTGACAAAATCAGCCAGGCGGCGCGCATCCTGAAACGCAACGGGCCGGCGCTGCAGCAGCGCTTCCTTGGGGAATGGATCCCGCTGGAGGAGGCCTATTTTGCAGTCACCGGCGCCAAGGCGCGCGCTCAGGTGGTGGTGGAGGTGGGCGGTTAGCTTGCCAGGGCAAGACAGGCGCCCTATTACAGGAACCGCCCTGCTGTCTGGCAGGGCGGTTCAGCTTTGCTACGGGCAGTGAGGCCGCGTCACATCCCCTTGTAGAACCGCAGGTTGCTGTTCTCAATCTCCTTCATGGCCGGCATGGGGAAGAACTTCTCCTTCTGGGCGTCCTTGAACATGAAGCCGTGGCGGATGCGGCGATAGGACTCCTTGGTGAAGGAGGTGTCCAGCGTCAGCCCCTTGAACAGCTTGGATTCCCGGCGCTGCAGGTCCAGGATGGCGTCGCGCAGCTTGCTGGGGTGCACCCCGTCCAGCGGCGGCGGGCTGAAGGGGTTCTTCTCGAACTCCGCCAGGAAGGCCGGGATGTCCAGGTTGACCTGGCAGTACATCAGCCGGGGCACGGCGATGATGTTCTTGGGGTCGGTGAACCAGGCGCCAAACTCCCTGAGGCTCATCCGCGCCAGGGTCATCACCCGCAGGGGGTCAATCTCGGCGTACACGCGTAGGATGTTGTCCGACTTGATGGGCTGGTACGGCCTGGCCTGCAGCGGGAAGCTGGTGCCGTCGGCGTTGGCCAGGTAGAGGGTTTCAATGGCGTCGATGTCCACATGCTCCAGCACCCGGTAGCTGGAGATGTACTTGGTGGCCTTGGGCATGCCGTCATCATGGGGCTTGAAGCCCTCCAGCGCCTCATCAATGCGGAAGTAGGGGTGGCGGTAGTTGATGTCAACCTGGGCGAAAATCAGCTTGCCGGTGTAGTAGGTGGCGGAGCCATAGTTGTACTTGGCGCCAAAGTGCTGGGGGCTCAGGTGGCTGAGCACCAGGGCGGAGTTGGGGTAGCAGATCATGTACAGGTGCGGCTGATAGCTTGTTTGCATTGTTTTACCCCCAATAGGCTTGGAGCATGGGCGCAATCACCAGGGAGACCATGCTCATCAGCTTGATCAGAATGTTCAGCGCCGGTCCCGCGGTGTCCTTGAAGGGGTCACCCACGGTGTCCCCCACCACGGCGGCCTTGTAGGCCTCCGAGCCCTTGCCCAGGCTGTCGTCGCTCTCGGCCATTTTCTTGGCGTTGTCCCAGGCGCCGCCGGCGTTTGACAGGAAGATGGCCAGGGCCACCCCGGCCACGGTGACCCCGGTGAGCAGGCCAATCAGCATGGCGATGCCGCCCAGGAAGCCCACCAGCACCGGCGTGATCAGGGCAATGAGGCCGGGCGCCAGCATCTCCCTGAGGGCAGAGCGGGTGCTGATGTCGATGCAGCGCCGGTAGTCCGGCTTCTCCTCCCCGGTCAGGATGCCGGGCATGGTCCGGAACTGGCGGCGCACCTCAGCGATCATCTCATGGGCGGCCTTGCCCACCGCGCCCATGGCCAGGGCGGAGAACAGGAAGGGAATGACCCCGCCAATCAGCACCCCCACCAGCACATCGGCGCTGGTGATGTCCACCCGCAGCAGGCCGGCCTGGTCGCGGAAGGAGGACAGCAGGATGATGGCGGTCAGCGCGGCGGAGCCAATGGCAAAGCCCTTGCCGATGGCGGCGGTGGTGTTGCCCACCGCGTCCAGGCTGTCGGTGATTTTGCGCACGCCCCGGGGCAGCTCGGCCATCTCCGCCAGGCCCCCGGCGTTGTCAGCGATGGGGCCGTAGGCGTCCACCGCCAGCTGGATGCCCAGGGTCATCAGCATGCCCACCGCGGCCACGCCCACGCCGTAGAGCCCCGCCAGCCAGTAGCTGCCATAGATGCCCGCGGCAATGACCAGCACGGTGGGGAAGGCGCTGCGCATGCCCACGCCGATGCCGGAGATGATGGTGGTGGCCGAGCCTGTCTCGCTGGCGCTCACGATCTCCCGCACCGGGCGCTTGTTGGTGCCGGTATAGTACTCGGTGATCTGCCCGATGATGACCCCGGCCACCAGCCCGGTCACTGTCGCGCCAAACACGCGGTACAGGCCCACCCCCTGGTTGTCGGTGCCCTCCCCCAGCAGCAGGTACATCAACAGGAAGACCAGCACCGTGGCCAGCCCCGCAGCGCCCAGGGTGCCGGCGTTGAGCGCGCGCTGGGGCTTGTCGCTCTTGCTGGCGCGCACCAGGAAGGTGCCCAGCACGCTGGCCAGGATGCCCACCGCGGCAATCAGCAGGGGCAGCAACATCAGCTTCAGGCGCAGCTCCGGCGAGGCGGGCACCGCCATGCCGAGAATCATCGCGCCCACAATGGAGCCCACGTAGGACTCAAACAGGTCCGCGCCCATGCCGGCCACATCGCCCACGTTGTCGCCCACGTTGTCGGCGATGGTGGCGGGGTTGCGCGGGTCGTCCTCAGGGATGCCGGCCTCCACCTTGCCCACCAGGTCCGCGCCCACATCGGCCGCCTTGGTGAAGATGCCCCCGCCCACCCGGGAGAACAGCGCGATGGAGGAGGCGCCCAGGGAGAAGGCGGTGCCCAGGGGCAGGATGATCTGCCGCAGGCTGTCCTCGGTCTGGCCAAAGGCCTGGATGCTCAGGTAGAAGACCAGGAACAGGCCCAGCAGGGCCAGGCCCACCACGCTCATGCCCATGACCGAGCCGCCGGAGAAGGCCACGTGCAGCGCGGCGCCCAGGCCACGGTCCTTCGCGGCCTGGGCGGTGCGGGCGTTGGCGGCGGTGGCCACCCGCATGCCCTGCAGGCCGGCCAGGCCGCTGGCCAGGCAGCCCAGCAGGAAGGCTGCGCCCTGCCAGCGCAGCGCGCCCTGGTTGCCCAGGGCCAGAAACAGCGCCACCGCCAACACGAAGGGCGAGAGCACCTTGTACTCCCGGCTCATGAAGGCCATGGCGCCCTGGGCAATGTAGCCGGACACCTCCTGGAGCACCGGATGCTCCACCTGCTGGGCATAGATCCACCGGGTCTTCAAAAAGGCGTAGCCCAAGGCCAGCGCCCCGCCCAGCAGGACCAGAAACAACGCGGTGTTGATTTCCATAGTCACCCTCACTTTGATGCCAGTTCCAACCTGTATGCCACCTGTTTGTGCCATCATACGCCATGGGCCACCCCGGCGCAAGCCCGGCCAGGCCGTCCATGGGCCTGCACCAAGGTCCTTCTCCAAAGGCCCCGCACGCCGGGCACGCGGCGCAAAAACCGGCCTGGTGAAGGATGATATACCCATCCATCCTGGTGTTGCCTTGCCGCAGGCCTTTTCCCCACCGGCGCGCTCACGCGGAAAGGGGCGGCCACGCCGTTCGCCGCCCCTGTTTTGGTCCCAGGGCGAAGGGGTGAAGGCGGCGCCAACAAAAGGCGGGAGATGCCGCGAAAAACAAAAAACCCGCTCACCGCTGGGCGCTGGTGAACAGGTTTTGGCTCCCCCGGCGGGACTCGAACCTGCAACAACTCGGTTAACAGCCGAGTGCTCTGCCATTGAGCTACGGAGGAATAGGGGATTGCGAAGAGCATCTCTTCGCAATCCATGGAGACCGGCGGCGACCTACTCTTCCGGGCCGTTTCCAGCCAAGTACCATCGGCGCTGAAGGGCTTAACTTCTGTGTTCGGGATGGGTACAGGTGATCCCCTTCGCCATTGCCGCCGGAAATCTGCTCAAGCTCCGGGTCCCCCGGATTCCGCCGGGTCTCCCCGGCTCTCTCCCTCGGAACCCGCGCAGCCTGACAACCGCACACATCCATAACGAGCAGGCCACTGCCTTCTTCTTCCTTTGGTCTCTCCTAAAATCAAGCCCTCGGCCTATTAGTACCGGCAAGCTCACGCATTGCTGCGCTTACACCGCCGGCCTATCTCCCGGTCGTCTCCCGGAGGCCTTACTTCATTCAATGAATGGGAACCTTCTTCTCGAGGCTGGCTTCACGCTTAGATGCCTTCAGCGTTTATCC